>JBGPPD010000191.1:0-5545 GCA_041488375.1 Gammaproteobacteria bacterium | reverse complement strand
TCACCTTCAACTCGACGCTGGCCGCGAGCATTACGGTCACGCTCAAGACGTCGTTCGTCAAAGATTACATCGTCCAGCATATCGCAACCGGCAGCTCGGCCTTTACGATCACGCTGCAGACGACGGCCGCGGCTGGGCAGGCCGTTTCCATCCCGCCGGGTGAGGCCACCACCGTCTTCAATGATGGCACGAACATCAAATTCACGAGCCTCGCACGCGTCGGTTCCTATTGGGACTACGCCGGCAGCTCGGTGCCGGCATGGGTGTCCGGCTGCACGGTCCCGCCCTACCTTGCTTGTACCGGCGGCGCCGTCTCGTCGGCGACGTACCCCGTTCTATTCTCCATGATCGGGGCGACATTGCCGGATTCGCGCGGTCGCGGCCGAATGTATCTCGACGCCGGCGTCGGACGGGTTTCGTCGGCTGCGTCTGGCGTCGCCGGCAATACCCTGTTCGCGGGCGGCGGCGATCAACTCATGCCAACCCACTCGCACTCAAATAGCCTGAGCGATCCAGGGCATTCTCACATCGCTAACCTGTTCAACCTTGTCAACGGCGGCACCAGGTTTGGCGGGACCGACGGCGGCTCTTTGGCCCTTACCGACACGGTAGGCAGCGCCGTCACCGGCATCAGCATCACCAACGCAAATGCCGGCACCGGCGTTGCTGCCAACATGGCCCCGACCTTCGTCGGCGGCATCACCCTCATCAGGGCCGCATAGCCAATTGATGGCCTGAAGAAATGAGGGTATGCTCGGATCATGCCTCTCATCAAATCAGGCAGTCGGGCCGCGATTTCGCAGAACATCAGCGAGATGGTTCACGCTGGCCATCCGCAGAACCAGGCGGTCGCCGCGGCGCTCTCCAACGCGCGCAAATACGGAGCGCACAAGGCTGCCGGCGGCTTTACGCCGCCATTTGCCGAGCGCATGGCGGCGCGACAGGTCTACCACGAGGGGTTCCTGCATTCGAACGTGCCGGGACGGACTGACAAGCTGCCGATCACGGTGGGCGGCGGCGCCTACGTCCTGCCGGCTGATCATGTCGCGGCGCTCGGGCAGGGCAACTCGCTGGCGGGCGGTCATATCGTCAACAAGATGTTCGGCATGGGGCCGTTTGGCACGCCAGCCTCGCCCATGCGCGCGGCCCGCGCGCCGCAACCGCCGCGCATGAACCTCAAAGGTCGCGCAGACGGCGGCGCCTCCGGGGCGGGCAAGCCGACGCCGATCATCGCGGCCGGCGGCGAGGTGGTGATCCCGCCCGACAAGATCATCGCCAAGTTCGGCAGCCTCGAAAAAGGGCACAAGGCTCTCGACCAGTGGGTCAAGAACACCCGCAAGAAGCACATCTCGACACTGCGCAATCTGAAGCCGCCCAAGGTGGACTGATGAGCTTCATGTCGATCGTTCGCATCGCGCGTCCGGAGGATCATGGCGAGATTTGGCGCCTGTTCCTGCAGGCGCATCATGAGAATGGGCTGTTCCCGTATGCCCCTGACAAGGTCGAGTGGATCATCCAGCGCGCGATCATGCCCTGGCTGATCCCGAACTGGGATATGGGCGTGCGCCCTGTGATCGGCGTGATCGGCGATGTCGGCGCGCTGGAGGCCATCCTGCTGATCTCGCCCGGCGAGTTCTGGTACACGCGCGAAAAGCACCTTGAGGAATATCTCGTCTATGTCGACCCGGAGTGTCGCAGGACCTTCCATGCCCGCGCGCTCATCAAATGGATGAAGGAGCAGAGCAATCGCACCGGGGCTCCGCTCCTGACCGGTGTGATCTCCAACGTCAAGACCAAGACCAAGTGCGAGCTTTATGGCCGCATGATTCCGAAGGTCGGCGAGTTCTTCCTGCACATCCCGAATTCCGTCCAGTCGTCGAGCGCGGCGGTCGTTGCGGCGTCGGCATAGGGGGCAACTGCGATGGGCAGCAAGGGCAGCCAGACCTCAACGACCAACCAGAGCCAGAATTCGACCTACATCCCGACTGGCGGCGGCTACATCGCGGGCGCACTGAATAACGCGACGAACCTCAACAACCAGGGCACGCCGACTGTCCCGACCGCGCCGGTCGCCGGCTTTTCGCAGGATCAGCAGACCGCGTTTCAGAACGTCAACAATGCGCAAGGCATGGCGCAGCCCTATATCAACCAGGCGGCGAATTACTTCTCGCCGCAGGGCGCGCAGCAGTTCCTCAATCCCTACGCCAGCAACGTGATGGCAGGGCTGCAAAACGTCTTCGGCCAGCAGCAGTCACAGAACAACGCCAACCTGGTGCAGGCGGCCGGCGGTGTCGGCGCCGATCGGATCGCGGTCGGACAGGGCAACCTGGCCAATCAGCAAGCCCTCGCCGCGGGACAGACGCTGTCGGGCCTCTACAGCAACGCCGTACAGCAGGCGCAAGGTGCCGGTTATGGCACGGCGGCGCTCGGTTCGCAGGCTCAGAACGCGGCGCTGCAGGGCGCGCAAGCCCAGCTCGGTACTGGCGGGTTGCAGCAGCAGCTTTCGCAGGCGCAGCTCAACGCGCCCTATCAGCAGCAACTGGCGCAGCAGGCGCTCCCCTATCAATTGGGTCAGTGGTACTCCGGCCAGGTCGGCGCGCTCGCGCCGGCCCTCGGTGGCTCGACCTACGGTTCTGGCACCGGCACGACGACGAGTCAGTACAACCCTTCGGTGTTTTCGCAGATCGCTGGTCTCGGGCTCCTGGGCGGCGGCATCCTCGGCAAGGGCACTGGCGGCGCGGTCCCCTATGCGCGCGGCGGTGGCGTCAACCCGTATGCCTTCGATGCCGGCGGTTCGGCGCCGATCGATGTTTCCGGCGGCCTGTTCGGCGGCAAGAAACTGTTCCGTCTTCCCGACGCGTCGCTGCCGCTGGCCCAGACGCGCGTCCCGAGCCTCAGTATGAACCTCAACCAGCAGCAGCAGCCCAACATGCAGCAGCAGGGCATGCAGGGCTTGCAGGGCATGCAGGCGCTCGGCCGGTCGCTGGGCAAGACAGGCTTCGGCGATGCAGCGCAGGACGCGCTGCAGGATGCCGGCTTCCTGGCGCGCGGCGGGCCTGCGAACCCATATGCTCTGCCACACTTCGATGACGGCGGCGGCGCTGGCGATGGCGGTGATAGCGGTGGCGACGCTGGCGCCTCTGCCAATGATGGCGGCGATGGCGGCATTGGCGGCAGTGTCGGCGATGCCGGCGGCAGTGGCGGCATTGGCAGCGACGCCGCCGCTTCAGCCGGCGCTGATGCTGGCCTCGGTAGCTTCGGCGCCGATTCCGACGCAGCGGCTGCTGGTCTCGCCGGTGCCCAGGCTGGCATCGCCAGCGGCCTCGGCGCCCTCGGCGACGACGCGAGCATTGGCCAGGGCTTTGGCCCAGGCAGCATGACCGATACCGGCATGGGCTTCGGTGTCGCCAGCCTCGGCGCACCTGCCGCCGGCATCGGTGATAACCAGGGCATCGCCGGTTTTGGCCCCGGCAGCATCAACGGACCGACTGGCGATACCGGCGTCGGCTTCGGCTTCGCCGATCCCGGCTCTGTCGCAATGAGCCCCGACGCGACCGAAGAGAACACAGCGCCGCCCAGCGTGACCGGTCTGCAAGGCTATGGCCCTGCTGCCAGCCCATCGCTGGCGGCCACGCTGGGGTTCTCGCAGCCGAGCCTGTCGCCGATGGCCCAGAATGCGGCTGAACAGGCTATGGCTGATCAGGCCATGGCGCAGAGCATCCCTGGCGTCTCGTCCGTCGCTGAGTCGATGCCGACCGCTCCGCAGGCGACACCCGACTATGGCAGCCTCGCCGCCATCGCTGGGCTCAACGGCCTGGGCGCCCTGGGGCCGTCGCAAGGCTTTTCCGACCCGGCGACATCTGTGTCACCGGCTACGGAGACGGCCACAGCGCCAGGCGTGGCACCGGCTACGTCGCCTGGCATGTCGGCGGCTATCGGCGCGGCATCGGCTCCTGGTGCGATGTCGGCCGCGCCAGGCATGGCGTCACCCTACGGTGGCGGCGATTACACGCACATGCGTGGGTATGGCTACGGCAACGTTCCCGTGGGCTACAGTCCGCTGCCGCGGCCGGCTTGGGCATCGATGGTGCCCGGCTATGACGAGGGCGGCAGCGTCAATCCCTATGGGCTGCCTGGCTATGACGACGGTGGCGATACTCCCTTCGATCTCGGCGATGCCGGCTCGGATGATTCGCAACTCGGCACGGTCGGCCTTGCTTATCGGCGGCTCGCGAACATGGGTCTCCAGCGCGGCCAGATCGACGCAGCCGCGCAGAAGGCTGGGCCGGCTGCGGCGGCGGTCGAGAGTCGTCTCAATGCCGCGTCGCTCCCCAATGCGGTCGCCGGTCTCGAAAGTAGCGGGCGCGGCGTCAACGGCCCCCAAGGCCGTTTCGCCAATGGGCTGTATCAGCAATATCCCGCGTTCGCGCAACAGTACGGTGCCGGCGAAAGCGGCGTGATGAACTATGCCCGGCAGGTGCTGAAGGCCAATCCGAAGGCGACCTTCGGCGATCTCTACGGCGGCTATGTCACAGGCACGGGCGATCCCGCAGCGGCGCGCCTGCAAAGCCTGCAGACGACGACGCAGCCCGGCGCGCAGGGCGCCTATGCGAACATGATGAGGAATTCGAAGATCGATCCGAGCACGCCGCTTGCATCGCTGATGGGCGGCGATGCGCAGGGCACGCAGGATGCCACCGCGCTCGGCTACACCAATGACGCCGCGCCGACCGCGCCCGCTGCGCAGGCGATCAACCGTGCGCTCGGTTATGCGGCGGCGGCCACGCCGCCTTCGCCGGCCGGCCAGCCTGGCAATCAAGGCTACGTCTCGAAACTGCTCCACGATCCCTCGCGCATGGCGCTGGTTATGGCAGGCCTCGGCGCCTTTACGCCGCAAGGCATTGCTGGCGGCCTGCAGCAGGGCATGCAGTTCGTGCAGCACCAGCAGAGCTACGATCTGCAGGCCAAGAAGCTGGAGCAGGAGGCCAACTTCCACAACGATCAGTTCACGCGCTCGACGCCTTATCAGCAGTTCGAAATGAGCAAGCCGGTGCCGATGGGTCAGCGGATCGATCCGCTGACCGGCCAGACCGTGACGACATACGGCACCCGCCAGCCTGATGGTACGATCAAGGCCATTGATCCCACGGCGGCGCCGGCCAATCCGGCCCAGGCTAAGGAAGACGATGCCACTCTGCCGGCGAATGCGAAGGCGACGCAGGGCTTCCTGATCCCTGGTAAGAACGTGCCGGACAACGTCGATCCGCAAGTGTTGGCCGGGCAGGACCCTGGTATCGCCAACATGGTGCGCGCCATCGACGAGGGCCGCATGCCCGCAACCCAAGTCCCGATGAAGCAACGCTACATGGTGCAGCGGTTGCTGAACGCTTATGATCCGGGTTTCGATGGGTCGGTCTGGAATCTGCGCAACAAGCAGCAGGGCGATCTTGCGACCAACGGCACCGCCGGCAAAATGCTGACGGCGGTCAACCAGCTTCTGCCGCATCTGTCGACGGCGTTCGACCGCGCGGACAAGCTCGCCAAT
>JBGPPD010000190.1:0-5557 GCA_041488375.1 Gammaproteobacteria bacterium | reverse complement strand
CGATGATGCCGGTGCGATGCGGATAGGCGCCGGTCAGCATGGTCGCGTGGCCCGCGCCCGTGACGGTGAAGGCGTGGCCGTAGCGCGCGTCGGAGAACCAGGTGCCGCGATCGAGGAAGCGCCGGAATCCATCCGGCGCGAACTGGTCGCGGGAGCCCATCACCTGGTACTCGGGCAGGCCGTCCACGGCCAGGAACACGACGAGCCTGGGCCTGTCGGCCGCCGGGGTTTCGACGGACGCGCAGCCCGCGAGCAGTACGGCTGCGAGGAAGAGGGGCGCATAGCGCTTGAGGAGGGTCGGGTTCATTCCGGCATTTTAGTCCGCGAAATATTACGGCGCTGTTCCAATCGCAAGAGCAGCACGCGTTGTTCTTCGTCCGTCATCGACCCCCAGGCGGCGATCTCAGCCAGGGTGCGCCAGCAGCCCAGGCAGTAGCGCTGCTCGGCGTCCATCACGCAGACCTTGTTGCAGGGCGAAGCGATCAAGCCGCCTTCGCCTTCTTCGCCGCGATCGCCTTGCCCGCCTTCGAGCCCGGCTCCCTGCCGAGCACGGCGCAGATCCACTCGCCGGTCTCGACCACCTTGTCGAGGTCGATGCCGGTGCGGATGCCCAGGCCGTGCAGCAGGTAGACCACATCCTCGGTGGCGACATTGCCCGAGGCGCCCTTGGCATAGGGGCAACCGCCCAAGCCGGCGACCGAGGCGTCGAAGGTCGCGACCCCCAGCTCCAGGGAGGCGTAGATGTTGGCGAGCGCCTGGCCGTAGGTATCGTGGTAATGGCCGGCGAGTTGCGCGATCGGTACCCGTTGCGCCACTGCCTCGATCATCCGCTGGGTCTTGCCGGGGGTGCCAACGCCGATGGTGTCGCCGAGCGACACCTCGTAGCAGCCCATGTCGTGGAGCGCGCCCGCGACTTCGGCCACCTTGCGCGCCGGCACCTCGCCCTCGTAGGGGCAGCCGAGCACGCAGGAAATATAGCCGCGCAGCTTGACCCCTGCGGCGCGTGCCGCGTCGGCGACCGGCCGGAAGCGTTCGAGGCTCTCGGCGATCGAGCAATTGATGTTCTTCTTGGAGAAAGCTTCCGAGGCGGCGCCGAAGATCGCGACCTCGGTGGCGCCGGCCGCGAGCGCGGCCTGGAAACCCTTCAGGTTCGGCGTCAGCACCGGGTAGGACACGCCCGGCTTCCTGCGGATGCCTTCGAGCACTTCGGCGTGGTCGGCCATCTGCGGTATCCACTTCGGCGAAACGAAGGCCGTCGCCTCCACCGCGGGCAGCCCGGCGCCGGCGAGTCGCTCGATCAGCTCGAGCTTCACTGTCGTGGGCACCTCCCGCTTCTCGTTCTGCAGGCCGTCGCGCGGGCCCACTTCCACGATACGCACCTGCCCGGGCAATCCGGCCATGGCTTACTCCAGTCTGAGCAGTTCGGCGCCTTCGGGCACCTGCTCTCCGGCGGCGAAATGGATCTCCTTGACCACGCCGTCCGCGGGCGCCGCAATGGTGTGCTCCATCTTCATCGCTTCGAGGATCAGCAGCGGCGCGCCCTTCGCCACCCTGTCCCCGGGCTTCACCATCACGGCGATCACCTTGCCCGGCATTGGCGCGGCGAGCGTGCCGACGCCGGCGTCGATGTCGAGCCCCTCGAGCTCCTCGTGCAGCGTGAGGCGGCGGTGAGAGCCGTGCAGGAACACGTGCCAGTCGCGCCCGTCGCGCACGGCGCGCGCCTTGAAGGCGCGCCCGTCCAGGCGCACGAGCAGCCGCCCGTCGGCAAGGCGCTCGCCCTCGAAGTCGGACTCGCGCCCGGCGATGCCGATGCGCAGGCCCGCATCGCGGAAATGCACGGCCACTTCGTGGCGCTCGTCGCCCTCCGCGAAGGCAAAGGCGTGGTGCGAATCCTGGTTCAGGCGCCAGCCGTCCACGCGGTCCCAGGGCGAATGCGGGTCGGCGGAAGCGGCGGCCCGGCCGCGCGCCGCATCTTCCTCGGCGAGCAGCTCGGCGTAGGCGGCCGCCGCCAGCATCGGCTCGGAGAGCGGTGCCCGAGGCGGGAACAGCTCGGCGCGGTTGCGTTCGATCAGGCCGGTATCGAGCTCCGCTGCCGCGAAGGCGCGGCTGCGCACGATGCGCGCGAGGAACTCGACGTTGGTGCGCAGGCCCGCGATCTCGACCTCGTCGAGCGCGGCGGCGAGCCGCGCCAGCGCCGCGGGACGGTCGGCGCCCCAGGCGATGAGCTTGGCGATCATCGGGTCGTAGTACGGCGTGATGGAGGCGCCGGCCTCCACGCCCGCGTCCGTACGCAGGTCCGCGGCATCCGCGGGGAAGCGCAGGTGCGCCAGCCGCCCGGTCTGCGGCAGGAAGTCGCGCGCGGGGTCCTCCGCGTACAGGCGCGCCTCGACGGCATGGCCGCGGATCGCCAGGTCGTCCTGCGCGAGCGGCAGCGGCTCGCCCGCCGCCACGCGCAGCTGCCATTCGACGAGGTCGAGCCCGGTGATCATCTCGGTCACCGGGTGCTCGACCTGCAGGCGCGTGTTCATCTCCATGAAGTAGAACTTGCCATCCTGCTCGGCGATGAACTCCACCGTGCCGGCGCCGACGTAGTGCACGGCGCGCGCGGCGGCGATCGCCGTCTCGCCCATCGCGTTGCGGCGCTTTTGCGTCATGCCCGGCGCCGGCGCTTCCTCCAGCACCTTCTGGTGCCGGCGCTGCACCGAGCAGTCGCGCTCGAACAGGTGCACGAGGCTGCCGTGCGTATCGCCGAACACCTGCACTTCGATGTGCCGCGGCCGGTCGAGGTATTTCTCGATCAGCACCCGTTCGTCGCCGAAGGACGCCTTGGCTTCGCGTTGCGCGCCCTCGAGCGCGGCCTTGAATTCGCCCGCCGCGCGCACCACGCGCATGCCCTTGCCGCCGCCGCCGGCGGAGGCCTTGATCAGCACCGGGTAGCCGATGCGTTCGGCCTCCTTGGCGAGAAACGCGCCGTCCTGCTGCTCGCCGTGGTAGCCCGGCACCAGCGGTACCCCGGCCTGTTCCATCAGCCGCTTCGAGGCGGACTTGTCGCCCATCGCGGCGATCGCCTCCGGCGTCGGTCCGATGAAAGCGATGCCCGCAGCCGCGCAGGCGCGGGCGAAGTCTTCGTTCTCCGACAGGAAGCCGTAGCCGGGGTGGATCGCTTCGGCGCCGGTATCGCGCGCCGCGGCCAGGATCGCTTCGGCATGCAAGTAACTGTCGCGCGCGGCCGGCGGCCCGATGCGGCGCGCCTCGTCCGCCAGCCGCACATGGCGCGCCTCGCGGTCGGCGTCGGAGTACACCGCGACCGTGGCAATCCCCATGCGCCGCGCGGTGCGCATCACGCGGCAGGCGATTTCGCCGCGGTTGGCGATGAGGATCTTGCGGAACACCTATTTCTTCTTCGGCTTCCTGGGCTTCACGCGCACCGCCTCGAATTCGCTCACCCACGCCGGCTTGCGTTTCTCGAGGAAGGAAGCGATGCCTTCGCGGCCCTCGGGCGAAACGCGGATCTCGGCGATGCGCCTGGCCGTGTCGGCGATCATCGCGTCGTCGGCGGGTCCCGCGCTCACCGCGCGGATCAGGTCCTTGATCCTGGCTTGCGCCTCGCGGCCGCCGGTGACCAGGTGGCCCAGCAGGGCGTTGACCGCGCCGTCCAGCTCATCGGGCGGCGACACGTCCGAGAGCAGCCGCAGGCGGTAGGCCTCGCCCGCGTCGAACTTCTCCCCGGTGAGGAAAAAGCGCCGCGCGAGGCGCGCGCCCATGGCGCGCACCACGTAGGGGCTGATGGTGGCCGGCGACAGCCCGAGCTTCACCTCGGTCAGGCAGAACTCGGCGTCGTGCGATCCGATGGCGATGTCGCAGGCCGCCACCAGGCCCACGCCGCCGGCATAGGCCGGGCCGTGCACGCGCGCGATGGTGGGCTTGGACATCCGGTCCAGCGTCTTGAGCATCTCGGCGAGCGCATTGGCGTCGGCCAGGTTCTGCTCGTAGCCGTAGCCCGCCATGCGCTTCATCCAGTTGAGGTCCCCGCCCGCGCAGAAGGCCCTGCCAGCGCCGGTGAGCACCATGGCGCGGATCGCGGGGTCGGCCTCGATGTCGCGAAAGGCTTTCGTCAGGTTCGCGATCAGCGCGTCGTCGAAGGCATTGCGCAGCTCGGGCCGGTTGAGCGCCACGATGGCCACCTGGTTGCGCTTCTCTATGATCAGGTTCTCGGACATGTTTCCCTTGTCGGGGTGAATGGTTACATCCGGAAGACGCCGAATCTCGTCTCTTCGATCGGCGCATTGAGCGAAGCCGAGAGGGCGAGCCCGAGGAGGCGCCGGGTATCCGCCGGGTCCACCACGCCGTCGTCCCACAGCCGCGCGCTCGAGTAGTAGGGGTGGCCCTGGCGCTCGTACTGCTCGCGGATCGGCGCCTTGAAGGCTTCCTCGTCCGCCTTGGACTTGAATTCGCCGCGCACCGTGGCGAGCACGCTCGCCGCCTGCTCGCCGCCCATGATGGAGATGCGCGCATTCGGCCACATCCACAGGAACCTGGGCGAATAAGCGCGGCCGCACATGCCGTAGTTGCCCGCGCCAAACGACCCCCCGAGGATCAGGGTGAACTTGGGCACCTTGGCGGTGGCCACGGCGGTCACCATCTTCGCCCCATCCTTGGCGATGCCGCCGGACTCGACCTTCTTGCCGACCATGTAGCCGGCGATGTTCTGCAGGAACAGGAGCGGGATGCCGCGCTGGCTGGCGAGCTCGATGAAGTGCGCGGCTTTCAGCGAGCTCTCCGAGTACAGGATGCCGTTGTTGGCGAGGATCGCCACCGGGTAGCCGTGCAGGCGCGCGAAGCCCGTCACCAGCGTGGTGCCGTAGTTCTGCTTGAATTCGTCCAGTTCGGAGCCGTCCACGATGCGCGCGATCACCTCGCGCACGTCGTAGGGCTTGCGCACTTCGGCCGGGATCACGCCGTAGATCTCCTCGGCCGGGTACAGCGGCTCGCGCGATGCGCGCAGGTCCAGCGTCACCTCCTTGCGCGTATTGAGGTTGCCCACGATGCGCCGGCAGATGGCCAGCGCATGCGCATCGCTCAAGGCGTAGTGGTCCGAGACGCCCGAGACGCGCGTGTGCACCTCCGCGCCGCCCAGTTCCTCCGCCGTCACCACTTCGCCGGTCGCCGCCTTCACCAGCGGCGGGCCGCCGAGGAAGATCGTGCCCTGGCCCTTGACGATGATCGACTCGTCGGACATCGCCGGCACATAGGCTCCGCCCGCGGTGCAGGAGCCCATCACCACCGCGATCTGCGGGATGCCCGCGGCCGACAGGTTGGCGATGTTGAAGAAGATGCGCCCGAAGTGCTCGCGGTCGGGAAACACGTTGTCCTGCTCCGGCAGGAAGCCGCCGCCCGAATCCACCAGGTAGAGGCAGGGCAGGCGGTTCTGCGCGGCGATCTCCTGTGCGCGCAGGTGCTTCTTCACCGTCATCGGGTAGTAGGTGCCGCCCTTGATGGTGGCGTCGTTGGCCACCACCACGCACTCGCGGCCCGAGACGCGGCCGATGCCGCAGAT
>JBGPPD010000189.1:0-5623 GCA_041488375.1 Gammaproteobacteria bacterium | reverse complement strand
GAGGGATTCGCCCACATCCGCGTGCCGGACATGGCGGAGGTGATGCGCCAGGTGGTGCAGAACGGCCTGGACATCGACGACCTGTTGTACCAGTCCCCGGCCGGGCCGATCACCGTCCGCGACGTGATCTATGGCTACGGCGTCGAAATCGAGCGCAGCGGCAACGATTTCTTCGCGCACAAGACCGGATTCACGCTGAAATCCATGCAGGCCATGCTGCAGTCCTGCGGCTTTCCCTTCGTCTACCTGGGCACGGGAAACCTGGAGGTCATGGCGCTGGCCTTCAAGGAAAGGCCCGGCGAGGACGCGAGGAAAGAGTTCAACCTTCCCCCGATCTGAGGCGCGGCGCGGGCTAGCGGAACAGTTCCTGGTCCTTGTAGGACGCCGGGTCCCCGATCGGCTCCAGGTGCGTGAGCACGCCGGTGCCGGGGATTGCCGCGCGGATCTTTTCCTCGATTTCGTCGGCGATGCGGTGTCCCTCGCGCACGCTGGTCTCCCCGGGTACCAGCAGGTGCAGTTCCACCAGCCGGCGGCGCCCGGCGCGCCGCGTGCGCAGCGCATGGTAGTCCAGGCCGCTCGCCCGGTAGGGCGCCAGCACCTTGTGGATGCGCTCCAGCTCGCCCTCCGGCAGCGAGCGGTCCAGCAGGCCCATGACCGAGCGGCGCATGACAGCCACACCCGTCCAGACGATGTAGATCGCCACCGCGATGGCGATCAGCGGATCGAGCACCAGCCAGCCGGTCAGCGCGATGGCGCCGACGCCGACGCCGACGACGATGGCGATGGAAGTCCATACATCGGTCAGCAGGTGGTGCGCGTCCGCTTCCAGCGCGACCGAATGGTGCGTCTTCGACGCCCGCAGCAGCACCAGCGCGACGCCGAGGTTGATCGCCGTGGCGGCCAGCGAGATCACCAGGCCTGCGCCGAAGGACTCGATCGGCCTGGGCTCGACCAGCCTGGGCAGGGCCGTGCCGATGATCGCCAGCGCGGCGACGATGATCAGCGCGCCCTCGACCACGGCCGAGAAGTATTCCGCCTTGCTGTAGCCGAAGGGGTGCTTGTCGTCCGGCGGAACGGCGGCTACGCGCAGCATCCATAGCGCAAGCACCCCCGCGCCGAGGTTGACGAAGGATTCCAGGGCGTCCGATAACAGCCCTACCGAGCCGGTCAGCCATGCGGCGATCGCCTTCAGGGCCATCGTCGTCAGCGCCGCGGCAATCGACAACCAGGCATAGCGGGCCAGGGACGCCATGGCGCCTAGGTTAGCAGTCGATTTGCTTCTGCCCCCGGATGGTTCTAGCATGGCACGGTGGGGATCCTTCGAGAGGACAGGTCCATGACAAACAAGGCCTTAGCAATGACTCTTATCGCGCTACTCGCGGTATTCCCGGCGGCGCACGCTCTGTCCCAGGCATCCCCCGCCAAGCCCGCCGGCATGACGGTGCAGTCCGGCGAGCCCAAGGCCGCCAAGACCGCCGCGGCGACGACCAGGAAGGCGCCGACCAGGATGAATGAAGACGCGCGCCATTGCCTCGACCTGGGCAGCACCGTCGAGATCGTGAAGTGCGCGGAGCCGTACCGCTACTGAGAACTAGCGGGCCGCGCTGCCGTCGGCCTTGAAGCGCACGCCGAACAGCGCCTCGGCCTGCTCGCGGCTGTAGTACCCGCGCGCCACGTCCAGTGCCACTTTCGCCGGTTCGCGCCGGCGCGGATCGCCGTAGCCCCCGCCGCCGGGCGTGGACACGCGGATGCGGTCCCCCGGGGCCAACTGGATGTCCTGGTCCTTGGACAGGTGCGGCGGCAGGTATTGCCTGCCGGAAATTTCCACGGCGACCTTGTTCAGCCCGCCCGCGGCGCCGCCGAGCGCTCCCAGCGGCCCGGTGCGTCCATGGTCCATCACCATCGACGCGCGCGCCGGCCCGCGGCGCACGCGGATCGTGTAGTTGACGCCGAAGCCGCCGCGGTTTTCGCCCGCGCCGCCCGAGCCCTCGCACAGCGAAAACTCGTCGAACAGCACCGGGTAGTACTGCTCCATGACTTCGATCGGCGGCATCTTGGAAATGCCGATGGTCGAGCAGCCGTTCGAAATGCCGTCGGACGACGCGCTGCCGCCGTAGCCGCCCCCGGTGAACAGGTACATCACGTAGGAGCGCTCGCGCTTGGGGTCATAGCCGCCGATGGCCAGGTTGCCCGAGGTGCCGGCGGGCGCGGCGAACAGCTGTGCGGGAATGGCCTGCGTCAGCGCGTTGAACACTGCCTCGGCGATGCGCTGGCTGACCTCCGCCGCGCAGCCCGACACCGGGCGCGGGTACTTGGCGTAGAGAAACGTGCCTTCCGGGTCGGCCACCTTGAGCGGCTCGAAGGTGCCGGCATTGATCGGCACGTCGGGAAAGATGTGCTTGATCGCGAGGTAGACCGAGCTGCGCGTGGTGGCGATGACGGAGTTCATCGGCCCCTGGCAGGGCGGGGAGGACTCCGACAGGTCGAACAGCAGGTCGTGGTCCGCGGTCTTGGTGATCTTCACGCGGATGTGCAGCGGCTCGTCCACCACGCCGTCCGAGTCCACGATGGCGTGGCCGGACCAGGTTCCCGCGGGAATGGTGGCGATCTTCGCGCGCATCTGCTGCTCGGCGCGCAGGCGCAGCTCGGCGATCGCCCCGTCCACGGTGTCCGCGCCGTAGCGGTCGAGCAGGGCGGTCAGGCGCCTCTCGCCGACAGCCAGCGCCGCGGCCTGCGCCTTGATGTCGCCGATGCGCTGGTCGGCGATGCGGATGTTGGACAGGATGATGGACAGGATCTCCTGGTCCATCACGCCCTTCTTGAACAGCTTCACCGGCGGCAGACGCAGGCCCTCCTGCTCGACCTCGGTGGCGTTGGCCGAAAAGCCGCCCGGCACCATGCCGCCGATGTCCGGCCAGTGGCCGGTGTTGGCGAGCCAGCACCACAATTTTTCCCGGTAGAAGAACGGCTTGACGAAGCGCACGTCCATCAGGTGGGTGCCCCCGAGATAGGGGTCGTTGACGATGAACACGTCGCCGGGCTGCACCGTCCAGCCGTTGTCGCGCACGCGCTCGATCACCGCGCGCGAGGAGAATTGCATGGTGCCGACGAATACCGGCAGGCCCAGTTCGCCCTGGGCGATGAGCGCGCCGTCCTCGCGCGCATAGATGCCGTCGGAGCGGTCCATGCCCTCCGAAATCACGGGGCTGAAGGCCGCGCGGCAGAAAGCCAGGTCCATCTCGTTGCACACCTGCTGCAGGCCGTTCTGGATCACACTGAGCGTGATTGCGTCTAGCATTGCGCCAGTGTAATGGATAGCGCCATGGCCCTCGATCCCCGCACCCTGGTCGTCGCCAGCCTGCTCGCCGCCGCAATGCTTGGCACGATCTCCCTTGCCTTCGCCACGATGCGGGGCTCGAGCCGCGTCATCGGACCCTGGGGCAAGGCGATGCTGCTGCTCGCCGCGGGGTTGCTCGGTCTCGCCTTGCGGGGGGCGATCCCTGATTGGGTCTCCATCGCAGTGGCGAATACGGTCATCGTCGCGGCCCTGGTGCTCGCGTTGCGCAGCCTGCGCCTGTTCGTCGGGAGCCCGCCGCGCGACGTGGCGGGCTGGAGCCTGACCGGCCTTTTGTTTACGTACTTGTTGTCGTTCACCGTGCTCTGGCCGAGCAATGGGGCGCGCACCATCGCCATTGCAGTCGCTCTGGGGATCGTGGCGGCGCGCGCCGCGCTGCTGCTGCAACGGCGGGGTCCGCCGGCGTGCCGCTTGTCCTGCCGCTTCGCCGAGATCGTGTTCTGGGTGGTGGCCGCCCTGTCCGCTGCAAGGGGGGCGGCGACCCTGGTCGTGCCGTCCGAGAACGTGATGGCGCCGGAGGCGCTCAACGCCGCCACCTTTCTCGCCTACGCAGGCTTCATCATCGCCTCGACGCTCGGGGTGATGTGGATGGAGATCGAGTCGCTGCAGGCCGAACTGGTGCGCTCGGCGCGCTACGATTCGCTCACCGGCCTGTACAACCGCGGCACCTTCCTGGCGGAATTCGAGCGCGAGGTCTCGCGCAGCGCGCGCGGCGGCCCGGCCTTCAGCCTGGCCATCTTCGACCTGGACCGCTTCAAGCTGCTCAACGACCGCTACGGCCACCCGGTGGGCGACCGTGTGCTGAAAGCCTTCGCCGACGCGTTGCGCGCCAGCATCCGCAAGCACGACGTCGTGGGCCGCTATGGCGGCGAGGAATTCGCCTTGCTGATGCCGCAGACCGGCAAGGACACGGCGGTGCGGGTGGCCGAGCGCGTGCGGCGCGAGCTCGAAGCGCGCGGCGTCAGCGTGGACGGAACGCGCGTCGAGGTGAGCGTGAGCGGGGGCATCGCTTCCTACGGCATCGATGGACAGGATTGGGACGCCCTCCTCACGGCAGCCGACCACGCGCTGTACGAGGCGAAGTACGCAGGGCGAAACCGTATCTGCGCGGCCGCGGCGCCGGCGGTATGATCCGCGCATGGCCGAACTGATCACCCGACGCGCAGGCGCGCTGGCGACCGTCCTGTTCTCCAACCCCGAGAAGATGAACGCGGTCACCTTCGACATGTGGAGCGCCGTGCCGGCGACGCTGGCGGCGCTCGACGCGGATCCCGCGGTGAAGGTGATCGTCATTGCCGGCGACGGCGAAAAGGCCTTCATCTCCGGCGCCGACATCTCCCAGTTCGAGAAGCTGCGCGGGACGGCCGAGGCGCAGGCCGATTACAACAAGGCGGTGGAGCGGGCCTACCTGGCGCCGATCAACTGCTCCAAGCCGGTGATCGCGCGCATCCGCGGCATCTGCATCGGCGGCGGCCTGGGCTTCGCGGCCGCCTGCGACCTGCGCATCTGCTCGGAGGACGCGGTGTTCCGCATGCCGGCGGCGCGCCTGGGCCTGGGCTACAGCCCGACCGGCGTGCGCCGCTTCATGAACGTGATCGGCGCCGCCAACACCGCCGAGATCTTCTTCACCGCGCGCAAGTTCGACGCGCCGGAAGCCCTGCGCATGGGCTTCGTCAGCCGCGTGGTCCCGGCAGCGCAGCTCGAGCAGGCGGTCGCCGAGACCTGCGAGTTGATCGCGGAGAACGCGCCGCTCACCGTCGCGGCGGCCAAGTTCGCCGTGCAGCAGGCGCTCAAGGACCCTGCCGACCGCGACATGGCGAAGGCCGTGAAGATGGTGGAGACCTGCTTTGCCAGCGCCGACCACCAGGAGGGCCGCCGGGCCTTCATGGAAAAGCGCAAGCCGAGCTTTACCGGGCGCTAGGGTCGAGGAGGGTAGGCGCGGTAGAGGCGAAATTCGAAACCGGGGTCGCGCCGCAGCGGCACCGGTCCGGCAAGCTCGAACAGCGTCACGTGCCGCGGCTTGCCGTCCGGGTCCGCGAAGCGGCGCGCTTGCAGTGCGCCGTCGATTTTCTTCTCGTAGGGCACCTCTCCCGCGCAATACAGCAATGCGGTCGCGCGCGGATCGGGATCGGCATTGCCCGGATGCGTTTGCTCGCAGGCCCAGCGGCGGAACACCACGCAGTTCTTCAGGCTGCGCGCGGACCACGGCGTCGGGTGGTTCAGCCTTGCCAGGTACACGGCCGAGGTCAGCACTCCGAGCGAAACCAG
>JBGPPD010000188.1:0-5650 GCA_041488375.1 Gammaproteobacteria bacterium | reverse complement strand
GCGTATCTCTCCGTGGCCGAGCACCACGAACTTCTGCGTGGTGAGGCCTTCCAGCCCCACCGGGCCGCGCGCGTGCAGCTTGTCGGTGGAAATGCCGATTTCGGCGCCCAGGCCGAACTCGTAGCCGTCGGCGAAGCGCGTTGAGGCGTTCACCAGCACCGAACTCGAGTCGACCTCGCGCAGGAAACGCTGCGCGCGCGCTTCGTCCGTGGTGACGATGGCGTCGGTGTGCTGCGAGCCGTACTTCGCGATGTGCTCCATCGCCTCGTCCAGGTCCCGCACCACGCGCACCGACACCACCGGCGCGAGCCACTCCGTGGCGTAATCCTGCTCGGTGGCGGCCTTCGCTTCGGGGACGAATTTTCTGGTCGCCGCGTCGCCGCGCACTTCCACGTGCTTGTCGCGGAAGATGCGCCCGATCTCCGGCAGCACCCGCGGCGCGATGCCTTCGGCCACCAGCAGCGTTTCCATGGTGTTGCAGGTGCCGTAGCGCTGCGTCTTGGCGTTGTCGGCGATCTTCACCGCCATCGCCGGGTCGGCGCGGTCATCCACGTACACGTGGCATACGCCGTCCAGGTGCTTGAGCATGGGGATGCGCGACTCGCGCATCAGGCGCGCGATCAGGTCCTTGCCGCCGCGCGGCACGATCAGGTCCACGTATTCGTGCAGCGTGATCAGCTCGCCGACCGCGGCCCGGTCGGCCACCTCGACCACCTGCACCGCCGCTTCGGGCAGCCCGGCTGCCGCGAGTCCCGCGCGCACGCAGGCGGCGATCGCCTGGTTGGAATGCAGCGCTTCGGAGCCGCCGCGCAGGATGCAGGCGTTGCCTGCCTTGACGCAAAGGCCGGCGGCATCCGCGGTCACGTTGGGGCGCGATTCGTAGATGATGCCGATGACTCCGATCGGCACGCGCATGCGCGCCACCTCGATGCCCGAGGGGCGCCGCTCGCGCTCGCTCAACTGGCCGACCGGGTCGGGCAGGGCGGCGACCTGCTCCATGCCCTCGGCCATCTGCTCGACCAGCCTGGGCGTGAGGGTGAGGCGGTCGATGAAGGCCGCGTCGCGGCCGTCTTTGTTCGCTTGCTCGACATCCGCGCGGTTGGTCGCCAGCAGCTCGGCCTGGCGCGTGCGGATCGAGGCGGCCATTTGCGCGAGCGCGCGGTTCTTGGTCGCGGCATCGGCGCGCGCCAACAGGCGGGCGGCGGCACGCGCCGCCTGGCCCAGCCCGCGCACGTAGGCTTTCACGTCAAGCTTTTGATCCACCGGCCAATTTTAACCCGAGGGCGGCGAACTGATCCCAGGGATCGCCCTTGCCGACGCCCTTGGCCACGCGGTCGATCAGCGCTGCCTGCGCGAGCGCCGCATCGAGCGCGGCGCGCGGGTAGCGCCGCGCCGCCGCCAGCACCGCACGCTGCAGGGGTTTGTTGAACAGGCGCTGCTCGCCGAACAGGCGCTCGGCCGCCTTGCCCTCGGCCACGCCGCGCAGCACGAACAGCGCGCTCGCCACCGCGAACAACACGAAGGTCGGCGCCTCGCCCTCGCCGCGCAGTCCCTCGAGCACCCGCAGGTAGCGGGCCAGGTCGCCCGCCACCAGGGCTTCCGCGGCGGCGTAGGGGTCGTAGCGCGCCACCGAGGCGACGGCGTCCTCCACCGTTTCCAGGGCGAGCTCGCCCGGCGGCGCGAGCAGCGCGAGCTTGAGCACCTCCTGCTGCGCGGCGAGCAGGTTGCCCTCGACGCGCTCGGCGAGGAACTCGAGCACGGCGCGCGAGGCCCTCTGCTCCTGGCGCGCGAGGCGCGCGCCGATCCATTGCGGCAGGCGCGCGCGCTCCACCGGCCACACCTCCACCACCACGCCCGCCGCGGCGAGCGCGCCGAACCAGGCGGAGGATTGGCCGGCGCGGTCCAGGCGCGGCAGCGTGACCAGCGTGAGCATTTCGCCGTCCAGCCGCGCGCAATACGCGGCGATGGTCTCGGCGCCCGCCGTGCCGGGCTTGCCGCCGGGCAGCCGCAGCTCGACGATCTTCGCGCCGCCGAACAGCGACCGGCTGGCGCCGGCGTGCGCGAACTCGCTCCAGTCGAAGCCGCGCTCGGCAACGAATACCTCGCGCTCGGCGTAGCCGCGCTTGCGCGCGGCGGCGCGCACCGCGTCCGCCGCCTCCAGCGCGAGCAGCGGCTCGTCGCCGTGGATCACGTACAGCGGCGACCAGGACTTGGCCAGGTGCTGCTCGAGTTGCTCGGCGCGCAGCGGCATCCCGGCTAGGTGCTGGGCTTTTGCGCGGCGGAGATGAGCCGCATGATCTGCTGCACCATGTCGGCCTGCATGTCGCGGAACAGCAGCTGCTCCTCGCCTTCCTTCGCCAGCACCTGGGAATCGTCGTAGGTCATGTCGCGCGTCAGCGTGATCGCGCTGGGCGCCAGGAAATCGACGCCCTTGCCGTCGCTGACGCGGAACGCGACGCGGTAGATCAGCCGGTATTCGCTCACGCGCCCCGCCGCGCTGAGGGACAGGATTTCCTTGCGCCGCGTCTCGTCGGTGAACTGCAGCTGCGCCTCGGCGCCCTGGGCCTCGTCCAGCACGCGGGTGCTGGTGCCCGAGCGCAGGTTGCGCTTGATCTCGAGGGCGATGCCGCTGGTCGCGTTGGGCACGTAGATGGTCTCGAACGGCAGGCTGGCCGTGCCGCGCAGATGGAAGCCGCAGGCGGCGAGCAGGACCAGGGCCAGGACGGCGGCGGCGCGCTTCACACCACGACGTTGATCAGTTTTCCCGGAACCACGATGATGCGCCGGATCGGTTTGCCGGTGGCGTAGCGCTGCACCAGTTCGCTCTCGCGCACCAGGCTTTCCAGCGCCGGCTGCCCGGCTGACCGGGGCGCGCGCAGGCTGCCGCGCGTCTTGCCGCCGACCTGCACCACGTATTCGATCTCCTCCTGCTCGAGCGCCGCCGGGTCCGGTTCCGGCCAGCCGGCCTGCAGCAGGTCTTCGCCGAAACCCAACTCGCGCCACAGGTGGTGGCAGACGTGCGGCGTGATGGGCGAGAGCAGCCGCAGCAGGATCGATACGCCTTCTTCCGTAACCTTGTTCCGCCCACCAGCGAACCGTTCGAGTGCGTTCAATATCTTCATTGCGGCCGAGGCCACAGTGTTGAACTGATGCTTGGCGAGATCGTAGTTCGCCTGCCTGAGTACTGAATGGATTTCGAAGCGTGTGGCCTTAGCCAGATCATCCGTCATCCCGGGGCCGGAACTGTCGAACCGCACGCAATAGGCCCACAGGCGCTTGAGGAAGCGGAAGGAGCCCTCGACGCTCTCGTCGCTCCACTCCAGCGTGTTGGTCGGCGGCGAGGCGAAGATGATGTAGAAGCGCGCGGTGTCGGCGCCGTACTTGTCGATCATCGCCTGCGGGTCGACGCCGTTGTTCTTCGACTTGGACATGGTGCCGATGCCGTCGTACACCACTTCGCGGCCGTCGCGCGTCCTGCCGCCGAGGATCTTGCCCCTGGCGTCGCGCGTCACCTCGACCTCGGCGGGGTTGATCCACTCGCGCCGGCCCTGCGCGTCGCTGTAGTAGGACTCGGCCAGCACCATGCCCTGCGTCAGCAGGTTGGTGAAGGGCTCCTCCACCTCCAGCAAGCCTTCGGCCTTCATCGCGCGGGTGAAGAACCGCGAATACAGCAGGTGCAGGATGGCGTGCTCGATGCCGCCGATGTACTGGTCCACCGCCATCCAGTAGTTGGCGCGCGCATCGAGCATCGCGCGGTCGTTGTCCGGGCAGGCGTAGCGCGCGAAGTACCAGGAGGAATCCACGAACGTGTCCATGGTGTCGGTTTCGCGCTTGGCCGGCTCGCCGCAGGAGGGGCACTGGGTCTGGTAGAACTCCGGCATTTTCGCCAGCGGATTACCGGTGCCGTCGGGCACCAGGTGCTCGGGCAGCCGCACCGGCAGGTCCTCATCGGGCACCGGCACGTCGCCGCAGGAGGCGCAGTGCACGATCGGGATCGGGCAGCCCCAGTAGCGCTGGCGCGAGATGCCCCAGTCGCGCAGCCGCCACTGCACCTGCTTGTCGCCCAGGCCCTTCGCCTTCAGGTCCGCGGCGATCGCGTCCACCGCCGCCTGGTACTCGAGGCCATCGTACTTTCCCGAATTGATGCAGCGGCCGGTTTCCGCGTAGGCCGGCTTCCAGGGTTGCGGCACCGCGTCGCCCGCGGGGTGGCGGATCACGCAATTGATCGGCAAGGCGTACTTGAGCGCGAAGGCGTAATCGCGCTCGTCGTGCGCCGGCACGCCCATCACCGCGCCTTCGCCGTAGCCCATCAGCACGTAGTTGCCGACCCACACCGGCAGCTTCTCGCCCGAGATGGGGTGCGTGCAGTAAAGGCCGGTGGGCATGCCCTTCTTCTCCAGCTGCGCCAGATCGGCTTCCGCCACCGCGCCGCGCTTGCACTCCTCTACGAATTCGGCGAGCTGCGCATTCTTCTTCGCGGCGAAGGCCGCGATCGGATGCTCGGCGGCGACCGCGAGGAATGTGGTGCCCATCAGCGTGTCGGCGCGGGTGGTGAACACCCACAGGACCTTCTTTTGGTTCTCCAGCTGGTACTCGAAGCCGATGCGCACGCCTTCCGACTTGCCGATCCAGTTCTTCTGCATCAGCTTCACCTGCTCGGGCCAGCCATCCATCCGGTCGAGCGCGGCGAGCAGTTCCTCGGCGTACGCGGTGATGCGGAAGAAGTACATCGGGATCTCGCGCTTTTCCACCGGCGCGCCGGTGCGCCAGCCGCGCCCGTCGATCACCTGCTCGTTGGCGAGCACCGTCTGGTCCACCGGGTCCCAGTTCACGATGCCGGTCTTCTTGTAGGCCAGGCCCTTGCGGAACAGCCGCGTGAACAGCCACTGGTTCCACTTGTAGTACTCGGGCCGGCAGGTGGCGAGCTCGCGCTCCCAGTCGAGCGCGAAGCCCAGCCCCTGCAGCTGGCGCTTCATGGCGGCGATGTTGTCGTAGGTCCACTTGGCCGGCGGCACCCTGTTCGCCATCGCGGCGTTCTCGGCGGGCAGGCCGAAGGCGTCCCAGCCCATCGGCTGCAGCACGTTGTAGCCGCGCATGCGGTAGCAGCGGGTGAGGACGTCGCCGATGGTATAGTTCCTGACGTGCCCCATGTGCAGTTTTCCCGAGGGGTAGGGGAACATGGACAGGCAGTAGAACTTCGGCTTGGCCGGATCCTCGATCGAGCGGAAGGAATTGCGCTGCGCCCAGAACGCCTGCGCTTCCTGTTCGATGCTGCGGGGATCGTAGTGAGGCTGCATGTGTGACGTATTGCGCGGAAGCCGCGGATTTTAGCGCATCCACCCCTTCCGGCCCCCCGTATAAACCGGCATCGCACGCTAGGCGAGGACCCATGAAACGCATTCTTCGGATTCTGTTCGCAGCGCTCCTCGCCTCCGCCGCCGCGCCGGCCGCGGCCGCGCCCGCGGCGGTGGTGGACGGCGTGCAGATGCCGGCCTGGGTCGAGCGCGCCGCCGCCGGCGCCATGCGCCGCATCCCGCTCGCGCCCGGCATGGAGTTGCACGGCGGCGACGAGGTGATGACCGGCGCCGGCTCGCGCCTGTACATCAAGCTTGCCGAGGGCAGCCTGGTCAAGCTGGGCGAGAACGCGTCG
>JBGPPD010000187.1:0-5650 GCA_041488375.1 Gammaproteobacteria bacterium | reverse complement strand
GGCCCCACCGGCGGAGGACACGGCGGCCCGCCGGGCGGCATGCCGCCCGCCGAGGTCGGCATCGTCACGGTGCAGCCCAAGGCCGTGCTCGCGCCCTTCGAGTACACGGGCCAGACCGCCGGTTCGCGCGAAGTGGAAGTGCGCGCGCGCGTCACGGGCATCCTGCTCAAGCGCAATTTCATCGAGGGCGGGCCGGTGAAGCAGGGCCAGTCGCTCTACACGATCGACCCGGCGCCGTTCCAGGCCGCGCTGGCGCGCGCCGAGGCGGACGTGGCGGGCGCCGACGCGCGCCTCGATCAGGCAAAGCGCAACGCCGCGCGCCTCAAGCCGCTGTACGCCGAGCAGGCGGTGAGCCAGAAGGAATACGACGACACGGTGTCGGCCGAGGCGATCGGCGAAGCCGAATTGAAAGCGGCGCGCGCGCGGCTGACCGAAGCGCGGCTCAACCTGGAGTACACCCGCGTCGAATCGCCGATCCGCGGCATCGCGAGCCGCTCGCTGCGTTCCGAAGGCACGCTGGTCTCCGGCCCCGAGGTCCTGCTGACCACCGTGACGCAGGTCGATCCGCTGTGGGTCAATTTCGGCATTCCGGACGACGAGCGGCTGCGCCTGCAGAAGGAGACGGACGCCGGGCGGCTGGTGCTGCCCAAGAACGCGCGCTTCGAGGTGGTGCTGACGCTCGCCGACGGCAGCGTGGTCCAGCGCACCGGGCGGCTGGCTTTCGCCGACATCCGCGTCTCCGGCCAGACCGGCACCAGCGACGCGCGCGCCGAGATCCCCAATCCCGAGGGCCGGCTGCGCCCGGGCCAGTTCGTGCGCGTCACGCTCACGGGCGCCACGCGCCCCAACGCCGTGCTGGTGCCGCAGCGCGCGGTGCTGGAGGGGCCGCAGGGCAAGTTCGTCTACGTGGTGGACGACAAGAGCACGGCGCAGGCGCGCCCGGTCGAACTCGGCGAATGGGCCGGCAGCGACTGGATCGTCACCGGCGGCCTGAAAACCGGCGAGCGCGTGATCGTCGACGGCGTGATGCGCATCGGCCCGGGCGCCCCGGTGAAGATCGCCGACCCGGCGGCCAAGAAATAGCCCATGTTCTCGCGCTTCTTCATCGACCGCCCGATCTTCGCGGCGGTGCTCTCGGTCTTCGTGGTGATCGCCGGCCTCGCCTCGATGCGCACGCTGCCGATCTCGCAGTACCCGGAGATCGCGCCGCCGGTGGTCACCGTGCGCGCCGTCTACCCGGGCGCCTCGGCCACGGTGCTCGAGCAGACGGTCGCCGCGCCGCTGGAGAACCAGATCAACGGCGTGGAGAAGATGATCTACATGTCCTCCACCTCGTCGGCCAACGGCGTGGTCGAGATCCAGGTCACCTTCGACATCGGCACCGACGTGGACAAGGCGGCGCTCAACGTCAACAACCGCGTCAAGCAGGCCGAGCCGCGCCTGCCGCTGGAGGTGCGCCGCCAGGGCGTGACGGTGGAGAAGGGCTCCTCGGCTTTCCTGCAGGTGCTCGCCTTCTTCTCGCCCGACGGCCGCTACGACGACCTGGTCACCTCGAACTACGTGACGCTCAACGTGCTGGACCAGCTGAAGCGCGTGCCGGGCACCACCAACGTGCAGATCTTCGGCGCCAAGGACTACGCCATGCGCATCTGGGTGAAGCCGGACCGGCTCACCCAGCTCAAGCTCACGCCCGGCGACCTGATCCGCGCCGTCAACGAGCAGAACGCCCAGTTCGCCGCCGGCAAGGTCGGGCAGGCGCCGAGCGGCGGCGCGCAGGAACTGGTGTACACCATCACCACGCGGGGCAGGCTCGCCGAGCCGCGCGAGTTCGAGAACATCATCGTGCGCGCCAACCCCGACGGCTCCGCGCTGCGGCTGCGCGACGTGGCGCGCGTCGAGCTCGCCTCCAAGGACTACGACTTCATCGGGCGCATCAACGGCCGGCCCGCCACGCTGGTCGGCGTGTTCCTGCAGCCGGGCGCCAACGCGCTGCAGGTCGGCAGGAACGTCAGCAATACCGTGGCCGGCCTCGCCGCGCGCTTCCCGCAGGGCCTCAGCTACTCGATTCCCTACGACACCACGCGCTTCGTCGAAGTGTCGATCCGCGAGGTGGTGAAGACCCTGGCCGAAGCGATGCTGCTGGTGTTCCTGGTGGTGTACCTGTTCCTGCAGAGCTGGCGCGCTACGCTGATCCCGTTCATCGCGGTGCCGGTGTCGCTGATCGGCACTTTCGCCGGGCTGTACCTGCTCGGCTATTCCATCAATACGCTGACCCTGTTCGGCATGGTGCTGGCCATCGGCATCGTGGTGGACGACGCCATCGTGGTGCTGGAAAACGTCGAGCGCATCATGCACGAGGAAGGGCGCTCGCCGCGCGAGGCGGCGATCAAGGCGATGACCGAAGTCACCAGCCCGATCATCGCGATCGTGCTCACGCTGTGCGCGGTATTCGTGCCGATCGCCTTCCTCGGCGGCCTCACCGGCGAGCTGTACCGGCAGTTCGCGGTGACGATCTCGATCGCGGTGGTGATCTCGGGCATGGTGGCGCTGACCCTCACCCCGGCGATGTGCGTGCTGGTCCTCAGGCCCGGCACGCGCGCCCCGCGCGGCTTCTTCGGCTGGTTCAACCGGTGGTTCGGCCGCGTCACCGACCGCTACGAAAACGGCGTGGCGCGCATGGTGCGCCGCGGCGGCGTCTCGCTGCTGCTGTTCGCCGGCATGGTGGCGCTGGCGGTGGGCTTGTGGCGCGCCACCCCGGGCTCGCTGGTGCCCGACGAGGACCAGGGGTTCTACATCTCGGCGGTGATCCTGCCCGACGGCGCCACGCTGGAGCGCACCGACAAGGTGGTGAAGCAGGTGATCGGCATCATCAAGTCCAATCCCAACAACGAGGACGTGGTCGCCTTCACCGGCTTCGACTTCCTCGGCGGGGGCTTTCGCAACAACGCCGCGACCATTTTCGTCACGCAGAAGCACTGGGACGAGCGCAAGGTCACCGCCGCACAGCTGGTGGGCGAGCTGTGGATGAAGACCGGCCATATCAAGGAGGCACTGGTGCTCGCCTTCAATCCGCCGCCGATCTTCGGCCTGGGCACCGCCGGCGGTTTCGAGCTCTACCTGCAGAACCACGGCGAAGGCGGCCCGCGGCGCACCGCCGAGGTGCTCGGCCAGTTCCTCGGCGCCGCGAATTCGAACCCGCAGCTCGGCGGCGTGCAGACGCTGTGGCGCGCGCAGGTGCCGCAGCTGTACGTGGACGTGGACCGCGAGAAAGCGAAGGCGCTGGGCGTGTCGCTGGACGAGCTCTACGGCGCGCTGTCGGCCACGCTCGGCACCTACTACGTGAACGATTTCAACCGCTACGGCCGCACCTGGCAGGTGCTGATGTCGGCCGAGCCCGGCTATCGCAAGCGCCCGGAGGACATCGGCCGCGTCTGGGTGCGATCGACCGAAGGGGCCAACGCCGGCTCGATGGTGCCGCTGGCCGCGCTGGCCGCCGTCAAGTACTCCGCCGGGCCCGATTCGCTGGACCGCTTCAACAACCTGCCGGCGGTGAAGCTGTTCGGCCAGGGCGCGCCGGGCGTGTCCTCGGGACAGGCGATCCAGGCGGTCGAGGACCTGGCCGCCAAAGTGCTGCCGCCGGACTTCAGCTACGACTGGGGCGGGGCGTCGTTCCAGGAGAAGCGCTCGGCGGGCACCGAAGGCCTCGCGCTCGGCCTGGCGGTGATCATGGTGTTCTTCATCCTTGCCGCGCAGTACGAGAAGCTGTCGCTGCCGCTGTCGGTGCTGCTGGCGCTGCCTTTCGGCACCTTCGGCGCGCTGGCGGCGATCTGGATCAACAACCTGCTGCCGATGCCCTATTACCTGGCGGCGGGAGTGCCCTGGCTGCAGCACCTGCTCGCGCCGCTCGCCGGCATCGCGCGCCTGTCCAACGACGTGTACTTCCAGATCGGCCTGGTGACGCTGCTGGGGCTGGCGGCGAAGAACGCGATCCTGATCGTCGAGTACGCGGTGCTCAAGCACCACGAGGGCCTGTCGGCCTCGGCGGCCGCGGTGGAGGCGGCGCGCCTGCGCTTCCGCCCGATCCTGATGACCTCGCTCGCCTTCATCTTCGGCGTGCTGCCGCTCGCCGTGTCCAGCGGCGCGGGCGCGGGTGCGCGCCACTCGGTGGGCACCGGCGTGATGGGCGGCATGCTGGCGGCGACCTTCCTCGCCATCTTCTTCGTGCCGCTGTTCTTCAAGCTGTTCACCGACCGTCACCTGACCGAGAAGCGCGGCACCGCCGAGATCAAGGACGAGGCAGCGCTGTCGCGCGGGGTGTCGCACAAGCCCTTGCAGGCGCCGCACCACGCGCCGCACCGGAGCGGCGACGATGCGTAGGTCCGCGCTTGCGCTCGCGCTGCTCGCCGGCTGCGCCCTGCAGCCGGACTACCAGCGCCCGCCGATCGAGCTGCCGCAGGCCTGGAAGGAATCGGCGCCGCGCTACGCCGAGGACGGCCGCTGGTGGCGCATCTACAACGACGCGGCGCTCGACCGCCTGGTCGAGCAGGCGCTGGCGGGGAACATGGATGTGCTGGTCGCGGTGGCGCGGGTGGACGAGGCGGCCGCATTGCTCGGCCTGGCCCAGTCCGGGCTGCGCCCGCAGGTGGAAGCGGGCGCAAGCGCGGGCCGTTCCCTGTCCTCGGCGGCCACCGGGCTGCTGCCGCCCGGCATTGCGCGCGAGCGCGACGACTACCGCGCCGCGCTCAGCGTGTCCTACGAGGTCGACGTGTTCGGCCGCCTGCGCAACGCCACCGGCGCGGCGCGCGCCGACCTCGCGGCGAGCATCGCGGTGCGCGATGCGGTGCGCCTGTCGCGGGCCGCGCGCGTGGCGCGTTCCTACAGCGCGCTGGCGGCGCTGGATGCGCAGGTGGAGCTCACGCGCCGCGTGCTGGCTTCCCGCGAGGAGTCGCTCGCGCTGCAGCGCCGCCGCCGTGAAGCGGGCGTGACCTCCGACTACGACCTGCGCCAGTTCGAAGCGGAAACGGCGACGGTGCGGGCGCAATTGCCGCCGCTGCTGCGCGACCGCGACATCGAGGAGGCGGCGCTGGCGGTGCTGGTCGGCCGCACGCCGCGCGAGGTGCTGGAGGGCAGCGTGCAGCGTGCGCCGGGGCAGCCCGAGCAGCCGGTGGCGGCCGTGGTGCCGCAGGGCCTGCCCTCCGAACTGCTGCTGCGCCGGCCCGACCTGATCGAGGCCGAGCAGCGGCTGATCGCCGCCAACGCGCGCGTGGCCGTGGCGCGCGCGGCCTACTTTCCGTCGATCACCCTGAGCGGCGCGCTCGGCAGCGAGAGCGCGGAACTGGGCGACCTGTTCACCGGGCCGGCGGGCATCTGGAGTTTTGTCGCCTCGCTGGCCCAGCCCATCTACGGCGGCGGGCGGCTCGACGCGCAGCGCGACGCGGCGCTGGCGCGCGAGCGCGCGGCGCTCGCCCAGTACCAGGGCGCGATCCGCAACGCCTTCGGCGAAGTGCGTCAGGCGCTGGTGGCGCAGACGCGCGCCAGGGAGAGCTACGATGCCCAGGACCAGCGCGTCAGGGCGCTGCAAGAAACGGTGCGCCTGGCGCGCCTGCGCTACGCCAACGGCGTCACCAGCCAGCTCGAGGTGCTCGACGCG
>JBGPPD010000186.1:0-5748 GCA_041488375.1 Gammaproteobacteria bacterium | reverse complement strand
TTCTCCTCGCCGAGCAGCGTGTGCTGCATGCGCACCACCTCCGCGCCCTTCTCGTACACGGTCATGGTGTAGAAGTTGCGGATCTCCATGTAGGACTGCGGCCGCACCGGGTGCGCCATCGGGCCGGCGTCCTCGGGGAACTGCCCGGCGCGCAGCATGCGCACGTTCTGGATGCGCTCCACCGCGCGCGAATACAGGTCCGAGCTGTATTCCTGGTCGCGGAACACGGTCAGGCCTTCCTTCAGCGACAGCTGGAACCAGTCGCGGCAGGTGACGCGGTCGCCGGTCCAGTTGTGGAAGTACTCGTGCGCCACCACCGAGTCGATCGCCTGGTAGTCGGCGTCGGTGGCGGTGTCCGGGCGCGCCAGCAGGTACTTGGTGTTGAAGATGTTGAGGCCCTTGTTCTCCATCGCGCCGGAGTTGAAGTCGCCGACCGCCACGATCTTGTACTGCTCCAGGTCGAGCTCCAGGCCGAAGCGCTGCTCGTCCCACTGCATGGCGCGCTTGAGGCAGTCCATGGCCCAACCCGCCTGGTCGAGCTTGCCGGGCTCGACGTACACGCCAAGCTGCGCCTTGCGGCCGGAGCGCGTGGTGAAGGAGTCCTCGAGCAGCTCCAGCTTCGCGGCGACCAGCGCGAAGAGGTAGGAGGGCTTGGGAAACGGGTCGTCGAACTTCGCCCAGTGCCGGCCGCCGGGCTCCTCGCCCGAGGCGACCCGGTTGCCGTTGGAGAGCAGCACCGGGTACTTCGCGCGGTCGGCGTGCACGGTGACCCCGTAGCGCGCCATGTTGTCGGGGCGGTCCACGAACCAGGTGATGCGGCGGAAGCCTTCGGCCTCGCACTGCGTCACGAAGCCGTGCTGCGTGGCGTACAGGCCCTCGAGCTTGGTGTTTTTCTGCGGCACGATGCGCGTCACGGTTTCCAGGGTGAACGCGTCGGGCACGCCGGAAATCGTCAGCTTGTCCGGCGCGAGGGAATGCTCCGCCGGCTTGCCGTTCAGCGATACGGAGAGGAGTTCCAGCTCCTCGCCGTCCAGCACCAGGGCGCCGGGGCCGGCGTTGCGCTTCACCTGCAGCCGAGCGCGCACCAGCGCGTCGTCCTCGCGAATGTCGATGTCCAGTTCGACGTGCGTGACCAGGAACGCCGGCGGGGCGTAGTCCTCGAGATGGATGGTTCTCGGCGTGGGTTCGCGCATGGTCGCGCAAGTTTAACCGACCGCGTGCTAACGTAAGGCATGCCGCAGGGATCGCTGCGCGAGCTGCTCGCGCTCGGAAATCTGCAGGGCGAGGCGACGTTCAACGGCGCCGACCCGGTGCTGCGCACGCCGTATCGCGTCGCGGCGGCGGGTGCGGCCGCGCTGGCCGCGGTCGGCACGGCCGCGGCCGAACTGTGGGCGCTGCGCACGGGCAGGCGCCAGCAGGTCGCCGTGGACCTGCGCGCCGCCGCGGCGTCACTGCGCAGCGGCTACTACCTGCGCATCGACGGCAAGCCGCCGCCCGCGCCCTGGGATCCGATGAGCGGCTTCTATCCGGTGCGCGACGGGCGCTGGGTCAGCATCCACTGCAACTTCCCGCACCATCGCGCGGCCGCGCTGATGGTCCTGGGCACCGGCGAGGACCGCGCCAAGGCGAATGAAGCGAGCAGGACCTGGGACGGCCAGGCCCTCGAGGAAGCGATCCACGCCGCCGGCGGTTGCGCCGGGCTGGCGCGCGGCGCCGTGGAATGGGCCGCGCATCCCCATGCGGCGGCGGTCGCCGCGCAGCCGCTGCTGGAGATCCTGCGCATCGGCGATGCGCCGCCGCTGCCCCTGCCGGCGGGCGACCGCCCGCTCGCGGGCGTGCGCGTGCTCGACCTGACACGCGTGCTTGCGGGACCGACCTGCGCGCGCACCCTCGCCGAGCATGGCGCGGACGTGCTGAAGATCACCGCCGCGCACCTGCCGGACTCCGGCGCGATCGAGCTCGACACGGGCCTGGGCAAGCTCGCCGCGCACCTGGACCTGCGGACTGCGCAGGGCGTGGAAACCTTGCGCGGATTGTTGCGCAGTGCCGATGTCTTCTCCCAGTCCTATCGTCCAGGCACGCTCGCGGCACGCGGCTTCTCGCCGGAGGAGGTCGCAAAGCTGCGCCCGGGCATCGTCTGCGTGTCCCTCAACGCCTGGGGCCAGACCGGCCCCTGGAAGAATCGCCGCGGCTTCGACAGCATCGTGCAGACCGTGAGCGGCATGGCCCATGCCTCGGGGGACGGCGTGACGCCGCGGCTGCTGCCCTGCTCGGCGATCGATTACGTGAGCGGGTACCTGATGGCGTACGGCGCGACGGTGGCGCTGGCGCGCCGCGCGCGCGAGGGCGGCAGCTGGCTGGTGCGCGTGGCGCTGGCGCGCACCGCGAAGTGGATCGTGGATCGCGGGATGGTGGATGCGGCAAGCGCGCAGCCGCCGGAGGCGGCGGGATTGGTGATGGACACCCAGTCCCCGGCGGGCCTCATCACCCACATGAAGCCGGTCGTGCAGCTCTCCGAGACTCCGGCGCGCTGGGCGCGCCCGCCGGTGCCGCTAGGCCACCACCCGCCGGAGTGGCCCTAAGCCGCGCGGCGCTGCCCGCCGCCGAAGCTGCGGCGCTGCCCCTGGCCGTGGCGCTGCTGCTGCGGCCGGTGCGGCCGCTGCGGCTCGGCCTGCGGGCGCGGCTGGTGCTGGCCGGGCTCGAAGCCCGGGATCACCTTCAGTTCGACCGTGCGCTTCATCAGCCGCTCGACGGCGGCGAGCAGCGGGCGGTCTTCATGGCTGATCAGCGACACAGCGGCGCCTGAAGTGCCCGCGCGGCCAGTGCGGCCGATGCGGTGGACATAGTCTTCCGCGACGTGCGGCATGTCGTAATTGACGACGTGCGGCAGCGCTTCGATGTCCAGGCCCCTGGCGGCAATGTCGGTCGCCACCAGCACGCGCAGCTCCTGGTCCTTGAAGCGCTTCAGGGCCCGCGTGCGCGCGCCCTGGCTCTTGTTGCCGTGGATCGCGTCGGCCTCGATGCCGTCGCGCTCGAGCTGCTCGGCGAGGCGGTTGGCGCCGTGCTTGGTGCGCGTGAACACCAGCACCTGCTGCCAGTCGTTGGTCTTCACCAGGTGCGAGAGGAGCGCGCGCTTGCGGTCATGCGCCACCGGGTGCGCGATCTGGTCGACCAGCTCCGCCGGCGTATTGCGCCGCGCGACTTCGACGGTCGCCGGATCGTGCATGAAGGTGGCGGCCAGCTTGCGCACCTCGTCCGGGAAGGTGGCCGAGAACAGCAGGTTCTGCCGCTTCTGCGGCAGCAGCTTCATGATGCGGCGGATGTCGGGGATGAAGCCCATGTCGAGCATGCGGTCGGCTTCGTCCAGCACCAGGATCTCCACGAAGCGCAAGTCCACCGTTCGCTGCTGCACGTGGTCGAGCAACCGCCCCGGCGTGGCGACGACGATGTCGACGCCGCGCTTCAATTCCGCGATCTGCGGATGGATGCCGACGCCGCCAAATACCACGGTGGAGCGAAGCTTGGTGTGCTTGCCGTAGGTGCGCACGCTCTGCTGCACCTGGGCGGCGAGCTCGCGCGTGGGCACCAGCACCAGCACGCGGATCTGCCGCTGCGGCGCGCCGAGGAGCTGCAGGATCGGCAGGACGAAGCCGGCGGTCTTGCCGGTGCCGGTCTGCGCGGCGCCCATCAGGTCGCGGCCTGCGAGCACGACGGGAATGGCTTGCGCCTGGATGGGCGTGGGGACCGTGTAGCCCTGATCGGCGACAGCACGGAGCAGCTCGGCCTGAAGGCCAAGTGTTGCAAATGACGTAGTAATGGCGAATCTCCTGAATCGGCCTGGGAAGACGTGCTTCCAACCGGTTCAGGCAGAGACTGAAATGACTGAGGAACGCTAACCGGATGACGCGAGATGTGTACTGCGAGGCGCAGTATACACGAGCGCGCCCCGGCGCGCTATTGCTTTTCCGCGATGCGCTGGATCAGCCCGTCGATGCCCGACTGGCGCGCCACCTGGTCGAACTCGGCGCGGTAGGTGAGCACCAGGCTCACGCCCTCGGCGACGATGTCGTAGATCTTCCAGCCGGCGGGCGTCTTGTACATGGCGTAGTCGACGCGCAGCGGCGGCGCGCCCGGGCGCAGGAACTGGTTGCGCACCGTGACGTCGTCGGCGCCCGCTTCCATGCGCACCGGCAGCACGCGCATGCTCTGGCCTTTGTATGCGCCGATGGCGTTGGCGTAAGTGCGCACCAGCAGGGAGCGGAACCCCGCGGACAGCTTCTCGCGCTGCGCCGGCGTCGCGGTCTTCCACCAGCTTCCGAGCGCCAGCCGCGTCGCTTCGGTGAAGTCGATGTGCGGCAGCACCTTTTGCTCGGCAAGCGCGATCGCCTTCTTGCGGTCGCCGGCCTGCAGCGCCGCATCGTTCTGGATCGAATCGAGCACGTCGGCCGTCACCTGGCGCACCAGCGCCTCGGGGGAGAGTTCCTGCGCCGCCGCGGCGGCAATCGGCAGGAGCAGGGCGCACAGCAGGGCAAGGACTCTCATGACTTGTTCAGACTAGCACGACGCAAGGCAGTTCCACTGTGCGGGTGACGCTTGGCGGCGACAACGCCTAGGGTGCGCGCTTGCGCGTCGCGAGCGCGGAGAGTTCGTTCGCCACGAGCGCCGCAAGCACGATGGCGCCGCCGGCGAGCGTGGCGGTGCCGGGCGTCTCGCCCGCGCCGAGCCAGGCCCACAGCGGCCCGAGCACCACCTCGATCAGCCCGAGCAGCGCGATCTCCGGCGCCCGCAGCGAGCGGCTGGCGATCACCAGCAGGATGCAGGGCAGGCCGAGTTGGAACACGCCGAGGAAGCCGAGCAGCAGCAGGTCGCGCGCGCTGGCGCCGAAAGGCAGCGCGAGCGGTAGAGCGATGAGGCAGGACAGCAGTGCACCGACGATCAGCGCCGGGACCAGGTCCAGTCTTGCCGCCGTCGCGCGCAGCGCGATCAGGTTGGACGCCGCGGCCACCGGCACCAGCATCGCGACCAGCATGCCGGCGGCGTCGCGCGGGCTGTGCATGCCCAGGCCCGCCGCGAACATCCAGCCGATGCCGGCAGCGCCGGCGAGGATCGCGAGCCAGGTGCGCGGCGGGACCGGTTCCTTCAACAGCAGGCGGGCCAGCGCCGCGGTGAGCAGCGGCGAGACGCTCATCACCACCAGCGTGTTCGCGGTGCTGGTGAGCGAAAGGGCGAGCACGAAGGCGGTGAACATGACCGCCCACATCGTGCCCGAGAACAGCCCGGGCAGTCCGGCGGCCCGCACCGCGCGCCAGGGGTTGCTTCCGGCGAGCGGCAGGAAAGCCGCCACGAACACCCCGGCGGCGAAGCTGCGCCAGAACACCTGCTCGAAGGGCGCGGCGCGTTCCACATGCCGCGTGACCACGCCGGCCATGCTCCAGAGCATCGGCGCAACGACCATCAGCGCCAGCGCCACCGGGCGCCGCGGCGGAGGCAGGGCGCTCACGCGGCTTTGCGTTGCGCGAGGAATTCGGACAGCGCGGCGGCGGTGTGGCCCCGGTTGGCTTTGTCCGGGGCGCCCTGGAAGACAATCCGGCCGCCGGCGTCGCCTCCTTCGGGACCCAGGTCGATCAACCAGTCCGCTTCCGCGATCACGTCCAGGTTGTGCTCGATGACCACGACAGTGTTGCCGGCGTCGACCAGGCGGTGCAGGACGCGGATGAGTTTTTCGACGTCGGCCATGTGCAGGCCTAC
>JBGPPD010000185.1:0-5840 GCA_041488375.1 Gammaproteobacteria bacterium | reverse complement strand
TGCCCTGGTTCTCGGAAGAGCCGCGCGCCGGCCTGCATACCGTGCATGGCGCGGCCTCGGGCAGCGGCTGGATGCGGCCCGAGGGCGCGGACGCCCAACTGCAGCTCTCGCATCGCGCCAAACTCGCGCTGCGCCTGCCCAAGCACCGCCTGGAGGACGCCGCCGCGCTGGTTGGCCGAACCCTGCAGGTGGCCGGCTCGCCGCTGCGAGTGGAAAAAATGGCGCTGCGGCCGCTGTCTCGCATCACGACCCTGTTTTCGCGCAGCGTGGTCCTTGCCGAGGGCGACGAGACGGCGTTCGTCAGCGCCGCGACCGCAGAGCTCGGCGCGCTCGGCATCCGGGCGGAACGCATGGTGTGCGGCCGCGTGACGCCGGTCGCGACCCCGGCGCGCACCTACGAGACGCGCAGCCTGATGCTCGCCGGCCTCACGCTCGAGCAGTCCCTGCGGCTGCAGCAAAGCGGCCTAGGCGCCGGGCGCAAGCTCGGCTGCGGCCTGTTCATCCCGCACAAGGACATCGCCGACCTGCGCTCCAGGCCGGAATAACCACTGGAGAAGAGATCATGGCGTACGAAGTGAAGGGCAAGGTGCTCGAGGCGACCGAAACCGGCTACCTGGTATCGCAGGACGACTGGGACCGGGAGGTCGCGGAGGCGATCGCCGCCGCGGAGGGACTCAGCCTCACGCAGTACCACTGGGACGTGATCGAGTACCTGCGTGACGCCTGGTTCAACCACAACGGCGAGCAGCCGAACAACCGCGCCATGCTCAAGGCCATGCAGGACAAGTGGCCCGGCCGCAAGGTGGACAACAAGACGCTGTTCGACCTCTACCCGGGCAACCCTTCCAAGCAGGCGGGCAAGATCGCGGGCCTGCCCGAGAGCCTGCGCAAGGGCGGGTACTGAGGACTCGCGCGCGCTGGTCGTCCGCCAGGTGCAACGTGGTGCAACGTGGTGTATCCTCACGCCATGTCGATCGCGAATAAGCCCGTCCGTCAAAGCGTCAGTCTTCCCGCGCATGTCGCTCGCCGGGTGAAATCGCTGGCGCAATCGAGCAAGGCGAGCACCAGCCGCATCATCGCCGATCTTATCGAGTCCGGGCTGGATGCCCGGGAGCAGGAAAAGAAGCGCTTCTTCGAATGCGCCGACCGGCTCTCGCGCTCCCGCGACCCCGAGGAGCAGAAGCGTCTCAAGGAAGAACTCGCCCGCATAACCTTCGGTGAGTGATGCCGAAGATCCAGTGGAGCGGTCTTCCTCCGGCGCTTCGCGACCATTTATTCGAGAGGCTGCGCGAGCGCAAGATCAGCGCCGAGGACCTCTACCAACTGAAGGCGTGGAGGGAGTCTGAACCCGATGCGCCGGATGGACCCTGGTACAAGGACTTCGGCTCCTTCAAGATCTGCGGCGAAGGACAATTTCCGAAGACGTTTCTGCTCCGAGGCCAGCCTGCCAAAGGGGAGAAACTCTAGGCAATGTTGCCTCTGACCGGCCGGTAGGACCGAAAGAGCGCGGCGAGCTCCTTGCCGCGCCTGTACTCCCTGTGCCAGACGACCCGGTAGGTCACCGTCGCCGGCGTGCGCGGCGCACGCATGAGCGGGACGGCCCGGACGTCGCTCGTCAGCCGCGAGGCGGGCAGGATCGCGGAGCCGAGGTCCAGCGCGGCCCACTCCTGAAGCACGTGATAGCCCATCGCCTCGCCGGGGTACGTGTTCAGCGGGAGGTTCGCGGCTGCGAAGAGGCCGCGCGTGAGCCGTGCGAGCCCGCACCGGTCGGGGACCATCACGAACGTGTCGCCGCCCAGCTCCTTCAGCTCCGCGGGCGCGGTCCTCGCCTTGATGCTGCGGCGTGGCACGTAGAAGAGCGGTTCCTCGAACACGGGCGCCGAGCGAAAGGCGCTCGCGTAGTCGGCCTCGGGCAGCACCGCGATGTCGATGGTGTGCTCGCCGAGCCGCTGCAGCAGATCCGACAGGTTCTCCTCGACGAGGCGGATCTCCGTGCCGAAACCCGCCTCGCGAACGGCGCCGACGATCCGCGTCAGGAGCTGCGACGGGATCAGCGGAGAGTGCCCGAGCACGGTCGTGGTCGGCGCCTGCCTGGCCTTCGCCGCCTCGACGATTGCGTCCCGCCCGCCGAGAACCCGCGCGATCTCCGGCAGGAGCTTCTCCCCGAACGGCGTCAGCGCGACGCGGCGCGTGGTGCGCGCGAAGATGCGGTCTGCGAGCTCCTCCTCGAGCTTCGCGACCGAGTTCGAAAGCGCAGCCTGGGTGATTCCGCACGCGCGTGCGGCGCGGCTGAAGGATCCGGTCTCGTGCGCGGCGAGGACGTGCTCTAGCTGGGTCAGCGTCATCCGCGGCTCCCGCCGTAGTGTACTCGCGCAACCTGCCGCAGTCCGACCGGCGCGAATGGAACCTATTCGCGCGAGCCATCTTCTGCGGATGAAGGCGAAGCCGTATGTTGACGGCGCACAGTTGTTCTTTCAACCCAAACGAAGGAGAACGCCCATGGTTTATCTGGAAATCACCCTGAACATCGCTCCCGCCAACCGGCCTGCGGCCGCCGGGGTCTACCAGCGCTACAAGGCGCCGTTTCTCAAGACGATCGCCGGTGCGAAGTCGAAGGAGCTGCTCGTCCGCGACGACGATGTCCAGGTGCTGCACGGCTTCGACACGCCGGAGCACGCGAATGCCTACCTGAAGACCGAGCTCTTCACCGCCGACGTCGTCGGCGCGCTCAAGCCGCTGCTCGACGCCTCCCCGGACGTCCGGATCTACAACGCGGCGTGATGCCGCGCACGTCGAGCCGCCGGCGTCGGCGGCTCGACGTTTCACGCAGCGCTTACGAAAGGAGCGTCGATATGAGACAGACCTTGACACCGCGGACGCACCGTCTCCTGGACATTCAGGGGTTCGACACCGTCGACGCGCAGGAGCTGGCGCCCGTCGCACCCTGGTTGCGCCTGACGTTTGGCCTGTGCGCTTTGCTCGGCGGCCTGGGGACCGTCCTGGCGTCGCCCACCATCCTCCTCATGCTCGCGGCGATCGCGGCGGTTGCGGCAGCGTCGCCCGTGCACCCCTTCGACCTCATCTACAACTACGGTATCCGCCACCTCACCGGGACCGGCCGGCTCCCCAGGCGCGGCGTGCCGACGCGTGTCGGTTGCGGTATGGGCGCCGTATTCCTGCTGGTCACGGTTTGGGCGTTTTCCGCCGGACACGCAGTCGCCGGCTACGCGCTCGGCGGCGTGCTCACGTTCGTGGTGCTTCTCGTGAGCACGACGGATATCTGCATTCCGTCGCTGATCTACCGGTCGATCTTCGGCTGGCCGCCCGCCCGCGATGCGCAACGGAAGGGATGATCTTGACCGGGGATGCCGCCATGGAGCTTCGAGCAGACTTCGCGCGCCGCGAGGCGGTGCGTCCGGGTGACGAGGCGTGGCGGCCGTCTCCGATGGCCGGGTCCGAGCGCACCATGCTGGATCGCATCGGCGGGGAGATCGCGCGCGAGACATCGATCGTGCGCTATGCGGCCGGGCCGCGGTCGAGCGCGCACGCCCACGGCGGCGGCGAGGAATTCCTCGTGCTCGCCGGCAGCCTTCACGACGAGGCCGGCGACTATCCGGAGGGCACCTACGTGCGCAACCCGGCCGGAACGGCGCACGCGCCGTGGGCCGGTCCCGGCGGCGCGGTGCTGTTCGTCAAGCTGAACCAGTTCGCCTCGGCCGATACCCGGCGCGTGGTGATCGACACCCGCGCGGCGCGCTGGCGCGAGGGCCTGGTGCCCGGCCTGACCGTGCTGCCGCTCCACGAGCACGGCCCCGAGCACGTCGCGCTGGTGCGATGGGCGCCCTCGACCAGGTTCATGCCGCATCAGCACTGGGGCGGCGAGGAGATCCTCGTGCTCGATGGCGTGTTCGAGGACGAGCACGGCACGTACCCCAGGGGCAGCTGGCTGCGCAGCCCGCACCTGTCGGCACACGACCCGTTCGCCGGGCCCGACGGCGCGCAGATCTACGTGAAGACCGGCCACCTCGCCGCCGCGCGAGGAGACGAGCCATGAAACAACGAATCGTCGTCCTGGGTGCGGGCTTCGGCGGACTCGAGCTCGCCACGATGCTCTCCGAGGCGCTCGGCGATCGCCTCGACCTCACCCTGATCGACAGGAACGACTCCTTTTTCTTCGGCTCCTCGAAGCTCGACGTCATGTTCGGCCGTGAGACACCCGACGCCGTCCGCCTCGCGTACGGCAACATCGTGAGGCCTGGTGTGGTCTTTCGTCGGGAAACCATCACTGCAATCGACCCGCAAGCGCGGCGCGTGACGACCAACCGCGGGACCCATGAGGCCGATGTGCTGGTCGTCGCCCTGGGCGCCGACTACGATCTGGCTGCCACACCGGGCCTCGTCGAAGGCGGCAACGAGTTCTACTCCCTTGCCGGCGCCGAGCGCCTGCGGGAGGTGCTCCCCGCCTTCTCGTCGGGCCACGCGATCGTCGGCGTGACCTCGGCACCGTTCAAGTGCCCGCCCGCGGCGAGCGAAGCCGCGTTGCTGCTGCACGACCATCTCACCGCCCGGGGTGTGCGCGACGCCTGCAGGATCAGCGTTGTCATCCCTTTCGGTGCTCCGATTCCTCCGTCGCCGGCGGCTTCGAAGGCGTTGCTCGCCGCTTTCGCCGAGCGGGGGATCGCCTTTGTCCCCAATCGGCGCGTGTGCGCCCTCGACCCGGCGCGCCGCGTCGCCATTCTGGACGATGAGAGCGAGATGCCCTATGACCTGTTCCTCGGCATCCCGAAGCACCGCGTCCCGGACGTGGTCGCGGCGAGCGGCCTGACGGAGAACGGCTGGATTCCCGTCGACCCGAAGAACCTCAAGACGCGGTTCCCCGGCGTGTATGCAATCGGCGACGTGACGAGTGTCGGAACGGCCAAGGCAGGTACGTTCTCCGAAGCGGCCGCGCGCGTCGTCGCCGCCGCGTTACTGGCGCAAGCGCGGGGCGGCGAACAACCCGCGGCTTACGCCGGGGCGGGTACCTGCTACGTCGAGTTCGGGGGAGGCCGCGTCGGGCGCGCGGACGTGGACTTTCTTTCGGGGCCGGTGCCCACGGGGAGCTTCATCGAGCCTTCCGTTGCCCTGGTCGGCGAGAAGCAGCGCTTCGGCTCCAGCCGCCGGGGGCGGTGGTTCGGGCTATAGCTTTTCGTAACTCGCTCCCGCGACCCCGAGGAGCAGAAGCGTCTCAAGGAAGAGCTCGCCCGCATAACCTTCGGCGAGTGATGCCGAAGATCCAGTGGAGCGGGCTTCCTAGGGAAGAAACTCTAGGCGCGGGGCGCACCTAATCGTAGTGCTTGCGCTGCGAGCGCCGGCGGCCGGCGCGCTGCACCACTCCGCCGCGGATGGTGTAGGGCGGCGTGAGCTCGAAGCCGCCGTATTTCGGATTGAGGGGCTTGAGGAACCGGCGCTCGCCGTCGAACACCAGCTGGCGGAAGAAGACGTCGCCCGCGAACTCCACCACCACGTAGGAGCCGTCGCGCGGCGCGTGGCCCGGGTCGATGATGATGACGCAGCCGTCGGCGAACTCGGGTTCCATGCTGTCGCCCACTACGCGCAAGGCGTAGGGTTCGAGCGCGCTGCAGCTTTCCTGGGCCATCAGGGTTTCTTCTTGTGGAAGCGGATCGGCGTTTGCTTGCGCGACGGCTCGTCGGCGTAGCGCGGCCGGGCGCCGGCCGGCCGGCCCGCGGCCTGCGCGAGCTCGCGCTCGCGCGCGCTGATGAGCGCGAGGCACTGGCGCAGGTCCTGGATGGTCGCGTCCGAGAGCGGGTGGCGCATGCCGTGAGGCGTGGCGGTGTCCC
>JBGPPD010000184.1:0-5847 GCA_041488375.1 Gammaproteobacteria bacterium | reverse complement strand
TGGCCACCGCCGCCGACGCCGCGACCCTGCCGGTGGACCGGCGCTGGGGCCTGGTGGTGGACGGGCTGTTCGGCATCGGCCTCGCGCGCGACATCGAGGGCGATTTCGCCAAGCTGGTGACCTACGCCAACGCGCAGGACTGCCCGCGCCTCGCGCTCGACGTGCCGAGCGGCATCGCCTCCGACACCGGGCGCGTCCTCGGCCACGCGATCCGGGCCACCCACACCATCACCTTCATCGCCTTGAAGCCGGGCTTGCTCACGCTCGACGGGCCCGACCATTGCGGCGAGTTGTCGGTGGCCGAGCTCGGCCTGGAGGTGCGCAAGCTGCTGCGGCCCGGCGGCTGGACGGCGGCGCCGCAGTTGTTCGGCGAGGTGCTCAAGCCGCGGCCGAGGAATTTCCACAAGGGCCTCTCCGGATCGGTGGCGATCCTCGGCGGCGCGGCCGGGATGACCGGCGCGGCGCTGCTCGCCGCGCGCGGCGCGCTGAAGCTGGGCGCCGGGCGCGTCTACGTCGGCATGCTCGAAGAGCTGTCGCTGGATCCGGCCACGCCGGAACTGATGCTGCGCCATCCCGACGACGCGCTCGGCCAGGACCTCGATGCGATCGTCGTCGGCCCGGGACTGGGCCGCAGCGAGCGCGCCTCGGCGCTGGTCGGCGCCGCCCTGGCGAGCGACATGGCCTGCGTGCTCGACGCCGACGCGCTGAACCTGCTCGCCGAGGACTCGGGCCTGCGCGCCGCCTGCGAGCGGCGCAAGGCGGACACCCTGCTCACGCCGCACCCCGCGGAAGCCGGGCGGCTGCTCGGCGCCAAGGTCGCCGAGGTGCAACTGGATCGCCTCGCCGCCGCGCAGCGCCTGTCCGCCGAGTTCAAGGCGCACGTCGTGCTCAAGGGCAACGGCAGCGTGATGGTGGCGCGCGACGGCCACTGGTTCGTCAACACCAGCGGCAATCCCGGCATGGCCTCGGCCGGCATGGGCGACGTGCTCTCGGGGATCCTCGGCGCGCTGCTGGCGCAGCGCCTGTCCGGCGAGGCGGCGCTGGTGCTCGGCGTGCACCTGCACGGACTGGCGGCGGACGCCTGCGGCGTCGGCGTGGGGCTCACGGCTTCGGAGCTGATCGAGCCCGCGCGCGGCATCTGGAACCGCTGGCTGCAGAAATCGGGGTCAGACCCCGATTCTTTTTCTTCTCACGCCGCCTTGACCCGCGCCTTGGGCTCGGGGTAGGGATACAGCATGTTCATGGCGATCGACTGGTGGTTGGCCTGCACGATGCGCACGTGCTCGCGCCTGAGTTCGCGCGCGTGCCGCACGCCGCAGGAGTGCGCGATCATGTCGATCTCGCGGTTCATGTTCATGGCGTAGTTGGCCACGCGCAGGTATTTCTCCTCCACCACCAGCGCGCGCTGCAGGCGCTTGTTGTGCGTGGTGACGCCGGTCGGGCAGGTGTTCTGGTGGCAGCGCAGCGCCTGGATGCAGCCCAGCGAGAACATGAAGCCGCGCGCGGTATTGATGAAATCCGCGCCCACGCACAGCGCCCAGGCGGCGCGCGCCGAGGTGATGATCTTGCCGGAGGCGATGACGCGCACCCGGCCGCGCAGGCCGCCCTCGATCAGCGCGTCCACCACGCGCGGCAGCGCCTCGTCGACGGACAGGCCCATGTGGTCGGCGAGCGCCTGCGGCGCGGCGCCCGAGCCGCCCTCGCCGCCGTCGATCACCAGGAAGTCGGGCGCGAACTCCAGCCCGCGGCGGTTCGCCGCCTCGGAGAGCTCGTTCATGAAGCGCCAGCCGCCGATGGCGGTCTTCACGCCCACCGGGCGCCCGGTCAGCTCGCGGATCCACGCCACCTTGTCGAGCAGCTCGTTCATGTTGGAGATGTCGCGGTGGCGGTTCGGGCTGATCGAATCGCGCCCCTCCGGGATGCCGCGGATCTGCGCGATCTCGGCGGTCACCTTCTTGCCGGGCAGCACGCCGCCCTTGCCGGGCTTGGCGCCCTGCGACAGCTTGATCTCGAAAGCCTTCACCACCCTGGCGAGCTCGAGCAGCCGCTCCGCCGACAGGCTGCCCTGTGCGTCCCGCACGCCGTATTTCGCCGTGCCGATCTGCATCACGATGTCGCAGCCGCCCTCCAGGTGGTAAGGCGACAGCCCGCCCTCCCCGGTGTCCATCCAGCAGCCGGCGATCGCGGCGCCGCGCGACAGCGACCTCACCGCCGGCGCCGAGATCGCGCCGAAGCTCATGCCGCTGACGTTGACGATCGAGCGCGCGGTGAACGGCTCCTTGCAGTAGCCCTCGCCCAGCGCGAGCGACGGCGTGGGCAGCCGCTCCTCCTCCAGCACCGGGAACGGGTGGTTGACGAAGATCAGCGCGCCGGCCTGGTGCAGGTCGTAGGTCGAGCCGAAGCCGATGGTGCCGCCCTCGTTCTTCGCCAGGCGGTAGACCCAGGCGCGCGTGGCGCGGTTGAAAGGCATCTCCTCGCGGTCGCCGGAGAAGAAGTACTGGCGGAAGTATTCGCCCAGCTGCTCGAAGAAGTAGCGCAGGTGCCCGACGATCGGGTAGTTGCGCAGCACGCCGTGCTTCTTCTGCGTGATGTCGCTGATGAACAGGAAGGCGAGCGCGAGGAACACCGCCAGCGCGATCAGCGTGCCGATGCCGTAGGAAAGCACTTCCATCATCGGGCGGCCCCTTTCCCCAGGCCGGGATGATAGCCCGTCAGGACTTCAGGCGCTTGACGACGTCGTAGATCTCGGTGGCGTGGCCGCGCGGCGCCACGCCGTAGTGCGCGTGGCGGATCACGCCCTGCTTGTCGATGACGAAGGTCGAGCGCACCAGGCACTCGCGCCGCACGCCCTCGCTTTCCTTCTCCTGCAGCACGCCGTAGCGGCGGCACACCTCGCCCTCGGTGTCCGACAGCAGGCCGATCGACAGGCCGTGCTTGTCGCGGAACACGGCGTGCGACAGGCAGTCGTCGCGCGAGATGCCGAGCACCACGCAGTCGTGCTTGACGAACTGCTCCTCGTGGTCGGAGAACTCGGCGGCCTCCAGGATGCAGCTCGGCGTGCCGTCGCGCGGATAGAAATACACCACCACGTGCTTCCGTCCCTTGAACTCCGACAGGCTCACGTTCTGCATGTCGGCGTCGGGAAGCACGAACGCAGGTGCCGCTTGTCCCGGTTGCAGCATGGCTCGGTTCGTCGCGTTTGATTCTAATGCACATCGTTTGCCGGAGGGCAAGCTACCTATAATCCGGCGATGAAGATTCGGGCGCTAGGGGGCTTGTCGGCGCAGGATTTCTTGCACCGCCACTGGCAGAAAAAACCGCTGCTGGTGCGCGGCGCGCTGCCGGGATTCCGCGGCGTGGCCTCGCGTGAGCAGCTGCTTCGGCTGGCGGCGCGGCCCGACGTGGAGTCGCGGCTTATCCGCCGATCCGGCGCGCGCTGGAGCGTGGCGCACGGCCCGCTGGCGCGCATCGCGCTGCAACGCAATGCCACGCTGCTGGTGAGCGGCGTCAACCTGCACCTCGCCGCCGCGGATCGGCTGCTGAGGACGTTCTCCTTCCTGCCGCAGGCGCGCCTCGACGACGTGATGGTCAGCTGGGCGGCGCCGGGCGGCGGCGTGGGGCCGCATTTCGATTCCTACGACGTGTTCCTGGTGCAGGGCGCGGGCCGGCGCCTGTGGCGATTGCAGCGGGCGCGCCGCTGGCGCTTGGTCGAGGGCGCGCCGCTCAAGCTGATCGAGGGCTTCGCCGCCGACGAGGAGATCCTGGCCGAGCCCGGCGACCTGCTCTATCTGCCGCCGGGCTGGGGGCACGACGGCGTGGCGCTCGAGGAGTGCTTCACCTGCTCGGTCGGCCTGCGCGCGCCGCAGGGCGAGGAGCTCGCGGCGGCGTTCCTCGACTACCTGCACGAGCGCGGGCTGCCGCGCGCAACCTACCGCGATCCGGGATTGCGGCCCGCGCAGCGCAGCGCCGAGATCCCGCGGCGCATGCTGGCGCACGCCGCGGCGACGCTCGCCCGCATTCGCTGGCGCCGCGGCGAGGTCGCGGATTTCCTCGGCAGGTACCTCACCACGCCAAAGCCGCAGGTGGTGTTCGCGCCGCCGGCGCGTCCGCTCGCCCGCGCGGCGTTCCGGCGGCTTCGCGCCGTGACGCTCGATCGCCGCTCGCAGATGCTCACGCTCGGCGCGCGCGTGTTCCTCAATGGCGAGCGCGTGCCGGGAGCGCTTGCGTTGCGCGCGCTGGCGGACCGGCGCCGCGCGATTGTGCCCGCGGCCCACGCCGATTTATTCTACGAGTGGTACCTGGCCGGAATCCTGCACCCGGAGCGCCGAGCTTGAACGACCCAGCGCCGCAGACGGAATACCTGCAGTTCGACACCGAGGCGGATTTCCAGCAGGCGCTCGACCGCCTGCTGGCCGCGCAGGGCCGCGAGCTGCGCATCTTCGACCCGGACCTGTCGGCGCTGCGCCTCAACACGGCGCAGCGCGTGGAGCAGTTCCGGCAGTTCCTCGCCGCCAGCCGCACGCGCCGCCTGTACATCGCGGTGCACGACCCTGACCCCCTGACCAAATACTGCCCGCGCATGATGGCGCTGCTGGCGCGCTTCGCGCACGCCATCCAGGTCAACTGCACGCACGAGGAAATCCGCAACCTGCAGGACAGCTTCCTGGTGCTCGACCAGAGCCATTACCTGCGCCGGCCGGTGGCGCAGCAGTTCCGCGGCGCGCTGGGCCTGCACGACGACGCCGAGGCGCTGACCATGCGCGCGCGCTTCGCGGAGATCTGGTCGGCTTCGTTTCCCGGCGCGGCGGGTACCACGCTCGGGCTTTAAATTGGCGTCCGCTTGGACAGACCCAGATCTCCGGCGAGGCGCGCGAGCAACGACGATGCCAAGGTCCCGGCCGGCTGCGGCCGTGCGAGGAGCTGCGCGCAGGACGTCGTGCGCGTGGCCAGCACCGCCGCGTCATCAAGCGGCTCGCCGAGAACGCCGCACAGGATCTCCCAGGGCGGTGCGCCGACAAGAACCGCCGACGAGAAGACGGTGCCGTTGCGTCGCCGGCATTGCGCGAGGCCGACGATCTTCGCGCCGCCGGCTTCGACCTCCCAATGCGACAGCCTTGCAAAGCAGGCCCAGGACAGCGCGGGCGCTCGAGGCGCCTGTGCCGCCGCTACGGCTCGGGCAGCGATGCCGATACTCTGCAGCCAGGCGGCGTGCGCGAACCCAAACCAGCGGTAACTCTGTGCGAGCCCAGTAACGACGAAAGGGTGGCGCGCCGGCAGAGCGACCGACGCGCCGAGGAGCCACGGGCCTGCGAGTACTGCGCCACCGCCGGTCGGCCTCTTGCTCAGCCGCACCCCAGCCGCGCTAGCGCGTTCCAACATCGCGCCATCCGCTTCCCCGGAACAGCCGAGCACCACCTCGGGCGCTGCGTAGTCCCACACGCGAACCGCCGGCTGCATGACCGGCTCGCGCAGCGCCAGATTGATCCAATCGAGCTCCTGCTGCACGCTCGCGGCATGAACCGCGATCGCTCCAAGCGCCACGCTCATCAGGTCTCGCGGAGCGTGGCGATCGGCCGTCCCTTCGGGAACGTCCCCTCCGCGGGCACCAGGATGCGCTCGAGCACGCCGTCCGCGGGCGCAGTCACCTCCAGATTGGCCTTGACGAGCACGACCTTCGCGAGCGCCTGTCCGGTGTTGACGCGCTCGCCCTCGCGGACCAGCCACTGCTCCACCAGCGCCTCGGTGCCGGGCTCGACGCCCTCCCAGACCTCGTCCGGGAGGAGGACGTCGGTCATGCCGCCTTGGCGAGATTCGCGCCGATCATCGCACGGCAGGCATCGGCGATGT
>JBGPPD010000183.1:0-5871 GCA_041488375.1 Gammaproteobacteria bacterium | reverse complement strand
TTCTTGCGTTCGTGCTGCCAGAGCACGTCGGCGCGCCGGGCGGCGCGGTTGAGCGAGCGTCCCAGGACGAACAGCAGGTCCGACAGGCGGTTGAGGTACTGGCGGGCGGGCTCGCTGACGGTTTCCCCGCGCCCGAGCGCCACCAGGCTGCGCTCGGCACGGCGGCAGACCGCGCGCGCCAGGTGCGCGGCGGCGGCGGCGCGCGAGCCGCCCGGCAGGATGAATTCCTTGAGGGGCTTGAGCTTGGCGTTGTGCGCCTGCGTCAGCTGCTCCAGGCGCGTGACCTGCAGTGCCGTGATCATGCTGTGGCCGGGAATGCAGGCCTCGCCGCCGAGGTCGAACAGATCCTGTTGTACGCGCAGCAGCGCTTTGCGGATGCCGCCGGGCATCTTCTCTGCAAGAAGGAGGCCGAGGCAGGAATTGAGCTCGTCCACGTCCCCCAGCAGCTGGATGCGCGGGCTGTCCTTGCCGACCCGCGCGCCGTCGCCGAGGCCGGTCTCGCCGGCATCGCCGGTGCGCGTGGTGATTTTGGATAGCCGGTGGCCCATTGGGAGCGCAGAATTATAGGGCCCCGTTGCGATTCCAAGGAGGAACCATGGCCAGTGTGCGCAAAGCTTCGTACTACTCGATGAAAGTGCCCCAGCGCCCCGGCGCCGGCGCCCAGCTGCTCGCCGCGCTGAAGGCGGCGAAGGTGAACCTGCTCGCTTTTACCGGCTTTCCGGAGGGCGGCGGCGCACAGGTGGATTTCGTGCCGCAGGACAACGCGAAGTTCCTCAAGCTGGCGCGCAAGGCGAAACTGAGGATTTCCTCGAGGAAGACCGTGTTCCTCGCGCAGGGCGACGACAAGGTCGGCGCGCTGACGCAGGTCCTGGGCAGGCTGGGCAAGGCCAGGATCAACCTGGTGGCGCTGAGCGCGGTGACCGCGGGCAGGCGCCGCTACGGCATGCTGTTCTGGGTGAAGCCGAAGGACGTGGCCAAGGCGGCGCGGGTGCTGCGCGCGCGTTAGTTGCGGAGCTACTCGGCCTTGGTGAGCTCCACGCCGTCGACAATCATTTTCCACTTGCCGCCGACCTGGCGCGGCGGCGAAGACACCACGAAGGTCGTCGACATCGGCCCGACGCCGACCAGGAAGCTGTCGCCGTCGAATCCCTTCAGGGGGCCGTTGACGGAGGTCGTCACGCCGACCTTCAATCGTTTGTAGGCCACGCTGCCGTCCTGGGTGATGAGCAAGGCCATTGCCTGGGCGCGCCATTCGCCCACATAGGCCGCCTTCTCCATCGGCACCGGCTTGCCGCAGCCGGCCAGGGCCAGCAGCGCAGCGACGAGGATCGCCCCCGGGCGGAATCGCCGGTCAGGCATCTCCATCTTCCCTGTGGGCGCGCGCGAGCCACCAGGCGAGCGCTCCGCAGGCAATCGCTACGCCGCCGAGGAAGGCCCAGAACCACGCGAAACCCCGCGCGTCGGCGGCCTGGATCGGGTCCGCGATGTCGCCGAGGGAGGTGAAGCCCTTGATCGCCACGCCGAGGCAGACGGAGGCGAATATCGCGGCGGCGACCATCGTCATCTGGATCGAGAGCTTCATGCGCGTTCCTGCGTCACGTTTTCCCAATCCTTTCAATGCTGACAATATGCGCCTGGATCTTGCCGTCTACAGCGCCCCGCCCGAACCGCCTGGCGATCGCTTCTGCCGCGACGTCGGTTGCTTCGCCAAGCCGCGAGGCATCGCGTGCCTCGATCTCGTTTCTCAGCGGCGTCCCCTGGCAATACGCAATCGCCGGGACCCTGGCGGACGTCGCCCGGCTGCGCGCCGCGACCGTGTCGATTCGGGGCGAGGAAATGAAACCGCCGTTCGCGAGATCCCGCTCGATGATGCGGTGGTCGAAGTAGCCATGCGGCGTACGGGCCATGAAGCGCGGCGGATCCTCGGGAAAGAGGGATTCGAGCGCGGTCGTCAAGGTGTCCGCGAATTCGTTTTCCGCGATCCGGTCCCACACGTTGAAAATGAAGACGCCGCCTGCTCCGAGCACCCGCCGCGCCTCCGCATACGCTTTGGACTTGTCTGGGAAGAACATGGCTCCGAACTGGCACACGACGGCGTCAAACGTTCCATCCGGGAAAGGCAGTTGCATCGCATCCGCCTGGCGCCACTCGACAGGGCGCTTCGTTCCCACCGCGGAGGCGTGGTCGAGCATCGCCTGATTCAGATCCGTGGCGACGATGGAGACGCTCTCGGGTAGCGCGAAGGCCAAGGCACGCGTCAACACACCCGTGCCGGCCGCAATTTCGAGTACACGGGAAACAGACCTTGAACTCAAGCGCTTTGCCAAATCCACGGCGTAGGACTCGAAGATCAGCGGCACCAGATACGTTTCGTAGATTTTCGGGATTGAGCCAGCAAAGACTTTGTCGGTATCGGACATGGTGATCGCCTGTGATCGATTCGATCGCACTCTATCATCCTCACAAGCGGCGACTTTCCGGCGACGCGATCTCGCCCGCCGTGGAGCTGTCCAGGAACTCGCGGAAGCTCCTGCTGAAAGCGAACTTGCGGTCCTGCCACCAGGCCTGCATGCCGGGCCGGTGGAAGAACCACAGGATGTTGTCGCGGTGCCCGGTCCAGAAGTCCTCGTCGATCATGCCCGATTGATACTGGAAAAAGACGTTCTCGAAGCGACGGAACAGGCTGATGCCGAGATAGCCGAACTGCACGATTTCGTCCTCGTCCAGGTCGTCGGGATTCACCATGCCGATGCGGAAGATGCGGGCGAGTTCCTTGTCGCCGCCGATCATGCCGGCCATTTCCGCGAGCGCGGAGGTCGCCAGATAGTAGGTCTGGGAATGCGTGGCGCGCGTGTTGTCCCTGACCTGCATGGCGAGGTAGGCGACGGTGACAATGACCGCGATCGCGCCCATGACCCCGGCGATTGCCGACACTGCGTTCCAGTCCACGGCGTTCTCCTCTGGCCTAACTTCCCGTCTTGCGTACTTCGCTCTCGATCCAGCCCTTGGCTAACGTCGTAGTTAGTTGCTCGCCCTCGGCAACCCGCGCCGCATCGCGCACCACCTCGCCCTGCGCATTGCGCGTCAGGCTGTAGCCGCGTTCCAGCACCGCGCTCGGGTTCAGGCTGGTGAGGCTGGCCTTGAAGCGCTCGACTTGCGCGTCGAAGTAGTCGAGGCGCCGCGCCGTCGCCGAGGCGAGCCGCGCGGCGAGTTGCACCAGGAGCTCCCGCGAAGTACGCAGCCGTTCGCGCGGATGCACCAGGCGCCGCGCCAAGGCATCCACTGTCTGCATCGCGTACTCGATGCGCCGCAAAGCCTCGCGCGTGGCGCCCTGCGCCAGCTCCGCAACCCGCGCCAGCAACTCATCGCGCGAAGGGCTCACCATCTCCGCCGCCGCGGTCGGCGTCGGCGCGCGCCGGTCGGCGGCGAAATCCGCGATGGTCACGTCGGTCTCGTGCCCCACGCCGACCACCACGGGGATCGAAGAGGCGCGGATCGCGCGCGCCACCGCTTCCTCGTTGAACTGCCACAGGTCCTCGATCGAGCCGCCGCCGCGCACCAGCAGCAAGACGTCGCACTCCTTGCGTGCGTTGGCGGTCGCCAGCATCTGCGCGATCTTCCCCGCGGCGCCTTCGCCTTGCACCGGCACCGGATAGACGATGACCGGAATCGACGGGTTGCGGCGGCGCAGCGTCGTCAGCACGTCGCGCAGCGCCGCAGCTTGCAGCGACGTCAGGATGCCGATCTGTTGCGGATGCTCGGGAACGGGGCGCTTGGCCTCCGGATCGAACAATCCTTCCGCTTCGAGCTTCGCTTTGAGCTTGAGGAAGCGCTCGTACAACGGCCCCAGCCCCGCGCGCCGCATGCTCTCCACGTTCAACTGGAAGCGCCCACGCGGCTCGTACAGGGTCACCAGCGCCCGGGCCTCCACGCGCATGCCTTCGGCGGGCGCCCAGTCCAGCGCCGCCGCCCGGCCGCGGAACATGACGCAGTCCACCTGGGCGGTTTCGTCCTTCAGGGTGAAGTACCAGTGGCCGGAGGAGGCCGGACGGAAGTTGGAAATCTCGCCGGCGATCCAGGCCAGCGGGAAGCGCCGCTCCAGGGCCTCGCGCACGCTTCGCAGCAGCTCGGAGACGCTCAGGACGGGGGCGGAATCGCGCGGGATTGCGTCAGACATGCGCCTACACTAATGCACAGTCGCCGCCGATTGGCAAAGCCGGCCGCCGCGATTCCTCATGGATGCCGATTCCATTTCGTAACTTCCTGTTTCTGCGCCGGAAACAACTGCTGAAATTTTAATCGCCGCCAACTTGCGCGAGGTTTCGTGACTGTGATGAGCATCTGCCCCAAGAAAATCCACAAACTTATCCACAGGATTTGTGGATAACGGCTTGGCCGCATTTTTGCTACAGTCGCCCGACAACAAAACCAAGCCCCCGGAGCCCCATTGTTCGCCATCATTCAAGCTGCCGGCTGGCCGATCTGGCCGCTGCTCTTCGCCTCGGTCATCGCCGTCGCGCTGATCATCGAGCGTTCGGCCACGCTGCGCCAGGACAAGGTGATCCCGCCCACGCTGCTCGACCAGGTGGTGCAGGTCTATCAGCGCCAGGGCGTCAACGACGAGGTGCTGGACAAGCTCGCCAAGGACTCGCCGCTGGGCCAGGTGCTGGCCGCCGGCCTGCGCAACCACAAGAGCTCGCGCTACGTGATGAAGGAGGCGATCGAGGAGGCCGGCCGCAGCGCGGCGCACGAGCTGGAGCGCTTCCTCACCACGCTGGGAACCATCGCCACCGCAGCGCCGCTGCTCGGGCTGTTCGGCACGGTGATCGGCATGATCCACATCTTCGCCTCGCAGACCCCGGGCGGCACCAACCCGCAATTGCTCGCCTACGGGATCTCGGTCGCGCTGTACAACACCGCGTCGGGCATCGGCATCGCCATCCCGTCGCTGATCTTCTACCGGCACTTCAAGAACAAGGTGGACGGCTTCGTCGTGGACATGGAGCAGTCCGCCACCAAGCTGATCGACATGGTGCACGGCGAGCGCCTCGAGCACGGCCAGCCGCCGCGCTGAGGACGGCGTGAACTTCCAGCGCGGCAGGGAAAAGGAGCACCTGGAGATCAACCTGGTGCCGTTGATCGACGTGATGATGGTGATCCTGATCTTCCTGATGATCACCACCACCTATTCCAAGTACACCGAACTGCAGATCAACCTGCCCTCGGCCGACGCCGACAAGCAGCTCGAGCGCGCCAACGAGATCAACGTGCTGGTCAACGCCCAGGGGCAGTACGTGGTGAACCGCTCGCCGGTGAGCTTCATCAGCGTGGAGCAGCTGGCCGGCGAACTCAAGCGCGCCAGCGGCACGGCGACCGAACCGGTGGTGGTGATCAGCGCCGACGCCAACGCCACCCACCAGTCGGTGGTGCGCGTGATGGAGGCGGCGCGCGCCGCCGGGCTGCAGCAGATCACCTTCACCACGCAGTCCTCCAGGTAGCCCACGCCGTTCCTCGCCAAAATCTGGTACCGGCGCGCCGGCCTCGCGGCCTGGCTGCTGTGGCCGGCGAGCCTCGTGTTCCGATTCGCCGTCCTGCTGCGGCGCCTGCTGTACCTCGTGCGCCTGCTGCCCAGTGCGCGCGCCGGCATTCCGGTGATTGCGATCGGCAACCTGACCGTCGGCGGCAGCGGCAAGACGCCGCTCGCCATCCACGTCGCCGAACTGCTCAAGGCGAAGGGCTGGTCGCCCGCCATCGTGTCGCGAGGCTACGGCGGCACGGTGCAGGCGCCGCGCGCGGTGTCGCTCGCCTCGGACCCGGCGGAGGTGGGCGACGAGCCGGTGCTGATGGCGCGGCGCAGCGGCTGCCCGGTGT
>JBGPPD010000182.1:0-5876 GCA_041488375.1 Gammaproteobacteria bacterium | reverse complement strand
CGTCGGTGCCGCGCGGAGCGACGAACAGGGCGAGTCGCTCGAAGCCGTCGGCGTCGGCGATCGGTACGCAGGCAGCCTCGGCGATCGACGGCAGTCCGAGCACCGCTTCCTCCAGATCGCCGGGTTGGACCCACTGGCCGGCCACTTTCACCAGCTCGTCGCTGCGGCCCTGATGCGCGAAATAACCCTGCGCATCGCGCACGAACACGTCTTTGGTGCAAAACCAGCCGCCGCGGAACTGCTCGCGCGTCGCCTCGGGACGATTGGCGTAGCCCGAACTGAGCGCCGGGTGGCGGATCCAGAGCACGCCGGGTTCGCCCGTGCCGCTCTCCCGGCCGTCGTCGGCGACCAGGCGCACCTGCACGCCACTGAGCGGCTTGCCGCTGCGTTGCGCCCCGGCGGCGCCGGGAGGTGTCGCCATGGCGACGCAAAATGTTTCCGACATGCCGTAGGCGGACAGGATCTCGCGCCCGGTGGCCTTTTGCCAGCCCTCGAGCACCGGCGCCGGCAGCCGCTCGCCGGCCGACACGTAATGGCGCACGTCGCGAAACGGCGCCAGGCGTTCCTCGGGCAGCGCGAGCAGGCGCCGGTACAGGGTCGGTACGCTGAACATCGCCGCGGGACGGTGGCGCGCCACGATGCGCTCGACCTGATCCACATCGGCCCAGTCGGGATGCAGGATCGCGGTCGCGCCGAGCGCCAACGGACCAAGCAGGCCGTTCTCCAGCGCGTAGGCGAAGAACAGCTTCGACGTGTTGAACACCTTGTCGCCCGGGCCGAGCCCCAGCACTTCGCGTTGCACCTGCCCCGCCGCCAGCACGTCCTTGTGCGCATGGACGATGCCTTTGGGCTTGCCGGTGGTGCCCGAGGAGTAAAGCCAGAAGGCAGGATCCTGCAACTGCGCCGGATGCGATGGGGCCTCGGGCGCAGCGCGTTTGAGCTGCTCCCGCCAGGTGGCGGCGGCGGCCAAGCGCTGCTCGTGGAGGAGTTCTTCGGCCAGCGGCCCGAGCACGGGGATCAGAACCTCCTCCGCGATCACCAGGCGCGCGCCGCTGTCGGCGACGACGTACCGGTACTCGTCCTGGTTCAACTTGCTGTTCAGGCCAACCGCCACCGCGCCGGCGCGCACGGCGCCAAGCCACGCGGCGGCAAATTCTGGGGTGTCGCGCAGCAATAGCAGCACCCGGTCGCCCGGCCGCACGCCGTGCGCACGCAGCGCATTCGTGGCGCGGCCGACCTCCGCGGCGAGACCGGCGTAGGTAAGGGCCTGCTCGCCGTACAGCAGAGCAGTGCGCGACCCGTGGCGCGCAAGCGCCGCTTCGCCCAGCAGGTGGTCGGCCGCGTTCATCTCAGAAGGTCGCGACCTGCGGCAGCGTCAGGCCGAGCTTCTCGACGGTGTCCTTGGCGCGCGCCACGTAGTCGGCGCGCATCTCCTCGTTCCTGCGCAGCTTGATGCCGTACTTGCGGTACAGCTCGTTGTTCCTCGAATCGCTGGCGCCGAAGAACTTGGGCGCCTCGGGATAGAAGCGGTTCACGGCGTCCTGCACCTTGCGGCGGCCGTCCTCCGTCTCCACCAGGTCGACGCAGAAATCCAGGCCGAATTGGGCGTGGAATTTCTCCTCCGGCATGGTGGACCGTGCGATGTTGCGCAAGGGGACGAAGGAACAATGCAGCAGGTCTTCGACCTGCAGGATTTCGGCGAGGTCGCCCAGCATCTTGATGACGCAGAATTCCTCCCAGGTGCCGAGCGGGAACTCGAAGATGTTGAGCGGGCGCTTGGTGGACACGGTCAGCTCCTCGGGCTTCACGCCGATCAGGTCGGCGAGCTCCTTGAAGCGCACGTGGTGGTGGTACTCCTCCATCGCCACCCGGCAGGTGAGCCACTTGGCATAGGGCGTGGGCGCGAGCGCGATCGCCGGCTCGTCGAACACCTGCGCGCCATAGAGTTCGTTGAGCGCGTGGCTGCGCACGATCTTGCGCACTGCGGCCTTGTACTCCTCGGGCTGCTGCGCGAATTCCTCGAGGGTCTTGACGGTGGGGTAGGCGGACATGCGGGGCTCCGGGGGCAGCTTCAGAGAATCGGATCCGTGGCGAATGCCTCGAGGTCGGTGACCAGCTCGGCATAGTAGGGCTCGAATGCCCTGGCGCCCTGCGCAAAGGCGGCAAGGTCGTAGCCGCCTTGCGGTTGCAGCAGCCTGTGCGCCGGGCGCGCCTGCGAGAACACGAAGGCTTCGCGCCCGCGCACGCCGAACAGCTGACCGCTCACCCCGGCGGCGCCCGCGCTGCACAGGAAACTCACCAGTCGCGCCACGTAGAGCGCGGGTACCGAGAGCGCCTTTTGCTTGTAGGCAAGCTGCGCGTCGCTCGCCGGCTGGATGCTTTCCGTGACGCGCGTCGCGGCGAACGGCGCCACCGCGTTGCAGCGGATGTGCGAGCGCGCAAGGTCGTGCGCCACGACGCGCGTCAGGCCGATCAAGCCGGCTTTCGCCGCGGCGTAGGCCGCCTGGCCGAAATTGCCGTAGATGCCGGCGGAAGAAACCATGTTGACGACGGCGCCGGGCGCGCGGCCCGCCTTCGCCTGGTCGCGCATCAGAGGCGTTGCCGCCGCGAGCATGCGCTGCGCGCCGGTGAGATTGGTGCGCAGCACCGCGTCCCAGGCTTGCGCGTTCGACTTGAAAATGAACGCATCGCGCAGAATGGCGGCGTTGTTCACCAGGATGTCCACGGCGCCGAATCTCTCAACGGCCAGCTCGATCGCCGTGCGCGCGGTCGCGGGATCCGCGACGTCGCCGCACACTGCGGCCGCCCGGTCCATGCGGCGCGCGACTTCCTCCGCGAGCGTCGGCTGCAGCGGTTCACCCGAGATCGACACGCCACTGTCCACGATCACCACGCTCGCACCCTGCGCGACGAGGTCTTCGACGATGGCGAGCCCGATGCCGCGCGCCCCGCCGGTGACGATCGCTACCCGGTCCTTGAGGTCCATGGCTTCAATCCTGGTTGTAGAACGCGTCGGCGTGGATCTGGCGCGGTTGCGCACCCTTTGCCTGCAGTACTCCGGTAGCCGCCTCCACCATCACCGGAGGGCCGGCGAGATACGCCATCAGGCCTTCGCTGCCCGCGAGATCTGCGGCAACCGCCTCGTGCACCAGGCCATAGCGGCGGCCGCGCTCGCCTTTGTGTTCCGAGAGGACGACGTGAAAGCGGAAATTCGCATGACTTGCGGCGAGCTCCTTCAGCAGGTCCTCGTGATACAGGTCGCGTTCGCTGCGTACGCCGAAGTACAAGGTAACCGGTGCTGCATGCCCGCGCGCAAGCAACGTGCAAAGGATCGCCTGGACCGGCGCGAGGCCGGAGCCACCGGCCACCAGCAGGACAGGCCCGGCGTGCGCTTCGCGCAAGTAGGCGACGCCCAGCGGGCCGCTGACTTTCACGCTGTCCCCGACCTTCAGCCGGGTTGCGACGTATGAACTGGTTTTCCCTTCAGGCATATGGCGGATATGGAAAGTGAGCGCCGGCTCAACCGGGGTTCCCGCCATTGAGTAGTGTCGTGAGAGCCCGGGAGCGAATTCCAGCTGCGCATACTGCCCGGCCGAGAAGGTGAACGGCCCGCCCGCTTCGATTTCCAGTCGCAGGCCGCGGATGTCATGGGTGAGTTCCTCGAGCGCGGACACGCGGCAGCGCATCGCTCGCGAGGGATGCAGGACCAGCTCCTCGGCGTCAATGCGCCGCACCACGGTGTCGTCCCAGACCTGGGTGCGACAAGCGAGGATGATGTTCTTCGCGCGCTCCTGGGGGCTCAGCGCATGCTCCGAATACTCCAGCTCCAGCACGTCGCCCGAGATCAGCTCGCACTTGCAGGTGCCGCAGTTGCCCGCCTGGCAGGAAAAAGGAAAGGGCACGCCGGCGCGGATCATCGACGCGAGGATGGTGTCGCCCGCCTCGACCGGCACCGGGTCGGGATGGCCTTCGAGAGTGATATGCATGGCCCGCCCGTATTATCCGACGGTCCGGCCCGCAGAAAAAAGACGGGGCGCTGGAGCGCCCCGTGAACTAGGAAATACCTAGGAGACTCTTGTGTCCCGGCCCCAGGAAGCGGGGCCGACCTGGTCGGCCCCGCGCTTGAGGCGGGAAAATTGGTTGCTCAGTGGTTGTAGGCCTTCTCGCCGTGGTCGGCAAGGTCGAGCCCTTCCTCCTGCGCTTCGTCGCTGGCGCGAATGCCGATCGTGAACTTGAGAACCAGCATGATCACGAACGCGACGCCGCCGGACCAGACCAAAGTGACGCTGATGTCCCAGAGCTGCGAGACCATCTGCGCCATGGCGTCGAAATCGCCCACTTTGTTGGCGACGTAGTCGTAGACCCCGGTGCCGCCGAACTTCGGATTGACGAACAAGCCGGTGCCCAGCGAGCCGACGATGCCGCCGATGCAGTGGACGCCAAAGGTGTCGAGCGAGTCATCGTAGCCCAGCCACGCCTTCACCTTGGTCACTGCAAAGAAGCAAACTACGCCGGCGACCGCGCAGGTGAAGAACGCACCGATCGGGCCCACGAAGCCGGCTGCCGGGGTAATCGCCACCAGTCCCGTGACGATCCCTGAGCAGATACCGAGCAGGCTCGGTTTGCCCTTGACGATCCACTCGGTCAGCGTCCAGGCGACTCCCGCGACGGCCACGCCGAACAAGGTGTTGAAGAACGCAAGGCCCGCGGCGCCCGTGGCTTCCAGGGCAGATCCGGCGTTGAAGCCGAACCACCCCATCCACAGCATGCCAGTGCCGATGGCGGTCATCATCACGCTGTGTGGCGCCATGGACACCTTGCCGTAGCCGTTGCGCTTGCCGAGCATCAGCGCGCAGACCAGGGCGGCAATTCCGGAGTTCACATGCACCACCGTTCCGCCGGCGAAGTCGAGCGCGCCCTTCTGGAACAGGAAGCCGGCGTGGGTGCCTGCCTCCTCTGCCGCTTTCGCCGTCGTATAGGCGTCCGGGCCGTCCCAGTACCAGACCATGTGCGCGATCGGCAGGTAGGCGAAGGTGAACCACAGGATGCTGAAGATGATCATCGAGGAGAACTTGAAGCGCTCCCCGTAGCCCCCGGCGATCAGCGCGACCGTGATGGCGGCGAAGGTCAGCTGGAACATGCAGTACACGAAATCCGGCAAGTACTGTCCCTTGCTGAACGTCGCGGCAACAGCGGTGGTCGGATCCTCGCCGAGCATGAATAGCTTGTCCAGGGATCCCCAGAACGGATTGCCGGCGGTAAACGCGACGCTGTAGCCGTAGATCACCCACAGCACCGCAATGACGCAGAATATCGAAAAGCTCTGCATCACCGTCGACAAGGCGTTCTTGCCGCGGACCATCCCGGCGTAGAACAACGCCAGGCCCGGCACCGTCATCAGCAGCACGAATGCCGTGGAAGTCATCATCCACGCGACGTCGCCCTTGTTGCAGTCGAATCCTTTGTCGCCGCATTTCGGCGCGGCGGCGGTCGCCTGCGGTGCAGCGGCTGCCGGCGCGGCAGCTGGTTGGGCCGTGGCCGCGGGCTTGTCGGGCGTGGCCGCCGGCTTGTCCTGGCCGATCGCCGCGCCCGCGAACGTGAACGAGGTGACCAGCGCAATCAATGCGAACAGCTTCTTCATGTGCATCTCCCTATAGCGCGTTCGCATCGGTCTCGCCGGTGCGGATGCGGATGACTTTCTCGAGCTCGAACACGAAGATCTTGCCGTCGCCGATCTTGCCGGTATTCGCCGCTTTTTCGATCGCTTCGATGACGCGATCGAGCAGGTCCGACTTCACCGCAACGTCGATCTTCACTTTCGGCAGGAAATCGACCACGTATTCCGCGCCGCGATACAGCTCGGTGTGGCCCTTCTG
>JBGPPD010000181.1:0-5884 GCA_041488375.1 Gammaproteobacteria bacterium | reverse complement strand
GCCGCCGGGAACCAGAAGCCGATCGCGCAGAACGCGATGCCCATCAGGCCGAGGGCGCCGGCCAGCCAGACCAGGACCGGCATCGCGGTGATGATCGACGCCGAGGCGAGCACGATGGCGATCTGCACCGCGGCCGAGGCCAGTTCGTAATGGTGGTAGGCGGCCGTGGCGCGGTCGCGCTTCAGTTCGGCGGCCGTGGCGCGCGCGGCCAGTTCCTTGCGCCCTTCGCTGGTCTCGGGCTCCGACTGGTAGCGCTCGGCGGTTTCCTTCCATTTGGCGATCTGCTTCTTCGCCGCGTCGCCGGGATTGGCCGCCTCCATCTGCTCGGCCGCGGTGCGCAGCACCGTCTGGCGGATGGTCTTCGCCTGGAAAAAGGCCCACAGATTGGAAGCCTCGATGTTGGTCGCGGTGGCGGAGGTCTGCGCCGCCTTGCCCAGCGTCTCGGCGAAGGCCAGCACCAGCGCCAGCACCGAGATCAGCAGCGCGACGCCCTTGTTGCCGCCATGCGCGTCCACGTGACCGTGTCCCCCCGACATGTGACCCTCCTAGTTGAATGAGCGGAATGCGGCGATGGCGCGGTCGATCCCGGACGCGTCCACGTCGAGGTGCGTTACCAGGCGCAGCCGCGCCGCCGGCAGCACCACCACGCCGTGCCGCGCCAGGTGCTCCACCAGCCCGGGCGAGGACTTGACGAACACCATGTTCGACGGCGGCGCCTCGACGCCGAGGCCCCTGGCCAGCCGCTCGGCATTGGCGTGGTCCTCGGCCAGCCGCGCGACGTTGTGCTCGAGCGCGTAGAGCCCCGCCGCGGCGAGCACGCCCGCCTGGCGCATCGCGCCGCCGAGGATCTTGCGCGCGCGCTTGGCGCGCGCGATGAACTCCCTGCCGCCGGCCAGCATCGTGCCGGCCGGCGCGCCCAGCCCCTTGGACAGGCACGCGGACACCGAGTCGAAGCCGCGGCAAAGGTCCTTGACCGGCATGCCCAGCTTCACCGCGGCGTTGAAGATGCGCGCGCCGTCGAGATGCGTCGCCAGCCCGCGCCGTCCGGCCAGCGCCAGCGCCTCGTCGAAGTACGGGCGCGGGATCACGCGCCCGCCGATGGTGTTCTCGAGCGCCAGCAGCCGCGTGCGGGCGAAATGCGGGTCGTCGGGCTTGATCGCGGCCTCCACCTCGGCGAGGTCCAGGGTGCCGTCGGGCCGGTTGGCGATGGCCTGCGGCTGGATCGAGCCGAGCACCGCGCCGCCGCCCGCTTCGTAGCGGTAGGTATGCGCTTCCTGGCCGACCAGCACCTCGTCGCCCCGCTGGCAGTGGCTCATCAGCGCGGCGAGGTTGGACTGCGTGCCGGTGGGGAAGTACAGCGCCGCCTCGAAGCCCAGCAGCGCCGCCGCACGCTCCTGCAGCCGGTTGACCGTGGGATCGTCGCCGAACACGTCGTCGCCGACTTCGGCTTCGGCCATCGCCCGGCGCATGCCGGCCGAGGGGCGCGTGACGGTGTCGCTGCGCAGGTCGACCAACGCTGATGCTGCCATTCCCCCCTCCTCTTGATACACTCGCCCCATAGGGACCACTTTCCGGAGGAGACCATGATAACCAAACGCAAACTCGCCCTGGCGGCGCTCGTCGCCGGCGCCTTCGCCGCGCAACCCGCGCTGGCGCAGACCACGCTGACCATGTCCTCGTGGGTATCGCCCGCGCACCACCTGACCAGCGTCGTGCTGCAGGGCTTCGGCGACGAGGTCGAGAAAGCCTCCGGCGGCCGCATCAAGTTCCAGATGCTGCCCAAGCATCCCTCCGCGCCTCCCGGCACCTTCGACGCGGTGCGCGACGGGCTGGTGGACCTGTCCTACGTCACCGCCAGCTACACGCCGGCGCGCCACGTGCTGCCGCTGGTCGCCGAGTTGCCCGGCGCCGGCAACACCGCCGAGATCAATTCGGTCGCCTACAGCCGCCTGTACTGGAAGGAGCTGGACAAGGCGGGCGAATACAAGGGCGTGAAGCTGCTCGGGGTGTTCACCCACGGCCCGGGCCAGATGTTCAACACCAAGCGCCCGATCAAGAGCCTCGCCGACCTGCAGGGCATGAAGATACGCACCGGCGGCGGCATCGCCGACGCGATGGCCAAGGCGCTCGGCGCCTCGGCGTTCGTCAAGCCGGCGCCCGAGTCCTACGAGCTGCTGAGCTCGGGGATCGCCGACGGGGTATTCTTCCCGCAGGAGTCGATCGTCTCCTTCAAGCTCGACTCGGTGATCAAGTACGCCACCCTGTTCCCGGGCGGCTTTTACAGCTCGGCGTTCGGCTTCTTCATGAACGAGGACAAGTGGAACAAGCTGTCCAAGCAGGACCAGGCCGTGATCATGAAATTCAGCGGCGAGTACCTGGCGCGCCGCGCCGGCAAGTCCTGGGACAACGCCGACCGCCTCGGCAACGAGGGCATGAAAAAGTCGGGCGTGCAGATCGACGTGCCCAGCGCCGCGCTGGTCAAGGACATCCAGGCCCGCTCGCAGCCGGTGATCGACAACTGGATCGCCGAGGTGAAGGCCAAGCGCAACATGGATGGCGCCGCGATCCTCGAGCACTTCCACGCGGAACTGAAGACCGCGGCCGCCGGCAAGTAGCCGGCCGCCGCGCGCAGGCTGCCCGCCGCAGGCGCCGGCGGGCATTTTTTTATCCGGCAGGGGCGAACGCATGAGCATGAGCGGATTCGAGAAGAAGTGGGAGCAGCGGCTCGACGCCGCGCTCGGCCTCGCCGCCTCCGCGATCCTGATGGTGCTGATGCTGGTGACCTTCGTCGACGTCGTGTCGCGCTACCTGTTCAACTGGCCGCTGCGCGGCGCCTTCGAGGCCACCGAGCTGATGCTGCTGGTGCTGATCTTCGCCGGCCTGCCGCTGGTGTCGCACGCCGACGAGCACGTCACCATGGACTTCATCGACCACATGCTGCCGCGGCCGGTGTTGCGCCTGCTGGAGCGCGCGGTGCACGCGATCTGCGCCGCGGTGCTGATGTTCCTCGCCTGGCTGATCTGGCTCAAGGCCGGCAAGATCGCCGCCTACGGCGACACCACCGACGTGCTGCGCGTGGCGGTGGCGCCGTTCGTGTACTTCATGACGGCGATGATCGCGCTCGCGGCGCTGGTGCACCTGGTCAAGATGGTCGTCCTCCCCGAGCGGCGCGGGCCGCAGGGCACCGCCTGAGCGGCCATGACTGAAGCGACATGACGGAAGCGCTGGTCGGCCTGCTGGTGATGATGCTGCTCGCCTTCGTGCGCATTCCGATCGCGCTGTCGATGGGGCTGGTCGGCATCGTCGGCTACGCCTACATGCGCGACTGGAACTGGGCGGTGGCCTTCGCCACCGCGCAGACCAAGGTGTACGAGACCGGACGCAACTACACGCTGTCGGTGGTGCCGCTGTTCATCCTGATGGGCAATTTCGTCACCCGCGCCGGCATGTCGCGGGAGCTGTTCCGCACCGCCAATTCCTTCATCGGCCACCTGCGCGGCGGCCTGGCGATGGCCACCATCGCCGGCTGCGCGGGCTTCGGCGCGATCTGCGGCTCCTCCATCGCCACCGCCGCGACCTTCGCCAAGGTGGCCTATCCCGAGATGAAGAAGTTCGGCTACGCCGACCACCTGGCCACCGGTTCCATCGCCGCGGGCGGCACGCTCGGCATCCTGATCCCGCCCTCCACCATCATGGTGATCTACGGCATCATGACCGAGACCAACATCGGCAAGCTGTTCGCCGCCGGCGTGATGCCCGGGGTGCTGGCGGCGCTGCTGCTTTGCCTGGCGGTGCAGTTCATCGTCTGGCGCGACCCGGCGGCCGGGCCGCGCGGCGAGCGCGTGCCCTGGCGCGAGCGCTTCGCCACCCTGAAGGGCATGGGCTGGTTCATCGCCCTCGGCGTGGCGCTGGTGCTGGCGGTGCAGCTCCGCCTGCTGGCGAGCGACGATGCGGCGGTGATCGGCGCATTCGCGGTGTTCGGGCTGGCGATGGTCTACAAGGGCGTCACCAGCGTGATCGCCCTGTTCGTGCTGGTGATGGGCGGCATCTACGGCGGCGTGTTCACCGCGGTCGAGGGCGCCGCGGTCGGCGCGGTCGGCTCGATGCTGTTCGCCATGGCGCGCGGCGTGCTGAGCTGGCGCACGCTGTACGCCTCGCTGGTGGAGAGCGCGCGCACCACCAGCATGCTGTTCCTGATCCTGATCGGCGCGCTGATGTTCGCCGAGTTCGTCAACATCACCACCATGCCCAACGACCTGAAGGCGATGGTGTCGCGCTTCGAGCTGCACCCGATCATGGTGGTGGCGGCGATCATGGTGATCTACGTGATCCTCGGCACGGCGATGGAAGAGCTGTCCATGATCCTGCTCACCGTGCCGATCTTCTTCCCGCTGGTGGTGCACCTGGGCTTCGACCCGATCTGGTTCGGCATCCTGATCGTCTGCGTGGTCGAGATCGGCCTGATCAGCCCGCCGGTGGGCATGAACCTGTTCGTGCTGGCCACCTTGCTGCCGCAGGTGCCCACGCGCACGGTGTTCCGCGGCGTGATGCCGTTCGTCGCCGCCGACTGCATCCGCCTGGCGATCCTGGTGGCCTTCCCGGTGATCTCGCTGTGGCTGCCGGGATTCATGAGATGAACACGCGCGACAAGGCGTACTTCAAGGGACGCGTCGCGCGCGAGATGGACGAGGACCTGAAGGTCCCGCAGCTGTCCACGCCCGAGGCGCTCGCCGCCGCCTGCCGCATCCTCGCGCGCGAGGGCCACGAATCGGGCCTCGCCGGGCAGGTCACCGCCAAGGGCGAGCAGCCGGGCACCTGGTGGACGCTGCAGTTCGGCTACGGCTTCGAGGAAGCGACGCCCGAGCGCATGGTGCTGGTGGACGAGGACTTGAAGCCGCTCAAGGGCGGGCGGCCGAACCCGGGGGTGCGCTTCCACGTGTGGATCTACTGGAAGCGCCCCGACGTGAAGGCGATCGTGCACACGCACGCGCCGCACACCTCGGCGCTCGCCGCCACCGGCAAGCCGCTGGCGATCGCGCACATGGATTCCTCGATGCTGCACGGCACGGCGCACCTCGCCGAGTGGCCCGGGGTGCCGGTGGCCGACGACGAGGGGCGCATCATCGCGGGCGCCCTGGGCAGCGCCAAGACCATCCTGCTCGCCAACCACGGCCTGCTCGCCACCGGCGGCTCGGTCGAGGAAGCGACCTACCTCGCGGTGTTCTTCGAGCGCGCCGCGCGCACCCAGCTGCTCGCCATGGCCGCGGGCGGCGTGCAGGAGGTCAAGCCCGAGCTCGCCGCCGAGGCGCGCGAGTTCCTGCTGCAACCCTCGATCGTGCGCGGCACCTTCGCCTACTGGGCCCGCCGCGCCGGAAAATCGGGGTCAGAGCCCGATTAGGTTCCGCCGCAGAAATCGGGGGCAGAGCCCGATTTCCGTCCGGTTAGTGATGCCGCCCGCGCGCAGATTTGGCATTTCAAATCGATCTCGTGTTTTTTGGCTCGAAGATTCACCGAGCCAAAAAACACGAGACCATGGAAGGTCAAAGGCGTCACGGGCAACCGCTAGTTGGCTGAAATCGGGGTCTGACCCCGATTTTCAGAAACTCAATTGTGGTGGATGTCGCGATCCTTCACTTCCTTGAGGAACAGCGTGCCGATCACCAGCGACATCACCGCCACCACGATCGGGTACCACAGGCCGTAATAGATGTCGCCCGTGGCGGCGACCATGGCCGTGGCGGTGAGCGGCAGCATGCCGCCGAACCAGCCGTTGCCGATGTGATAGGGCAGCGACATCGAGGTGTAGCGGATGCGCACCGGGAACAGCTCCACCAGGAACGCCGCGATCGGCCCGTACACCATGGTGACGTAGATCACCATGATG
>JBGPPD010000180.1:0-5898 GCA_041488375.1 Gammaproteobacteria bacterium | reverse complement strand
AGCTCGCCGCGCGCCGAGGGTTTGAGCGCCTCGGCCACTTTCACCACGCGGTTGTCGTAGAAGTACAGCCCCACCACGGCGTAGCGCGACTTGGGCTTGTTCGGCTTTTCCTCCAGGCTCACCGCCCGGCCCTTGCCGTCGAACTCGACCACGCCGTAGCGCTGCGGATCGTTGACCGGGTAGGCGAACACGGTGGCCCCGCGCTTGCGCGCGGCCGCGCGCGCCAGCAGCGCCGACAGGTCGTGCCCATGGAACAGGTTGTCGCCCAGGACCAGCGCCACGGGATCCCTGCCGATGAACTTCTTGCCGACGAGGAACGCCTGCGCCAGGCCCTCGGGCCTGGGCTGCACCGCGTAGCTGAGCTTGAGGCCCCACTGGCGCCCGTTGCCGAGGAGTTCCTCGAAGCGCGGCGTGTCCTGCGGCGTTGAGATAACGAGGATGTCTCTGATCCCGGCCAGCATCAGCGTGGACAATGGGTAGTACACCATCGGCTTGTCGTACACCGGCAGGAGTTGTTTCGAGACCACCTGCGTCACCGGGTAGAGCCGGGTACCCGAGCCGCCCGCCAGGATGATGCCTTTCATGCCGCCCTCTTCTGCTGGCGCTCCAGATACCAGCGCACGGTCTTGCGCAACCCCGACTCGAAGCTCTCCTGCGGCTGCCAGCCGAGCTCGCGCCGAATCTTGCCCGAGTCGATGGCATAGCGCCGGTCGTGGCCCGGGCGATCCTTCACGAAAGTGATCAGGCCCGCGTAGCTGCCGCCGGTGCGCGGCTTGGCGTCGTCGAGCAGCGCGCACAGCGTCTTCACCAGGTCGAGGTTCTTCATCTCCGCGCCGCCGCCCACGTTGTACACCTCGCCCGGCCGCCCGCGCGCGAGCACCTCGCGCAGCGCGGCGCAGTGGTCGGCCACGTACAGCCAATCGCGCACGTTCTGGCCGTCGCCGTACACCGGCAGCGGCTTGCCGGCGAGCGCGTGGTGGATCATCAGCGGGATCAGCTTCTCGGGGAACTGGTGCGGGCCGTAGTTGTTGGAGCAGTTGGTCACCAGCGTCGGCAGGCCGTAGGTATGGTGGTAGGCGCGCACCAGGTGGTCGGAAGAAGCCTTGGAAGCGCTGTACGGGCTGTTCGGCGCGTACGGCGTCTCCTCGGTGAACGGGGCATCGCCGGGGCCGAGCGAGCCGTAGACCTCGTCGGTGGACACGTGCAGGAAGCGGAATGCGGCGCGCTCGGGCGCGGCGAGCGCCGACCAGTAGGCGCGCGCCTCCTCCAGCAGGCAGAAAGTGCCCACCACGTTGGTCTGGATGAACTCCGCGGGCCCCTCGATGGAGCGGTCGACGTGGCTCTCGGCGGCGAGGTGCACGATGGCGCGCGGCCGGTGGCGCTCGAGCAGGCCGCGCACCAGCGCCCGGTCGGCGACGTCGCCCTGCACGAAGCTGTGGCGCGCGTCCCCGCGCAGCGCGTCCACGTTCTTCAGGCTGCCCGCGTAGGTGAGCTTGTCGAGGTTGACCACCGGCTCGCCGGCCTGCGCGACCGTGGCGAGGACGAAATTGGAGCCGATGAAGCCGGCGCCGCCGGTGACCAGGAGCATGGCCGGATTATGCCGCCACGGCGAACTGCAGGTGGTAGAGCTTGGCGTATACGCCGCCGCGCGCGAGCAGCTCGGCGTGGCGCCCGGCCTCCGCCACGCGGCCGCGCTCCAGCACCACGATGCGGTCGGCGCGCTCGATGGTGGAGAGGCGGTGCGCGATGACGATGGTGGTGCGCCCGCGCATCAGCGTTTCGAGCGCCGCCTGCACCTGGCGCTCCGATTCGGTGTCCAGCGCCGAGGTGGCCTCGTCCAGGATCAGCACCGGCGCGTCCTTCAGCAGCGCGCGCGCAATCGCCAGGCGCTGGCGCTGGCCGCCGGAGAGGCGCAGGCCGTTCTCCCCGATCAGCGTGTTCAGGCCCTCGGGCGTCTCGCGGATGAAGCCCAGGGCGTGCGCCGCTTCGGCGGCGGCGACCACGTCCTTCTCGCTCGCCCCGCCCATGCGGCCGTAGGCGATGTTGGCGTAAATGGAGTCGTTGAACAGGACCACGTCCTGCGACACCAGCGCGATGTTGCCGCGCAGGCTTTCCAGCGACAGCGTCTGGATGTCGTGGCCGTCGAGCGTGATGCGCCCGGCGCTCGGCGCGTAGAAGCGCGGCAGCAGGTTGACCAGCGTCGTCTTGCCGCCGCCCGAGGGGCCCACCAGCGCCACGGTCTCGCCGGGACGCACCCTCAGGTCCACGTCGCGCAGCGCGGGCTCGGTGCGGGACGGGTAGGTGAAGCCCACGCCCTCGTAGGCGACCTCGCCGCGCGCGCGCGGCAGCGTCGCCGTGCCGCGGTCTTCCTCCACCGGCGTGTCGATCATGCCGAACACGCTCTCGGCGGCCGCCAGGCCGCGCTGCAGGGCGGCGTTGACCTCGGTGAGGTGCTTGATCGGCGCGAACAGCATCAGCATGGCGGTGATGAAGGAGACGAATTCGCCCACCGTGGTGCGGGCGGCGAGCGAATCCTGCAGCGCGATGTACACGATCACCGCCAGCGCGCAGGCGGCGAGGAAATGCGTGACCGGCGTGGTGAGCGCCTCGGGCACCTTCTGGCGCATGCTGAAGCCGCGCAGCACCCGGTTGGCGTGCGCGAAACGCTTCGCCTCGTAGTCCTGGCCGCCGAAGATCTTCACCACGCGGTGGCACTCGATGGTTTCCTCCAGCACGTGCGCCAGGTCGCCCATGGCGTGCTGCGAGCCGCGCGCCATGTTGCGCAGGCGGCGCGACAGCAGCCGCACGAAGAACGCCACCGGCGGCGCGACGGCGAGCGCGATCAGCGTCAGCTTCCAGTTCAGGTACAGCAGCCACGCGAACAGGCCGGCGATGACGATGGTGTCGCGCACCACCACCGTGACCGCGGTGGTGGCCGCGGCGCTCACGTTGGCGACGTCGTAGGCCACCTTGGAGAGCAGCGCGGCGGGGCTCTGGTCGTCGTAGTAGCGCGTCGGGAAGCGCACCAGGCGCTCGAACATCGCCGCGCGCAGGTCGAGCACCACGCGGTTGGCCACCCAGGCCATGCAGTAGTGCCCGGTGAAGGTGAGCGCGCCGCGCAGGATGAAGATCACCACCAGCGCGGCAGCGAAGGCGAGCGGCGGCAGCAGCGGCTGCGCGCCCGCGGCGAAGCCGCCGTCGAGCAGCGGCTTCATCAGCATCGGGAACAGCGGTTCGGTGGCCGCCGCGGCCACCATGCCGAGCATGGCTAGCGCGAAGACCTTCGCATGCGGCCGGACGTAGGACAGCAGCCGCAGGTAGAGCTGACGGCTGCTGGGGCTGCGCGGTTCCGGCATGCGCGCATTGTATTAGGTACTCAGTCGGTCCACAGTTCCGCCGTCACGCCGAAACTGCGCCCCGGCAGGGGATATACGGCGTAGCGGTCCGCCGTGAACTGGCTGCGCACGGCGTAGGTGTAGTACTGCTCGCCGGTCAGGTTATTCACCGCCGCGGCGAACCGCCCCCAGCCGAATTCGCGCGCGAGCTTCACGTCCAGCACCGCGTAGGCCGGGATCTGCACGCCGAGGCTGTTGGGCTCGTCGTTGTCCATGAACTGCCGGCTGACGGCGATGAGCGCAGCCGAGAGCCGCGTGCGCGCGGCGATCTCCCACGCCAGCCCGAGGTCGAGCTTGTGCTGCGGCACCAGCGGCACGCGCTTGCCGGCAATGCTCAGGTTCGTGCCGATGACGAACGGACCGCCGGCGAATGCGCCTTCGCGGAACCTCGCGTCGGTGTAGGCGTAGCCCGCCGAGAGTTTGAGTGCGGGCGTCGCCTGCCAGGCGGACTCCAGCTCCACGCCCTGGCGGCGCGAGGGCGGCAGGTTGCGGTTGCCGACGCCGGTGGTAAACGGGTCGAGGTGGATTTCGTCCTCGACGTCCATCCTGAACAGCGTCGCGCGGGCGAAGCCGCGCGGCCGGCGCCACTCCGTGCCCAGTTCATGCGTGCGCGCGGTTTGCGGACGCAGAATCTGGAATTGCTTCGCGAAGCTCGCGTCGTCCTCGTAGATCTCGTCCGCGTTGACGAAACGAAAGCTTCTCTGCGCGCGCGCAAATACCGATGTCGCGTCGGAGATGGAGTGGCGCAGGCCGATCTCCCAGGCGTGCTGACGCTGCGTTTCGGCCGCGGGCGGCGCCTGCGTGGCAAAGGCCGCGCCCGGCGCCGTGGGATCGAGTACATCGCCGGCGGTGTACTGGACGCGTTCCTCGCGCCAGCCGAGCGTGAGCAGGCTGGCAGGGGCGAGCTCGACCGCGTCCTGCAGGTACCAGCCGCGCGAGTCCTGGTCCACGCGCACGATGTTGATCGGCCGGTTGAAGTTCTGCGGCAGGTCGGAGCGGCGCGAATCGTAGCGCCAGGAGTACCAATCGGCGCCCGCGGTAAAGCGATGCGGCATGCCGCCGATGCTCATCGGCACGCGCAGGCGCGGCGTGAAGGCGCGCAGGCCCAGCTTGTCGTCCCGGCTGCTCGGGAAGCCCGCCTGGTCGAAGTAGGCCTGCTGGGACTTGCCGCGCCAATCGGCGCCCAGGTTCAGCTCCGCTTCGCCGATGCGCGTGACGAACGCGGCGCCGACGCGCTCGCCGTCGCGGCTCGACCAGTCGAGCGGGGTCTGCGCGCCGCGCCGGTCGCTGGCGTACTCGTCCAGCCCGATCGAAGGCTGGATGCGCCGCGCGCCGGGCAGGCGCAGGTTCTGGCGGTCGGTGCCGAGGCGCAAGTCGAAGGTGCTCTCGCCCGGCCCCCAGCGCAGGTTCACACTGGTGTTCTGCTGCTCGTTCCGGTTGTTGTCCCGGTAGCCCTCCGAGTCGTAGCCATGCAGCGACGCGTTGATGCCGAAGCCCTGTGTCGCGAAACTGCCGTAGAGCTGGCCCTCGAGCGTGCCGTAGCCGGCCATGCGGCCGAGAATTTCGGCGCGCTGCCCCTGCTTGAGCGGCGAGCGCGTGATGATGTTGACCACGCCCGAGGTGGCCCCGTCGCCGTAGAGCACCGCGCCCGTGCCGCGCAGGATCTCGATGCGTTCCACCCCGGCGAGCGGGATGGCCGCCCATTGCACGCCTGAGATGTCGATGTCCGTGGCGCGCCGGCCATCCACCAGGATCAGCGTGTTCTGCGTGGCCGTGGCGCCGAAGCCGCGCAGGTCCACCGACGTGGCCGCGGCATTGTTGCCGTAGAAATCCTTCTGCGTCAGCCCGGCCTGCTCGCTCAGCAGATCGGGCAGCGTGCGCGCGGCGCTCTTGCGGATGTCGTCGGCGCTCAGCACGGTGACGCTGGCCGGCAGGCGCCGCGCGTCCTCCGGAAAGCGCGTGGCGTTGACGATCACGGCGTCGGTCTGGGCGAAAGCGGGCAGCGCAATGGCGGCGAGCAATGCGGCGGCGGTGGAGCGCATGAAACCTCCCTGGGCGTCATCCCCGACGCCATGCAGCGGCTAAGATTCAGCGCAAGGCCGGTCTCCGGACTCGCGAGTTGGCGCCGCACTACGCGCCGGGCGTGCCGCCTTCCCGTGAAAGACGCTCCACAGTGGCGGGTGGCACACCCCCTCGCTTACCGTTGCGGGGGCAGTACAGGCATCACACCTGTTTCCCGTTTCATCCTCGCGAAGCGAATCTCCGCGAAGACACCTTGCAGCTGACTACGCGGGGAATTATACAAACCGGCGGCCTGCCCGGCTGGGCAGCCTGCGGGCCATCCGCCAGGAACCGGGCCCCATCCTGGGGTCCGTGCGCCTTAAACGAACACATTCACAACCGCCCCTACCTTCTTGACGCTGCGGCGGAATTGAAAGATAGTGTTCCGCGTGGAGGCGGAATTCAATTCCCTCGAGGCCAAGGTCGCGCAGTTCGTCGGGCT
>JBGPPD010000179.1:0-5940 GCA_041488375.1 Gammaproteobacteria bacterium | reverse complement strand
GTCCTTCTTCAGGACTTCGACCACCTGCTCGGCCTGCGCCGCGCCTCCCGCGGCGCCCTTCTCGACGTGCATGCGGATCAGCACGTCGCGCGAGGAGCCGAAGTTCTGCACCTCCGCCCGGTAGCCGGCCCGGTCCATCACCTGGCGGATGTGGTCCACGTCCGCCGAGTCCCGGTAGCTCACTTCGATCAGCGTGCCGCCGGTGAACTCGACCGAGAAGTTGAGCCCCCGGTGGGCGAGGAAGAACACCGCCAGCAGGAAGGTGATCAGCGAGATGACGTTGAACACCAGCGCGTGCCGCATGAACGGGATGACGCGGCGGATCTTGAAGAATTCCATGCCCTAGCTCACTTCCACGCCGTATTGCCGATGGCCAGCCGCTCCACCCGGCGGCGATGGCCGTACACCAGGTTGACCACGGCGCGCGACACCACCACCGAGGAGAAGATCGAGGTGAGGATGCCCAGGCAGTGCACCACCGCGAAGCCGCGCACCGGCCCCGAGCCGAAGATCAGCAGCGACAGCCCCGCGATCAGCGTGGTGATGTTGGAATCCAAAATGGTGCCCCAGGCGCGCTCGTAGCCGGCGGAGATCGCCGCCTGCGGCGTGGCGCCGCCGCGCAGTTCCTCGCGGATGCGCTCGTTGATCAGCACGTTGGCGTCGATCGCCATGCCCAGGGTCAGCGCGATGGCGGCGATGCCGGGCACGGTCAGCGTGGCCTGCAGCAGGGACAGCAGCGCCACCAGGAACAGCAGGTTGACGCCCAGCGCCAGCGAGGAGATCAGGCCGAACACCAGGTAGTACAGCGACATGAACACCGTGATGGCGATGAATCCCCACCGGGTGGAATTGAAGCCCTTGGCGATGTTGTCGCGGCCCAGGCTCGGTCCGACGGTGCGCTCCTCGATGATCTCCATCGGCGCCGCCAGCGACCCCGCGCGCAGCAGCAGCGCCACGTCGGCCGCCTCGGTGGTGCTCATGCGGCCGGAGATCTGCACGCGCCCGCCGCCGATCTCGGTGCGGATCACCGGCGCGGTCACCACCTCGCCCTTGCCTTTCTCGATCAGCAGGATGGCCATGCGCTTGCCGACGTTCTCGCGCGTGACTTCCTTGAAGATCCGCGCGCCGGGCCCGTCCAGCGTCAGGTGCACCGCCGGCTCGTGGGTCTGGTTGTCGAAGCCGGGCTGCGCGTCGGTCAGCCGGTCGCCGGTCAGCACCACTTGTTTTTTCACCAGCAGCGGGGCGCCGTTGCGCTCCACGTAGTACTCGGTGCCGAAGGGCACTTCGCCGCGCGCCGCCGCCGCCAGGATGTCCGGGGTCACCTTGTCCTCGTCCACCATGCGGATCTCGAGCGTGGCGGTGCGGCCGAGGATGTCCTTCGCCTTGGCGGTGTCCTGCACGCCCGGCAGCTGCACCACGATGCGGTCGGCGCCCTGCTGCTGGATCACCGGCTCGGCCACGCCCAGCTCGTTGATGCGGTTGTGCAGCGTGGTGATGTTCTGCTTGAGGGCGAATTCCTGGGTGCGCGCGGCGGCTTGCGGCTTGAGCGTGGCCACCAGCAGGAAGTCGGCGCCTTCCTCGCGCTCGGCGAGCGCCAGGTCGCCGATGCCCGACTCGATGGCGGCGCGCGCCGCGGCGCGCGCCTCGGCCTCGCGGAAGCGGATGTGCAGCGCCTGGCCCTCGCGCGCCACGCCGCCGTGGCGGATGTTCTTGTCACGCAGCAGGCTGCGGATGTCCCCGGTCAGGCTCTCCAGGCGCTTGGTCAGCGCCGCGGGCATGTCCACCTGCAGCAGGAAATGCACGCCGCCGCGCAGGTCCAGGCCCAGGTACATCGGCAGCGCGTGGATCGCCCGCAGCCAGCCGGGCGAGGCGGAGAGCAGGTTGAGCGCCACCACGTAGGCGGCGTTGGCGGGGTCGGGATTGACCGCCTTGTCGACGGCGTCCTTCGCCTTGAGCTGGATGTCGGTGTCGGCGAAGCGCACGCGTACGCTGTTGTCATCGAGCACGGCGCCGGAGTAGGCAATGCCGGCCTGGGTGAGCGTGCTCTCGACGCGCGCCAGCAGCGCCGCGTCGATGCGCACCGCGGCGCGCGAGCTGGACACCTGCACCGCCGGCGATTCGCCGAAGAAATTCGGCAGCGTGTAGAGCAGCGCGACGGCCACGCACAGCGCGACCAGCGCGTATTTCCAGGCGGGGTAGCGATTCACGCCGGCGGCGCTACTTCAGCGACTTCAGCGTGCCTTTGGGCAGCAGGGTCTGCACCGCGGAGCGCTGCACGCGGATCTCCACCTGCGGCGCGATCTCCAGGCTGATGTAGGCGTCGCCCATCTCGTTGATGCGCCCGACGATGCCTCCCGCGGTCACCACCTCGTCGCCCTTTTGCAGCGCCTCGACCATGGCTTTCTGTTCCTTGGCGCGCTTCATCTGCGGCCGGATCATCAGGAAATACAGCAGCACGAACATCAGCACGATGGGCAGCAGGCCCAGGAATCCGGATTCGCCGCCGGCGGCGGCCTGGGCGTAGGCGTTGGAAATGATCACTGCGGACTCCCGAGGAAAGGGCGCGAATTATAGCAGCCGGCGGCGGCCTTCCAGCAGCCGCGCGGCGCTCGCGGCGAGCCGGCCGCCCTCGATGGCGGCGCGCAGCTCGCGCATCAGTTCCTGGTAATAGTGCAGGTTGTGCAGCGTGTTCAGGCGCGCGCCGAGGATCTCGTTGGCCTTCTGCAGGTGGTGCAGGTAGGCGCGGCTGAAATGGCGGCAGGCGGTGCAGCCGCATTGCGCGTCCAGCGGCGCCGGGTCGTCGCGCCAGCGCGCGTTGCGGATCTTGACGTCGCCGTAGCGCGTGTACAGCCAGCCGTTCCTCGCGTTGCGCGTCGGCAGCACGCAGTCGAACATGTCCACGCCGGCCTGCACCGCCTCGACCAGGTCCTCGGGCGTGCCCATGCCCATCAGGTAGCGCGGCCGGTCCTCGGGCAGGCGCGGCGCGGTGTGCGCGAGGATGCGCTCGCGCTCTTCCTTGGGCTCGCCCACCGCGAGCCCGCCGATGGCGTAGCCGTCGAAGCCGATGTCCTTGAGCCCGGCCAGCGACGCTTCGCGCAGCTCCTCGTACACGCTGCCCTGCACGATGCCGAAGAGCGCATTGCGCGAGCCGGCGAAGGCGTCCTTGGAGCGTCGCGCCCAGCGCAGGCTGAGCTGCATCGATTTCTCGGCCTGCTTCGCGCTCGCCGGGTGCGGCGTGCAGTCGTCGAACACCATGGCGATGTCGGAGTCGAGGACGCGCTGCACGCGCATCGACTCCTCGGGGGTGAGCAGCAGCCGGTCGCCGTTGATCGGCGAGGCGAATTTCACGCCCTCCTCGGTGATCTTGCGCATGGCGCCGAGGCTGAACACCTGGAAGCCGCCCGAGTCGGTGAGGATCGGCCGCTCCCAGCCCATGAAGCGGTGCAGCCCGCCGTGCTTCCCGATCACCTCGGTGCCGGGCCGCAGCCACAGGTGGAAGGTGTTGCCGAGCACGATCTGCGCGCCCAGTTCCTCGAGCTCCGCGGGCGACATGGCCTTCACCGTGCCGTAGGTGCCCACCGGCATGAAGGCGGGCGTGTCCACGGCGCCGTGCGCCAGCTCCAGGCGGCCGCGGCGCGCCGCGCCGTCGCGGTGGCTCACCGCGAACTTCATGCCGCGCGCTCGATCAGCATGGCGTCGCCGTAGGAGAAGAAGCGGTAGCGCTTCTCGATGGCGTGGGCATAGGCGCGGCGGATGTTCTCCAGCCCGCCGAACGCCGCCACCAGCATCAGCAGGCTGGACTTGGGCAGGTGGAAGTTGGTGAGCAGCCGGTCCACCAGCAGGCACTCGAAGCCGGGGCGCACGAACAGCTCGGTTTCGCCGCGCAGCTGGCCGCTGAGGGCGGCGCTCTCCAGCGCGCGCAGCGCGGTGCTGCCCACCGCCAGCACGCGCCGCCCGGCGATGGCGTCCATCGTGGCGCGCGGCACGTCGTAGTGCTCCTGGTGCATGCGGTGCTCTTCGATCCGCTCGGTGCGCACCGGCAGGAAGGTGCCGGCGCCGACGTGCAGCGTGACAGGCGCGAGGCGCGCGCCGCGCGCCTCGATGCGCTCGAGCATGGCGCGGTCGAAATGCAGCCCGGCGGTGGGCGCGGCCACCGCGCCCGGCGCGCGCGCATACACGGTCTGGTAGCGCTCGGCGTCGGCCGCGTCCGGCGCGTGCCGGATGTAGGGCGGCAGGGGGACCGCGCCGCAGCGCTCCAGCACCGCGTGCACGTCTTCGGCGAAGCGCACGCGGTACAGGTTGCCCTCGCGGCCGACCACGGTCACGCGCGCGCCGTCGCCGACCACCAGCTCGCCGCCGGCGCGCGGCGCGTGGCCCGAGCGGATCAGCGCCAGCGCCTCGCGCGGGCCGGTGACGCGCTCGATGAACACCTCGATCTTCCCGCCGCTTTGCTTGGCGCCGCCAAGGCGCGCCTTGATCACGCGCGTGTCGTTCACCACCAGCGCGTCGCGCCGGCCCACCAGCGAGGGCAGGTCGGCGAAAGCGAGGTCCTCGATCCGGCCGCTGGCCGCATCCAGGCGCAGCAGGCGGCTGGCGGCGCGCTCCGGCGCCGGGTGCTGGGCGATGAGCTCCTCGGGCAGCGCATAGTCGAACTCCGCGAGGCGCATGTCGGCGCATTATAGGGTTCTATAATTCCGCTCCCCGCGCCGGAATGGCGGAATCGGTAGACGCAGCGGACTCAAAATCCGCCGACCGCAAGGTCATGAGAGTTCGAGTCTCTCTTCCGGCACCAGTGCTCACGCTTTCTTGCTTTCGCGTCAGCCGCTTAACTGGACAATGGGAGGAACGCGGGGTAGGCTAGCCGCGTCTGTTTTTTCATGGGAAGTGCATGGCGAAAGCGCAGCTTCTCGTGCTGCCGGCGGCGCGCAACACGGCGATGGTGATCGACGACCAGTCGACCGGCCGCGCCATCCTCGAGCAGGTGGTGCGCTCGCTGGACGAGCGCGTATCGGTGGAAGGCTTCGGCCGGCCGATCGACGCGGTGGTGTGGGCCACGCGCCACATCGCCGACCTGGTGCTGGTCGACTACATGATGCCGGAGATGAACGGCATCGAGCTCGCCAAGCGCCTGCGCGCGCTGCCGGGCTACGAGCACGTGCCGATCATGATGGTCACCGCGCACGACGACCGCAAGGTGCGCTACGACGCGCTGGATGCCGGCGTCACCGATTTCCTGATCAAGCCGGTGGACGCGCGCGAGTGCATGGCGCGTTGCCGCAACCTGCTCACGCTGCGCCGCCAGCACCTCGCGCTGGAGGACAAGCGGCGCCTGCTCGAAGGCATGGTGGAGGAGGCGACGCGCGAGGTGCGCGACCGCGAAAAGGAAACGTTGATGCGCCTGGCGCGCGCGGGCGAATTCCGCGACGAGGAGACCGGCTACCACCTGGTGCGCATGGCGCGCTACTCGCGCCTGATCGCCGACACGCTCGGCCTGGAGCGCGAGGAGGCGGAGACCATCGAGCTCGCCGCGCCGCTGCACGACATCGGCAAGATCGGCATCCCCGACCAGATCCTGCTGAAGAAGGACAAGCTCGACGGCATGGAATGGGACACCATGCGCAGCCACCCGCTGATCGGCCACGAGATCCTCAAGGGCAGCGCCTCGAAGTACGTGCGCATGGGTTCCCTGATCGCGCTCGGCCACCACGAGAAGTACGACGGCTCGGGCTATCCCAACGGCCTGGTGGGCGACCACATCGCGCTGTGCGCGCGCATCGTGGCGGTGGCCGACGTGTACGACGCGCTCACCTCGGCGCGGCCCTACAAGAAGGCGTGGGGCACCGAGGAGGCCTTCGACTTGCTGCGCCAGCAGCGCGGCCGGCATTTCGATGCCCAGCTGGTGGACGCCTTCCTCGGCGTGCACGGCGAGGTCGAGCGCAT
>JBGPPD010000178.1:0-5985 GCA_041488375.1 Gammaproteobacteria bacterium | reverse complement strand
AGGCGCGGAAGATGGGCCTTGAATTCCCCGGGGCATGCGCCTACTATTGGCACTCATCGGGGGAGAGTGCTAACAAACCTCCGGTCCGGCATGGGCTGGGTGAACCCAACCCTTTGGTTCAAAACACATTTTCATTGGAGAACCGTATGAAGATCCGTCCTCTTCATGATCGCGTGATCGTCAAACGCATCGACGAGGAGCGCAAGACCGCCTCGGGCATCGTGATTCCCGACACCGCTGCGGAGAAGCCCGACCAGGGCGAAGTGGTCGCCGTGGGCAAGGGCAAGAAGACAGACGAGGGCAAGCTGATCCAGCTCGACGTCAAGGTGGGAGACAAAGTGCTGTTCGGAAAATATTCCGGGCAGACCGTGAAGGTGAAGGGCGATGAGCTGCTCGTGATGCGCGAGGAAGACATCATGGGCGTGCTCGAAGGCCATTGATCGTCCCCGCGATCGTTCATTCGATTCAGATTTAGGAGAAACAGCAATGCCAGCCAAAGAAGTACGGTTCCACGAAAACGCGCGCGCCAAGATGGTCCATGGACTCAACATCCTGGCCGACGCCGTCAAAGTCACCCTCGGCCCCAAGGGCCGCAACGTCGTGCTCGAGCGCTCCTTCGGCGCCCCCACCGTCACCAAGGACGGCGTGTCGGTGGCCAAGGAAATCGAGTTGAAGGACAAGTTCGAGAACATGGGCGCGCAGATGGTGAAGGAAGTCGCCTCCAAGACTTCGGACGTCGCCGGCGACGGCACCACCACCGCCACCGTGCTGGCGCAAGCCATCGTGCGCGAGGGCATGAAATATGTCGCCTCGGGCATGAACCCGATGGACCTGAAGCGCGGCATCGACAAGGCCGTGATCGCGGTGACCGAAGAGCTCAAGAAGATCTCGCAGCCCTGCAGGACCTCCAAGGAAATCGCCCAGGTCGGTTCGATCTCGGCCAACTCCGACGCCGACATCGGCAAGATCATCGCCGACGCGATGGACAAGGTCGGCAAGGAAGGCGTGATCACGGTCGAGGACGGCAAGAGCCTGCAGAACGAGCTCGACGTGGTCGAAGGGATGCAGTTCGACCGAGGCTACCTGTCGCCCTACTTCATCAACAATCCCGAGAAGCAGATCGCCGTGCTGGAGGATGTCTACATCCTGCTGCACGACAAGAAGATCAGCTCGATCCGCGAACTGCTGCCGATCCTGGAGCAGGTGGCCAAGTCGGGCAAGCCGCTGGTGATCATCGCCGAGGAAGTCGAAGGCGAGGCGCTGGCGACGCTGGTGGTGAACAACATCCGCGGCATCCTGAAGACCGTCGCGGTCAAGGCGCCGGGGTTCGGCGACCGCCGCAAGGCGATGCTGGAAGACATGGCGATCCTCACCGGCGGCACGGTGATCAGCGAAGAGCTGGGCCTGAAGCTGGAGAACGTCACGCTGAAGGACCTGGGCAAGGCGAAGAAGATCGAGGCCGGCAAGGAAAACACCACCATCATCGACGGCGCCGGCGTGAAGAAGGAAATCGAAGGGCGCGTCAAGCAGATCCGCGTGCAGATCGAGGAAGCCACCAGCGACTACGACAAGGAAAAGCTCCAGGAGCGCGTGGCGAAACTCGCCGGCGGCGTGGCGCTGATCAAGGTCGGCGCGGCCACCGAGGTCGAGATGAAGGAGAAGAAGGCCCGCGTCGAGGACGCGCTGCATGCGACCCGCGCGGCAGTCGAGGAAGGCATCGTTCCCGGCGGCGGCGTGGCGTTCCTGCGCGCGAGGAAGGCGCTCGAAGGCAAGATCAAGGCGGCGAACGACGACCAGGAAGCGGGCATCAAGATCGTGATGCGCGCGCTGGAAGAGCCGATGCGCCAGATCGTGGCCAACTGCGGCGCCGAGCCTTCCGTGGTGCTGAACAAGGTCTCCGAGGGCAAGGGCGTGAACTACGGCTACAACGCCCAGACCGACGAGTTCGGCGACCTGGTGGAGATGGGCGTGATCGATCCCACCAAGGTGACGCGCACCGCGCTGCAGAACGCTTCTTCCGTAGCCGGCCTGATGCTCACCACCGATGCGATGGTGGCCGAGCTGGTCGAGGAGAAGAAGGGCGGCGCCGGCGGCCATGACCACGGTGGCATGGGGGGCATGGGCGGGATGGGCGGCATGGACATGTAACGAGCAGGGGGAAACGGGGTTTCCCCCCGCTACCCCCCTTCCAGCCAGTCCTAGAAAGATTGGAAAGGGCCCCGAGTGGGGCCCTTTTCTTTTTGTGGTTTACACTGAGATGAGAGGAGAGGGAAGCCATGCGGATACTCGTCGCGGAGGACGACGCGATCCTCGCCGACGGCGTGCTGCGCAGCCTGCGCCAGGCCAGCTACGCGGTCGACTGGGTGAAGGACGGGCTCGAGGCCGACGCGGCGCTCGACGCCGACGAATTCGACCTGCTGATCCTCGACATCGGCCTGCCGCGCCGCTCGGGGCTGGACGTGCTCAAGCGCCTGCGCGGGCGCGACTCGCGCCTGCCGGTGCTGATCCTGAGCGCGCTGGACGGCGTGCACGACCGCGTGCGCGGCCTGGATGCCGGCGCCGACGACTACCTGGCCAAGCCCTTCGAGCTCGCCGAGCTCGAGGCGCGCGTGCGCGCGCTGACGCGCCGCGGCATGGCCGGCGGGCCGACCCTGGTGCACCACGGCTCGCTCAGCTACGACCAGGTGGGGCGCACGGTGCGCGTCAACGGCGCGACGCTCGAGCTCTCGGCGCGCGAGATCGGCCTGCTGGAGATCCTGCTGCAGCGCGCGGGGCGCCTGGTGTCCAAGGACCAGCTGGTGTCGCACCTGTGCGAGTGGGGCGAGGAGGTGTCGCCCAACGCCATCGAGGTCTACGTGCACCGGCTGCGCAGGAAGCTCGAATCCGGCGGCGTGCGCATCGTCACCGTGCGCGGCCTGGGCTATTGCCTGGAGAAGCCCGCGCCGTTAGCGGGCTGATATAATCCGCGCCTCCCGTTTGTCCTGCAGGCCAAGTAGCTCAGTTGGTAGAGCAGCGGACTGAAAATCCGTGTGTCGCTGGTTCGATTCCGGCCTTGGCCACCATTACAATCCGCGGTAAGTGACACTCTTTGCCCTCGGCCTGAGCCACACCACCGCGCCCTTGCCGGTGCGCGAGCGCGTCGTGTTCCACGTCGAGAAGCTGTTCGACGCGCTGGGCGAGCTGACGCGCGGCAAGAGCGTCGCCGAGGCGGCGATCCTGTCGACCTGCAACCGCACCGAGCTGTACCTGTCGGCCGAGCAGCCGCAGCCGGCGGCGGCGTGGCTGGCGCAATACCACCGCCTCAATCCGTCGGAGATCTCGCCCTACCTGTACACCCTGCCGCACGAGCAGGCGGTGCGCCACGCCTTTCGCGTCGCCTCGGGGCTGGATTCGATGGTGCTGGGCGAGCCGCAGATCCTCGGCCAGATGAAGGACGCGGTGCGCACGGCGGAAGCCGCCGGCACGCTGGGCACGGTGCTGCACAAGCTGTTCCAGCGCAGCTTCGCCGTGGCCAAGGAGGTGCGCAGCACCACGCAGGTGGGCGCCAGCAGCGTGTCCATGGCCGCCGCCGCGGTCAAGCTCGCGGCGCGCATCTTCCCCAGCCTGAAGGACCAGAAGGTGCTGTTCATCGGCGCCGGCGAGATGATCGACCTGTGCGCCACGCACTTCGCCGCGCAGGCGCCGGCGCGCATCGCGGTGGCCAACCGCACGCTGGAGCGCGGCCAGGCGCTGGCGCACCGCTTCAACGGCCGCGCCATCGAGCTGCGCGCCCTCGGCGAGCAGCTGCAGGAGTACGACATCGTGGTGTCCTGCACCGCTTCTTCGCTGCCGATTCTGGGTAAAGGGCTGGTGGAGCGCGCGCTGCGCGCGCGCAAGCACCGGCCGATGTTCATGGTGGACCTCGCGGTGCCGCGCGACATCGAGGCCGAGGTGGGCGAGCTGGACGACGTGTTCCTGTACACGCTGGACGACCTGCAGGGCATCGTGCAGGGCAACCTGGACGCGCGCCGCTCGGCGCTCGAGCAGGCCGAGGCGATCATCGAGACGCAGGTCGGCCAGTTCATGCACTGGATGCAGGCGCGCGCGGCGGTGCCCCTGATCCGCCAGTTGCGCGAGCAGGGCGAGGCCGCGCGGCGCCAGGAGCTGGAGCGCGCGCTGCGCCTGCTGCAGCGGGGCGAGGATCCGCAGCAGGTGCTCGAGGCGCTCTCGCAGGGGCTCACCAACAAGCTGCTGCACGCGCCGACGCAGGCGCTGAACGAAGCCGCGGGCGAGGAGCGCCAGGCGCTGGCCGCGCTGCTCGAGCGCCTGTACCGCCCCAAGTGAATCCTGCGCTTCGTTCCAAGCTCGAGCGCATGGTGGCGCGACTGGAGGAGCTCAACCGCCTGCTCGCCGCCGAGGACGCGACGCGCAACATGGAGCAGTTCAAGAGGCTCTCGCGCGAGCACTCCGAGCTCAGCAACCTCAGCGGGCTCTACGAGCGCTTCCGCCAGGCCGAGCGCGACGCGCAGGAAGCCAAGGACCTGGCCGGCGACGCGGCGATGAAGGGCTACGCCGAGGAGGAACTGAAGGGGGCGCGCGCGGCGATGGACCAGCTCGAAGCGCAGCTGCACAAGCAACTGCTGCCCAGGGACCCGAACGACGAAAGAAATTTGTTCCTGGAAGTGCGCGCCGGCACCGGCGGCGACGAGTCGGCCCTGTTCGCCGGCGACCTGTTCCGCATGTACACGCGCTACGCCGAGCGCAAGGGCTGGCAGATCGAAATCATCTCGGAGAGCCTGTCGGAACTGGGCGGCTACAAGGAGGTGATCGCGCGCATCAACGGCCAGGGCGCCTACTCGAAGCTCAAGTTCGAGTCGGGCGGGCACCGCGTGCAGCGCGTGCCGGAAACCGAGGCGCAGGGCCGCATCCACACCTCGGCCTGCACGGTGGCAGTGCTGCCGGAGGCCGACGCCATCGACGAGGTGGTGCTCAACCCCGCCGAGCTGCGCGTCGACACCTTCCGCGCCTCGGGCGCGGGCGGCCAGCACGTCAACAAGACCGACTCGGCGATCCGCGTCACGCACCTCCCGACCGGCATCGTGGTGGAGTGCCAGGACTCGCGCTCGCAGCACAAGAACCGCGAGAAGGCGCTCTCGGTGCTGGCGGCGCGCATCAAGGACAAGCAGACGCGCGAGCGGAACGCGAAGACCGCCTCGGCGAGGAAATCGCTGATCGGCTCGGGCGACCGCTCCGAGCGCATCCGCACCTACAATTTCCCGCAGGGCCGCGTCACCGACCACCGCATCAACCTCACGCTGTACAAGATCGAGCGCATCATGGACGGGGAGCTGGACGAGCTGGTCGAGGCGCTCTCGGCCGAGCACCAGGCCGAGCAGCTGGCGCAGCTGGCCGAAGAAGCGGCGTGAACGTCGCCCAGGCGCTCGCGGCGCTCGACGCGCGCGAGGCGCGCCTGCTGCTGGCGCAGGCCACCGGCTTTTCCGAGGCGAGCGTGCTCGCCCACCCGGAGCGCGAGCTGCCCGCCGAAGCCGCAGCGACATTTCTGGCATACGCCGCGCGCCGCGCGCGCGGCGAGCCGATCGCCTACCTCCTCGGTCAGAAAGAGTTCTACGGCCTGACGCTCTCGGTCAACCCCGCGGTGCTCATTCCCCGGCCCGAAACGGAGCTCCTCGTGGAGCGGGCCCTCGCGCGCAACCCGTCCACGGTGCTCGACCTGGGCACCGGGTCGGGGGCCGTCGCGCTCGCGATCAGGAAGCACTTGCCGCGCTCGCGGGTGGTGGCGGTGGAGGCGAGCGCGGCGGCGCTGGCGGTGGCGCAGCGCAACGCCGTGAAGCTCGGCCTGCAGGTCGAATTCCGCCATGGCCGCTGGTACGAGCCGGTGGCCGGCGAGCGCTTCGACCTCGTGGTGTCCAATCCCCCTTACGTCGCCAAGGGCGATGCGCACCTGGCGCAGGGCGACCTGCGCTTCGAGCCGCGCTCGGCGCTGGT
>JBGPPD010000177.1:0-6054 GCA_041488375.1 Gammaproteobacteria bacterium | reverse complement strand
GACCGAGCCCGACCCGCATCTGGCCAACCGCTCCATCCACTACGCGCGCGGCCGCGTGCTCGGCGGCTGCTCCTCGATCAACGCCATGATCCACATGCGCGGGCAGAAGGAGGATTGGGATTACTGGGCGTCGCTCGGCAACCCGGGTTGGTCTTGGAAGGAGATGCTTCCGCTGTTTCAGCGACTCGAGGATTACGAGCACGGCGCCGCCGACACCTACGGGTCCGGAGGGGAGGTCCGCATCGAAGACCCTCGGGTCCACTGGGAAATACTCGATGCCTGGCGTGTTGCCGCCCAGGAGTGCGGGATCCAACCCATTCGGACGTTCAACACCGGGGACAATACGGGCTGCGCGTATTTCCAGATGACGCAGAGAAGAGGAGTGAGGTGGAGTGCCACCAAGGCCTTCCTGAGACCAATACTTCACCGACCCAACCTGACTGTCATCACCAACGCGCACGCCACCCGGTTGAAATTCGAAGGCCGTACCGCCGCAGGTGTTGAGTTTCGCGCCGGCGGCGACTCGCGCTACGCCAAAGCCTCGCGCGAGGTGATCCTCGCCGCCGGCGCGATCGGGTCGCCCCAACTGCTGCAGCTGTCGGGGATCGGCCCGGGGAAGCTTCTCCAGTCCCATGGCATCGGTGTGGTCCACGACCTCCCCGGTGTCGGCGAGAACCTGCACGACCATTTGCAGATCCGCATGCAATACAAGGTGCACGGCGTGAAAACGCTGAACGAGACCGCCAACAGCCTTTTCGGCAAGGCGGCGATGGGACTGGAGTATTTGCTGTTCAAGACCGGGCCGCTCACCATGCCGCCGTCGCAGCTCGGCGCTTTCGCGAAGAGCGATCCGTCGCGGTCCACCGCCAACATCGAGTGGCACGTGCAGCCGCTGTCGCTGGACAAGTTCGGCGACCCGCTGCACCCCTTCCCCGCCATCACGCCGAGCGTATGCAACCTGAGGCCGAGCTCGCGAGGCTGGATACGCATCAAGTCGAGCGATCCCGCGGCTTACCCGGAGATCAAGTTGAATTACCTGTCGACGCCGGAAGATCGCGCGGTGGCCGTGGACGGGATGCGCTTCACGCGCCGCATCATGGCCGCCAAAGCGCTGGCGAAATACCGGCCGGAGGAGTTCCGGCCGGGACCGGCGGTGCAATCTCAAAAAGAGATGGAGCGTTCCGCGGGCGAACTCGGGACCACCATTTTTCATCCGGTCGGCTCCTGTAAGATGGGCAACGACGCGTCGGCGGTGGTGGATGACCGGCTGCGGGTGCGAGGCATGGGGCGGCTTCGAGTCGTGGACGCCTCGATCATGCCGCGCATTACCTCGGGCAACACCAACGCTCCGACCTATGCGATTGCCGAAAAGGGCGCGCAGGCGATATTGGACGGCTAGCGCGCGCCAAGGCGAGGGGGATGAGCGGTGAAAGCGGCGTTGCACCCCATGGATTGGCCGCTGCACGTGAAAATGGTGGTGCTGCTCGCCGCCGCCTCCCTGCTGCCGCTCGCGCTGGCGGCGTACTTCGACATCAGCGACGCGCAGCGCCAGCTGTTGCGCAACGAGGAAGCGCTGCTGAGCGCCCGCGGCGATCAGCTGGCCGGCCAGTACGACACGTTTCATCGGGGCTACTTGCTCTCGGTCGAGAAGCTCGCCCGGCTTCCCGCGGTGGTCGAATTTGCGCGGGCCGGGCCGGCCGAAAGCGCGCGACGCGCACCCGCGCTGCGCGAGCTCCTCGAAGTCCATCCAGCGAGCGACGCCAACTTGCGCGGCGTCGGCATCCTCAGCGCGTCGGGCGTGGTGCGCATCGCCACCGAAGATTCGCTGGTCGGAACGAATCTCTCGGACCAGGAATATGTCGGGGAGGCGCTCAAGGGCTCGCGGCTGGTGTCCGACATTCACGTCGGCGGATCCGAAGCCGGTGGCGTGCCCACCGTCGCCTATGTCTCCCCGGTGAGCGGGCCGGACCGCAAGCTGCTCGGCCTGGCCGTTCTGTGGGTGCGCGCGGCGTCCATCTGGGGTATGACCAAGGCCGCCAACGAGCTCGCCGGTCCGCGCAGCTTCGCGGTGGTGTTCGATAGCCGCGGGATCAGGATCGCCCACAGCTACAACGACGACATCGTTTTCCATCCCGGCGCCGCCTTGGCGCCGGCCTTGCTCGCGGCCCAGGTCGCCGAGCGGCGCTTCGGCGACCGGACGCGCAGCCTGCTGGAAGACGTCCGGGCCTTCCCCGAGCAGTACCGGCTCTCCCTGGCGGCGGCGCCCGACCGTGCGGTATTCCGCGGCTTGGCGCCGGTCAACCGGAAATGGAACTACGGTGTCGCGCGCCGCCTCGACACCGCCCACTGGACCATCTTCTACATGGTGCCCGAGGAAGCCGTGCTGGCGCAGATCGCGGAGACGACCCGCGGCAAGATCGTGTTCGCCGTCGGCATCATCGTGGTCGCGCTGCTCGCCGGGGCGCTGCTCGCCGCCGTCTTCCTCCGACCCATCGGCGCGTTGGCGAAGGCCACCGACGCGATCGCGCAGGGCGATCTCCAGGCACGCGCCGCGGCGACCGGCCGGGGCGACGAGCTGGGCAGGCTGCAGAACAGCTTCAACGCGATGGCGCAGCGCATCGAGGCGCAGGCCTCGGCGCTCACCCGGGCGCGCGACGAGCTGGAGGCGCGCGTGCAGGAGCGCACCGCGGCACTGGCCGCGTCGCTCAAGGAAATCGTCGATCTGAAGGCCGCGATGGACCACCACGACATCGTCGCCATCACCGATACGCGCGGCGTCATCACCTATGCCAACGACCGGTTCTGCGCGATTTCCAAGTACCCGCGCGAAGAGCTGCTGGGCCAGAACCACCGCATCATCTGTTCCGGCCACCACCCGCCGGAGTTCTTCCGCGCGCTCTGGGACACCATCGCGCAGGGGCGCGTCTGGAAAGGCGAAATCCGCAATCGCGCGAAGGACGGGTCGCACTACTGGGTCGCCACCACCATCGTCCCGTTCCTCGATGCCGACGGCCTGCCCCACCAGTACATCGCCATCCGCACCGATATCACCGCGCGCAAGCAGGCCGAGGAAAAGCTGCAGGCGCAGCTGCAGCGCCTGAACCTGCTCCACCAGATCACCCGCGCCACCGGCGAGCGCCAGGACCTGCACAGCATCTTCCAGGTCGTGATCCGCAGCCTGGAAGAGGAATTGCCCATCGACTTCGGCTGCCTGTGCCTGCTCGATCGCGCGGACAATTCGCTGACCGTCACGGCCGTCGGCGCGCGCAGCGAGCCGCTGGCGCGGGAGCTGGCCATGCCGGCGCGCTCGCGCGTGGCCATCGACGAGAACGGCCTGTCGCGCTGCGTGCGCGGGCACCTGGTCTACGAACCCGACATCGGCGCGGTCCAGTTCCCCTTCCCGCAGCGCCTGGCCAAGGGCGGCCTGCGTTCGCTGGTGGCGGCGCCGCTGCTGGTGGAGAGCCAGGTGTTCGGCGTGCTGATCGCGGCCCGGCGCCAGCCGCAAGGCTTCAGCAGCGGCGAGTGTGAATTCCTGCGCCAGCTGAGCGAACATGTCGCCCTGGCCGCGCACCAGGCCCAGTTGTACGGAGCGCTGCAACAGGCCTACGACGACCTGCGCCAGACGCAACAGACGGTGATGCAGCAGGAGCGCCTGCGCGCGCTCGGGCAGATGGCGAGCGGCATCGCCCACGACATCAACAACGCCATCTCGCCCGTCGCCCTCTATACCGAATCGCTGCTGGAGAAGGAGCCCAATCTGAGCGAGCGGGCGCGCGGCTACCTGGAGACCATCCAGCGCGCGATCGACGACGTGGCCCAGACGGTCGCGCGGATGCGGGAGTTCTACCGCCAGCGCGAACCCCAGCTCACGCTCTCCACCGTCCAGCTGAACCGCCTGGTGCCGCAGGTGCTGGACCTCACACGCGCGCGCTGGAGCGACATGCCGCAGCAGCGCGGCGTCGTGGTCAAGGTGACGACCGACCTGGCCGCAGATCTGCCCGCGATCATGGGCAGCGAGAGCGAGATCCGCGAAGCGCTCATCAACCTGGTGTTCAACGCCGTGGACGCGATGCCGGAGGGCGGAACCCTGACCTTGCGCACGGCGCTTGCCGACGGCCCGCCGCAGCGCGCCGTCCTGGAAGTCGCCGACAGCGGCGTCGGCATGGACGAAGATACGCGCAGCCGCTGCCTGGAGCCGTTCTACACCACCAAGGGCGAACGCGGCACCGGACTCGGGCTCGCCATGGTCTATGGCGCCGTGCAGCGGCACAGCGCGGAGATCGAAATCGACAGCACCCCGGGCAAGGGCACGACCATGCGCCTGCTCTTCCCGGTGCCCGTCGCCCCGGTAGCCGGTACCACGCAGTCTGACGCAGGCTATGCCGTACCCTCGCGACTGCGCATCCTGGTGGTGGATGACGACCCGCTGCTGCTCAGGTCGCTGCGGGACATCCTGGAAGCGGACGGCCACCTGGTGAGCGCTGTGAACGGCGGCCAGGCGGGGATCGACGCCTTCCGCGCGGCGCAGCAGCGCAAAGAGCCGTTCGGCGTGGTGATTACGGATCTCGGCATGCCCCACGTCGACGGGCGCACCGTGTCCGCCATGGTGAAAGCGGCGTCCGCCTCGACGCCGGTGATCCTGCTCACCGGCTGGGGCCAGCGGCTGGTCAGCAATGGCGACGTGCCGCCACACGTCGACCGCGTGCTCAACAAGCCGCCCAAGCTGCACGAGCTCCGCCGGGCCCTCGCGGAATGCTTCGAGGTGAAATGACGCCGACGCCGGGACCGGCTGCGGGAATCGCCCGCATCCTCGTGGTGGACGACGAGGCGGCGCAGATGAAGGCGCTGTGCGACACGCTGCGCGACCACGGCTACCAGACCGTCGGTTTCGAGTCGGCCGAGCCTGCGCTCGCCGCGCTGCGCCGCTCGAAGTTCGAGCTGCTGCTCGCCGACCTGATGATGCCCGGGATGGGCGGCATCGACCTGCTCGGGGCGGCGCTGGCGGCCGATCCCGACCTGGTCGGCATCATCATGACCGGCGAGGGCACCATCGCCAGCGCGGTGGAAGCCATGAAGACTGGTGCCCTGGACTACATCCTCAAGCCGTTCAGGCTGAGCGTCATCCTGCCGGTGCTGTCCCGCGCGCTGGCGATGCGGCGCTTGCGCATGGAGAACGCGGAATTGCAGCAGCGCCTGACCTTGCACGCCGCCGAACTGGAGTCCGCCAACCGGGAGCTCGAAGCCTTCTCCCATTCCGTATCGCACGATCTGCGCGCCCCGCTGCGAGCGGTGAGCGGCTTCTCGCAGATCATGGCGGAGAAGCACGCGGAGCAGCTCTCGCCCGAGGGGCTCAGGCTGCTGGGCCTGATGAGCGCCGGTGCGGCGCGCATGGACCAGTTGATCGAGAGTCTGCTGCGGCTGGCGCGTTCGTCGCGCCAGACACTGTCCCGCCGTCCGGTGGACACGCAAGCCCTGGTCCAAGAGGCGGTGAGGGAACTGCGCGCGGAGCCGGGCAACCTGGCGGTCGAACTGCGCATCGGCGACCTGCCTGAGTGCATCGGAGATCTCGCCCTGCTCAGGCAGGTATGGGCAAACCTGCTGTCCAACGCGTTCAAATTCGCGGGGCGCAGGGAACGGCCGGCGGTGCAAGTCGGTGGCGCATCCGACGGCAAGGTCAAGACCTACTACGTCCGGGACAACGGCGCGGGCTTCGACATGCGGTACGTCGAAAAGCTCTTCGGCGTGTTTCAGCGCCTGCACCGCGAGGACGAGTTTCCCGGAACGGGCATCGGTCTTTCCATCGCGCAACGCATCGTGCAGCGCCACGGCGGCCGCATCTGGGCGGAGGGCGAACTTGGCAAGGGCGCGATCTTCCGCTTTTCGTTGCCGGACTAGAGCTCTTCTTCCAGCGCGGCCTGCGGCACGGACAGCGTGCGCAGGCGAAAGCGCCCGTCGTAATCGAACAGCCAGGTCTGGGTGAAGGCGAGCCGCGCATCGCCGTTCATCAGCGCCGGCAGCGGCCTGGGCAGCTGCGGGCCGAGCCGGCGCCAGGCG
>JBGPPD010000176.1:0-6124 GCA_041488375.1 Gammaproteobacteria bacterium | reverse complement strand
TAGAATAACACCATGAAAATCGGCATTTACGGCGCCGGCGCGGTCGGCGGGCTGATGGCGGCCTGGCTGGCGCGCGCGGGCCACGCCGTGTCTGTCGTGGCCAGGGGTGCGCAACTGACGGCGATCCGCGACCGCGGCCTGCGCGTGCGCTCGGCGGGCGGGGAAAGCGCGGTGCCGGTGCGCGCCGGCAGCGACCCCGCGAAGCTCGGCGCGCAGGATATCGTGATCGTGTCGGTGAAAGGCCAGAGCCTGCCGGAGGTGGCGCGCGGCATCGGCCCGCTGCTCGGCGCGGACACGCCGGTGGTCACAGCGATGAACGGGGTGCCCTGGTGGTTCTTCGACCGGCTGAAGTTCGGCGGCGGCAGGCTGCGGCTGGAGAGCCTCGACCCCGGCGGGGTCATTGCGCGCGCCATCCCCACCGAGCGCGTCGTCGGCTGCGTGGTCCACCTCGCGGCATCCACGCCAGAGCCGGGCCTGGTGAGCCACAACATGGGCAGGCGACTGATCCTCGGCGAACCGGGCGGCCACAACACCTGGCGCACGCGGAAAGTCGCCGAGGCGCTGACGCAGGCCGGATTCGAATGCGTGCAGAGCGCCTTCATCGAGAAGGATTTCTGGGTGAAGCTGCTGGGCAACGTGAGCTTCAACCCGGTCTCGGCGCTGACCCTCGCCACCGCCGAACGCCTGATCGCGGACGCCGAGGTGAAGGCCTACATGGTGGCCATCATGCGCGAGGTGCTGGCGATCGGCCGCGCGGTCGGCGTGGACGCCGACATCGATCCCGAGGCGCGCATCGACATGGCGCGCCACCTCGGCAAGTTCAAGACCTCGATGCTGCAGGACCTGGAGGCCGGCAAGACGCTGGAGATCGACGGGCTGCTCAGCGGCACGCTGGAGGTGGCGCGCAAGGCCGGCGTGCCGGCGCCGTTCACGCAGAGCCTGTCGGGCCTGGCGCGCCTGCGCGCGCAGTCCACCGGCCAAGCCGCGTGAGCCGCCTGCTCCTGCTGCTGGCGGTCCTGCCGCTCACCGCGCTGGCGCAATACTCGGGCCCCGCGGTGCAGACCTGCCGCGCCTACGGCGAGCGCGAGCTCAAGAAAGGCGGCGGCGAGGTGGGCCGGCTGGTCTTCGACCGGGACCGCGCGCTGCTGATCGACAAATACGCGCGCAAGCTCGGCAGCCAGTTCGTGAGCTCGGTCCTGAGCGGCAACGGCGCCATCACGCGCCCCGCCGGCCCGGCGGTGGAGCTGTCCTTCGTCTGCCTGCTGGCGAACGAGAAGCGGGCGCTGTTCTTCACCTGGACGCCGCGGCGCGAGGCGCCGGCGCTGGCGCAGTGCCGGCGCGGCGGCGCGCCGGGCGAGTGCCTGCAGCTGCTGCTGGAGGTCGCCGAGCGCGACCTGCTCGAAGTCGCGGCGACCCGCTTCCAGGAGTCGCTCGAGGCGGACGCCAAGGCCGGCAACGAGAACGCCTCGAGCGGCTACCGCAACGCCGCCGCGGCCTGGCGCGGCTATCGCGACGCCGAATGCGCGCGGCGCGGCGCGGCGGGCAGCGACGAGTGGCGCGGCTGCATGGCGGACCTGACCCGACGGCGCTATCTCGACCTGCGATGAGCCATCGCCTGTGCGTCGCGCCGATGATGGACTGGACCGACCGGCACTGCCGGTACTACCTGCGCCAGGTGTCGGCGCAGGCCCGCCTGTACACCGAGATGATCACCACCGGCGCCCTGATCCACGGCGACGTCGAGCGCCATCTGGCGTTCAGCGAGGAGGAGCATCCGGTGGCCGCGCAGCTGGGCGGCAGTGAGCCGGAGGACCTCGCGCACTGCGCGAAGCTGGTGGAGCAGTACGGCTACGACGAGGTGAACCTGAACTGCGGCTGCCCGAGCGAGCGCGTGCAGCGCGGGGCCTTCGGCGCGTGCCTGATGGCGGAGCCTGAGCTGGTGGCGGATTGCGTGGAGGCGATGCGCAAAAGCGTTTCGATCCCCGTGACGGTGAAGCACCGCACGGGGATCGATCGGATCGAAGACTACGACTTCCTCGCGAAATTCGTCGCCACCGTGTCCGCCGCCGGTTGCACCACCTTCATCGTCCACGCGCGCAATGCGGTGCTGAAAGGACTCACCCCCAAGGAAAACCGCGAGGTCCCGTCGCTCAAGTACCAATACGTGTACCGGCTGAAGAAGGACTTCCCGCAGCTCGAAATCGTCATCAACGGCGGCATCTCCAGCTGGAAGCAGATCGACACCCACCTCGACCAGCTGGACGGCGTGATGCTCGGCCGCGCCGCCTACCACGACAGCTGGCTCCTGGCCGACGCGGGCAGGACGCGCGCGCAAGTGGTGCGGGCCATGGCCGCCTACGCCGCCGGCCAGGCGAGCCTGCGCCACGTGGCCCGGCACATGCTGGGCCTGTACCACGGCCACCCGCGCGCACGGCTGTGGCGCCGCATGCTGTCCGACCCCGCCCGCCTTTCGCAGAACGATCCGCGCTTGCTGCTCGAAGCGCTCGAGGCGGTAGAATCCGGTCCGAAGGAGAACCCCCATGAGCGCCGTCCTCAAGCCGAAGAACTCCAAGCCGGTCCGTGAGCGCGTCAGCCGCGAGGAGTGGCAGATGCGCGTGGACCTCGCCGCCGCCTACCAGCTGGCCGCGATCTACAAGTGGACCGACCTGATCTACACGCACTTCTCGGCGCGCGTCCCGGGCTCGGAGGATTTCCTCATCAATCCCTACGGCCTGATGTTCGAGGAGATCACCGCCTCCAACCTGGTGAGGATCGATGCGCACGGCAAGGTGATCGACGACCCGCTGGAACTCGGCTACAACGAGGCCGGCTTCGTGATCCACGGCTGCGTGCACGCGGCGCGCCCGGAGATCAATTGCGTGATCCATACCCACACCCGCGCGGGCGTGGCGGTGTCGGCGATGAAGTGCGGCCTGCTGCCGATCAGCCAGCACGCCATGCGCGTGCAGCGGCAGGTGACCTATCACGACTACGAGGGCATCGCGCTCGACATGGACGAGCGCACGCGCATGGCGAGGGACCTCGGCGCGAAGTCCAAGGCGATGATCCTGCGCAACCACGGCCTGCTCAGCCTGGGGACGACGGTGCGCGAGGCTTTCGAGCTGATGTATTACCTGGACTGCGCCTGCCAGATCCAGATCGACGCCCAGTCCGGCGGCCTGGAAAACGTGCTGCGCATGTCGCAGAGCGCGGCCGACACGGCCTCCACGCAGTTCGAGCGGCCCGACCGCCCCTCCAACCACAAGGATTGGCCGGCGCTGCTGCGCCTGCTCGAGCGGCGCGGCGTCAACTACCTCGACTGACCGGCACGGGCGCCGCGCGCCCGGGCAGCTGCAGCACGGTGAGGATGGACAGCGCCAGCACCACCACCACGGCGTAGAACACCACCTCTGGCCGGCCGCGGTCGAGCAGCCAGCCGAACAGCACCGGCGTCACCATCGAGCCGACGTCCAGCCCCGAGTACACGAAGCCGTACACCTTGCCGGTGGCGCCGGCGGGCGTCGCGCCGCGCACGATCAGGTCGCGCGAGGGATTGGTGAACCCGCCCGAGAAACCGGCCGCAGCGAACAGCAGCGGCAGCGCCGCTGCCGGCAGCCAGGCCGAGGCGAGCACGAAGAACAGCGAGGCGCTGGTCGCCATGCCGCAGACGGCGACGAGGTCGTGGCGCGAGGCGCGCACCGCGGCGAAGCCGCCGCAGAAGATGCCCGTCGCCCCGCCCAGCAGGTAGGCGGTGAGCGCCGCCGAGGCGAGCGCGGCGTTGGCGCCGTACAGCGACATCATGGTGGCGATGCCGAAGGTCTGGATGGCGATGAAGGCAACGCCCAGCATCACGAAGTAGCCGAACACCATCAGCACCTGCGGCTGCAACAGGGCCCGGGCGCCCGCGCCTTCCTGGCGCGCGCGCACCGGCGGCGCCTGCAGCGCCGCGCGCTGGGAGGCTAGCAGCGCGAGCACCGCCGCGCCGATCGCCGCCGCCCCCAGCAGCGCGCCGCGCCAGCCGTAGGCGCCCGCCATGGCGATGCCGTAGGCCGGCGCCGCGGCATAGCCGAGATACCCGGCGATGCCGTGCCAGCTGAAAGCGTAGCCAAGGCGCCGCTTGTCCACGCGCGCGTTCAGGATGGAGAAATCCACCGGATGGAACACGCTGTTGCCCAGGCCGCCGACCACCGCGGCGAGCAACAGCATCGGGTAGTTGCGTGCGAGGCCCGCCAGCAACGCGCCCGCCACCGCGAGCGCGAGCCCCGCGAACAGCACGCGGCGTGCGCCGTAGCGGTCCACGGCGAAACCGGCGAGGGTCTGGCAGACCCCGGACACGATGTAATACAGCGCGACCGTCGCGCCCAGCGCCGCGTAGGACACGCCCAGCTCGTCCTTGATCAGCGGGAACAGCACCGCGGTGGCGATCTGGAAGAAGTGCGACAAGCCGTGCGCCAGCGCCACCAGCCCGATCACCTTCACGTCCCGTCGCAGGGAATCAGCCGCAGCGCTCATGGACGAATCTTGCCACGGCTTCGAGGGTTGCCGCCGGCTGGTCGCGAAACGGCGCGTGTCCGCAGGCGGGGAGCTGCAACAGCTCGCAGGGCCCGCGCACGCCGCGCCGGATGCGCTCGAGCTGTTCCATGCTGCCGTATTCGTCGTCCTCGCCCTGGATGGCAAGCACCGGGCAATGGACGCCCGGCAGGTATTCCTCGATGTTCCACTGCAGGAATTCCGGATCCAGCCAGGCGTCGGCCCACAGGTGGAAGGTCTTGCGCGGGTCGCGGTGATACTTGGCCAGGCGCTGCGCCAGATTCCCGTGCTCGAACGCCTCGCGCGCCTTGCGGATGCTCGCCACGCCGAGCGGCTCGACGAACACGTGCGGCGCCATCAGCGCCAGCCCGCGCACCGCGTGCCCCGCGCCGGCGTGCACCAGCGCGATCGAGGCGCCGTCGCTGTGCCCGACCAGCACCGGCTCGACGATGTCGAGCGCGCCGAGCAGCGCCGGCAGCGCTTCCAGCGCCTCGCGATGCATGAAGCGCACGCCCGCCGCGGCCTCGCGCAGCACTTCGGACTGGCCGTAGCCGTAGCGGCTGTACAGCAGCGCGCGGCAGCCGGTGGCCTTCACCACCTGCAGCGGGAAGGCGCGCCACTGGCGGATCGATCCCAGCCCCTCGTGCAGGAACACCAGCGTGGGCCTGCCCGGCTCGGCGGCGTCGAGCCACTCGTACTCGAGCGAGCGGCCGGCGATGGTGAGAAACGGCATGCGTTTGAATCTAGCATGCAGGCGATAATCGCCCGCGATGCGTTTCACTGCCTGGCTGGTGCTGGCGGCGACGCTGCTGCTGTGGTCCGGCAACTGGATCGTGGCGCGCGCCGTGCGCGACGACATTTCCCCGGGCCTCGCCACCGCCGGGCGGCTGCTGATCGTCATCGCGCTGCTCGCGCCCTTCGCCTGGCGCGGGCTGGCGGCGAAACTGCCCGCGTTCTCGCGCCGCGACTGGAAACTGCTCGGGCTCCTCGGGTTCTCCGGCGGTGGCCTGCATCTCACGCTGCAGTGGCTGGGCCTGCACTACACCACCGCCACCAGCGCCACGCTGTATCTCTCGACCGCGCCGATCTTCATCCTGCTGCTGGCCGCGCCCCTGCTCGGCGAGCGCATCGCCGCGCGGCAGTGGCTCGGCGTCGCGATCTCCTTCGCCGGCGTGGCGCTGATCGGCATGCAGGGTAGGCTCATCGATCAGCCGTCGTTCAACTTCGGCGACCTGTGCGCCCTCGTGTCGATGGCGATGTGGGGCAGCTACACGGTGTTCCTGCGCATGCGGCGCGACGCGCTCGACACGGTGGAGTTCCTCACCATGGTGTGCCTGTTCGGGCTCGTGTTCATGACGCCGTGGGTCGCCGCCGAGTTCGCCCTGGGAGCGACCTTCCGCCTGACGGCGATCGGCATGGCGGCGGTGGGCTACTCCGCCATCGGCTCGCTGCTCCTCGCCTACGCCGGCTGGAGCTACGTGGTGAGGCGCTTGGGCGCGGCGCGCGCCGGCGTCACCATGCACCTGATGCCGGCGATCGCGGTAGCGCTGGCCGCGGTGTTCCTCGGCGAGTACCCGGCCTGGTACCACTTCGC
>JBGPPD010000175.1:0-6210 GCA_041488375.1 Gammaproteobacteria bacterium | reverse complement strand
CCGTGCCTTGAACTGCGCTCCATGATTCCTTCTCGGCCTTCTTGCCATTTCGATCTCCGTCCAAGCGGGCGATTCCGTCGCCCATCCGGGCCGAGATTACACTTATCGGGCTGTCTGAATTTGTGGGACCACTTCTGATGTCGCCATATATCGGCATATGGAAGTACGACTTAGGAGGAACTCCGGACAGTCTTCAACTAGTCTGCTATCGCGCAAGCAGATACCACCAACCTACCCCACCCAAACCCTCGCATTCCTGAACATCCTCATCCACGGCGAATCCTCGCCCGCCGCATCCGGCGCCCAGGACATCTGCACCGACCTGAACACCCGCTCCGGATGCTCCATCAAGATGGTGAACCGCCCATCCGCCGTCGTCAGACCCGTAATTCCCTCAGGCGAGCCATTGGGATTCAGCGGATAGGTCTCCGTCACCGCGCCGCGGTTGTCTACAAAGCGCGCGGAAATGATCGCCTTCTGACGATCAGCGTCGGAAGCAAACTGCGCCCTCCCCTCCCCATGCGCCGTCACCCCCGGAATCCGGCTCCCCGCCATCCCCTTGAACACGATCGCCGGGCTCTCCACGATCTCTACCATCACCATGCGCGCCTCGAACTGTTCGGAGCGGTTCTTCTCGAACGAGGGCCAATGCTCCGCTCCCGGCACCAGCTCCTTCAATGCGGACATCATCTGGCAACCATTACATATGCCCAAAACAAAGGTGTCCTTACGCGCGAAGAAGGCCTCGAACTCCTTACGGGCGCGAGAGTTGAACAAAATCGACTTCGCCCAACCCTGCCCCCCACCCAATACGTCGCCGTAGGAAAATCCGCCGCAGGCGGCATAGCCCTTGAAGGAAGACAAGGACAGCCGCCCGGAAATGAGGTCGGACATGTGGACGTCCACCGCCTCGAACCCGGCGCGGTGGAACGCAGCGCCCATCTCCACCTGGCCATTCACCCCCTGCTCGCGCAAGATCGCGACGCGCGGCTTGGCCTTCACCGAAACGTAAGGCGCCGTGATTTCTTCCGCCGGATCGAAACTCAGCGCAATGCTCAATCCCGGATCCGCGGCATCGAGGATCCGGTCGTACTCCTCCTTCGCGCACTCCGGGTTGTCGCGCAACTGCTGCATGCGGAAAGTAGTCTCCGACCAAGCGCGCTGCAGGTCCACGCGCTTTTCCGCGAACACCGGCTTCGCACTGCGCATGAAGCGCACCTCGTCGCGGGAATTGATGGTGCCGATGAGATGCGACACCTCGCCCAGTCCCGCCTTGCGCAGCTCATCCATCACCCGGCTGCGGTCCGCGGCGCGGATCTGGAACACCGCGCCCAGCTCCTCCGCGAACAGGCATTTCAGGATCTGCTCGCGCACACGACCACGCAATTGCTCCTCAGCGTTCTTGCGGAACCCGTCCACGTCCTCCGTCAACGCATCGAAGGCGATGGCATCGAGGTTGACCGTAACCCCGCAATGCCCGGCGAAGGCCATCTCGCACAACGTGGCGAAGAGGCCGCCATCGGAGCGATCGTGATACGCCAGCAGAAGGTTCTCCTGCGCCAGCCTCTGCACCGCCCCGAAGAATCCCTTCAACAGCTTCGCCTCATCCAGGTCCGGCACCTCGATCCCGAAACGCGCATGCACCTGCGCCAGGATCGAGCCGCCGAGCCGATTCCTGCCCCTGCCGAGGTCCACGAGCACCAGCTCCGTCTCGCCCGCATCGCTGCGCAGCCGCGGAGTCAAGGTCCCGCGCACATCCTCCACCGGCGCGAACGCGGAAACGATCAGCGACACCGGCGCCACCACCTGCTTGTCTCCCCAGGCGGTACGCATGGACAACGAATCCTTCCCCACCGGGATGGACACCCCGAGCGCGGGACACAACTCCATCGCCACCGCCTGCACCGTGTCGAACAGCGCCGCGTCCTCCCCCGGCGACCCCGCCGCCGCCATCCAGTTAGCCGAGAGCTTCACCCGCTCCAAGGAGGAAATCCGCGCCGCGGCGAGATTGGTGATCGCCTCGCCCACCGCCATCCTGCCCGAGGCCGGCGCGTTGACCGAAGCCAAGGGCGTGCGCTCGCCGATGGCGAAGGCCTCCCCGGACACATTGTCGTAATCGATGAGCGTCACCGCGCAATCGGCCACCGGCACCTGCCAGGGCCCCACGAATGGATCGCGCGAGCACAACCCGCCCACCGTGCGATCGCCGATGGCGACGAGGAAAGTCTTGTCCGCCACCGCCGGATGGCGCAGCACGCGGTAAGCGCAATCCTTCAACTCCAGCCCGTCGAGCGCAAACTCATCCCCGATGCGCGCGAAATGGTTGACGTCGCGCAGCATCTTCGGCGGCTTGCCGAGGATCACCTGCAAATCCACGTCCACCGGCGTGTCGCCCAGCTTCGAATCCTTCACCACCAGCCGCCCATCCGCCGTCGCCGTCCCGAGCACCGCGTAAGGGCAGCGCTCGCGCTCGCAGATCGCCTTGAAGGCCGCGAGCGACCAGGCCGCGATGGCGAGCACGTAGCGCTCCTGCGCCTCGTTGCACCAGATCTCGCGCGGCGACATGCCGGAATCCTCCGAAGGCGCGGCGCGCAAATCGAGCTCCGCCCCGCGCTGCGCGCCGTGCACGATCTCCGGCAGCGCATTGGACAACCCGCCCGCCCCCACGTCGTGGATCGACAGGATCGGGTTCGACTCCCCCAGCGCCCAGCAGCGGTCGATCACCTCCTGCGCGCGGCGCTGGATCTCCGCGTTGCCGCGCTGCACCGAATCGAAATCCAGGTCCTCCGTATTCGCCCCCGCGCCCATCGAGGACGCCGCCCCGCCGCCCATCCCGATCAGCATCCCGGGGCCGCCGAGCTGGATCAGCAGCGCGCCCTCGGGCAGCGCCGCCTTGGCCGAGTCGCGTGCCGCGATGTTGCCGATGCCCCCGGCGAGCATGATCGGCTTGTGGTAGCCGCGCTGCACCCCGCCCACCTCGGCTTCGAAAGTCCTGAAATACCCCGCGAGGTTCGGCCGCCCGAACTCGTTGTTGAACGCCGCGGCGCCGATCGGCCCTTCCAGCATGATGGAGAGCGCCGACACGATGCGCCCCGGCTTGCCGTAGTCCTTGCCCTCCCAGGGCTGCAGCGCGCCGGGAATCCTCAGGTGGGACACCGAGTACCCGACCAGCCCCGCCTTGGGCTTGGCGCCGCGCCCGGTGGCGCCCTCGTCGCGGATCTCGCCGCCCGCCCCGGTGGCCGCCCCCGGAAAAGGCGCGATCGCCGTGGGGTGGTTGTGCGTTTCCACCTTCATCACCGTGTGCGTGCGCTCCGAGCGCGGCGCGTACACGCCGCCGGCGCCGGCGTAGAAGCGCCGCGCGAGGCGCCCCTCCATGATCGCCGCGTTGTCCACGTAGGCGAGCACCGTGCCGCGCGGGTTGGCGGCGTGCGTGTGCTTGATCATGGCGAACAGGGACTGCTCCTTCTTTTGCCCGTCGACGATCCAGTCGGCGTTGAAGATCTTGTGCCGGCAGTGCTCGGAATTGGCTTGCGCGAACATGGTGAGCTCGGCATCGGTCGGGTCGCGCCCGATCGTGCCGTAGGCGCGGCGCAGGTAGTCGATCTCCTCCTCCGACAGCGCCAGGCCGAGGCGCCGGTTGGCCTCCTCCAGCGAGGCGAGCGGCACGCGCGCCAGCGGCCGCGGCGGCACGTGCTGGAACAGTTGCCCCGCCTCGTCGAACGAGGCGAGCACCGTCTCGGTCATGCGGTCGTGCAGCAGCGCGGCGACCTCGGCCGAGCGCGCCGCGCCGCGCACGCTGTAGGCGGTGCCGCGCTCGATGCGCCGCACCTTCGCCAGGCCGCAGTTGCGCGCGATGTCGGTCGCCTTGGAGGACCAGGGCGAGATGGTGCCGAGGCGCGGCACCACGAGGTACAGCGTGTCCCCCGCCTGCGCCGCCTGCGGGGGCGCGCCGTACTGCAGCAGGCGCTCGAGGAGCTTCAGCTCTTGCGCGCTCAGCACCTCTTCGGTTTCCACGAAATGCCGGAATTCGGCCGCGAGGCCGCGGATGCCCGGTTGGGCGGACTGCAGTTGCGGGAGGAGCTTGGCGAGGCGGAATTCCTGCAGCGCCCGGGCGCCGCGGAACTGGAGGAGTTTTTGCACTTATCTCCGCAGCTGAGGATCCTGCAGCTTGCCGCCGATGTAGAACGTGCCGCGCAGGTTGCGCAGCTCGGCGTTGATGCGGCCCGACAGGGCGCCCGCGGCGTCCACGTCCAGCGTGCCGTTGGCGAGCAGCAGGCCCGAGCTCAGTTTCAGGTCGCGCAGCGCGATCGCCCCGCCGGCCAGCGCCGCGCTGCCCTCCAGCTCGGTGAACTGCGTGCGGCCGCTCGCCTGCGCGCTGGTGGTCTGCAGCGCGCGCGACAGGTCGAAGCTGCCCAGCGCGCCCTTGGCCACCGTGAAGGTCCCCTCCAGGCGCGCGCCCTCGGCCAGCTTGGCCGGGTCGGGCCCGGCGAGCGTGAAGCGCCCCTTGCCGTCGAAGCGGCCCTCGGAAATCATCTGCGGCGAGAACACCGCGGCGTTCATGCTCTTGCCCTGGATCTCGCCCTGCACCTGCCATTGCGGTCCCCAGGTGATGCGCGCCTTGCCCGCCATGGTGCCGTCGTACAGGCGCCCGTCGAACTCGCTGAGCGTCATGCCCTGGCGGTCGGCGCTGCCCTTCATGCCGAAATCGGTGATCACCAGCTTGTCGACGAAGGGCACCGTCAGGCTGCCCAGCGTCGCCTCGAAGGCCACGCCCTCGCCCTTGGGCGTGACCAGGCCGCTGATGCGCTCGCCGGAGAGCCGCGCCGAACTCAGGCGCCCGTCGCTGGTGAGCGCCACGTCGGCGTCGATCAGCGGCAGCGCGAGCGGTCCCTCGAGCTTCACGTCGTCCGCCACCACGCGCCACACGCGCAGCCGGTCGCCCTTCATGGCGCCGAACAGCGCCGCGCCCAGCGCCTCCTGCGGCAGCGTGACCTTGTCCACCTCGACGCGGCTGAAGGCCTTCTTGTCGTTGAGCAGCGAGCTGAGCTCGGGCACCGCGCGCACTTCGGCGATCTTGATCCCCTCGCCGATGCTCACGCGCTGCAGGCGCACCTGCACGCCGGCCAGCACCCACATGCGCGCCGAGCCGATCTTCACCGGGCGGCCGAAGGCCTCGGTGGCCAGCTTTTCGTATTCGGCGGTGGACAGCGGCAGGAAGTTGACCGCCCCGACCCCGCCCACCAGCAGGAAGAACAGCGCCAGCGCCACCGGCTTGCCCCACTTGACCGGCTGCTTGCGCTTGTAGGCGCTGGCCGCCTTGGCCGAGGTCTGGTCCCCGCGGCTGCGCGCGCGCGCCACCTCGCGCTCGCGGTCGCGCAGCGCCTTGCGCGCTTCGGGGGAGAGTTTGCGCTCGTCATCCGAGATGTCGCCGCGCCCCAGGTCGTCGCCGGTGATCGGGATGTCGGCCGAAGCGGCCTTGCGCGCCTGCTCCTCGCGCTCCTTTTTCTTGCGCTCGACTTCCTCTTCCCGGCGCCTGGCCTCGGCCTCGTGCTCCTGGCGCTTTTTGTCCTCCTGTTCCTTGCGCTCCGCCTCCTCGCGGCGGCGCTTCTCCTCTTCCTTGCGCGCCCGGCGCTCGGCCTCCTCGCGCGCCTGCCGCGCTTCGTCTTCCTTCGCGCGGCGCTGCGCCTCGGCGCGCTGCTGGCGGTCGCCCTCCTCCTTCTCCTTGCGCTCTTCCTCCTCGCGCTTGGAGAACGAATCCAGGTCCGCCATCAGCGAGCCGGAAAGAGCGTCGGCGGCCTCGGCGGCCTTCTTCTCCGCGGCCGCCCGCTCCACCGCCTCGACCGCCTCGCGCTCGGCGCGCTCCTTGTCCTCCAGCTCGGCGCGCTGGCGATAGCCGTCGTCGGACTTGCGCCGCGCATCCTCCTGCTCCCAGCGCTTGGCCTCCTCTTCCTTCCTCTTGCGCGCGTCCGCGTCGCGGCGCTTGCGGTCCTCGGCCTCGCGCGCCAGGCGGATCTGGCGCTGGTTCTCCTCCTGCTCGCGGCGGTCGCGCTCGTCGCGCTTTTCCTGCTCGGCCAGCAGGCGGCGGTCCTCTTCCTCCCGTTCGCGCTGGCGCTTCTCGCGCTCCTCCTGCGCCTTGCGCTCGGCTTCCTCGCGCGCCTTGCGCTCCTGCTCCAGCTTCTGGCGCAGCTCCTCGGCCTCCTGGCGCGCCCT
>JBGPPD010000174.1:0-6227 GCA_041488375.1 Gammaproteobacteria bacterium | reverse complement strand
GTGGCGGTGATCGACGGCAAGACCGTGGGCCTGGGCGACAAGTTCGGCACAGGCACGCTGGAGGCGGTGACCGAAACCGCGGTGGTGCTGAAATACGCGGATCGCAGGGAAACGCTGCGCCTGAACCCCGGCGTGGAAAAACGCGAGCGGCGTGCCGCCGACGCGGCTGACAGGGATAGGGGAACTGCCCGATGAAGCGAACTCTGACGTGGATCTGCCTCGCTCTGGTTGCGGCCTGTGCCACGCCGCCGCCGCGACCGACTTCGGTTGACCCGGCGTTGAAGAGCGAGATCGACCAGGCGATCGCGGGGCCCGGCCCTAAGCGCACCCCGGTGCCGGACCAGGCGTTGCTACCGCCCCTGCGCATGGAGATGCCGAGTGCGGCCGGGCGTCCGCTCGACCCTCGCTTCGATCTCTCGGTGACCAACGCGCCCGCCGCACAGGTATTCATGGCGATCGTTTCCGGCACGCGATATTCGATGCTGCTCAATCCGGAGGTGGGCGGGACGATCTCGGTGAACCTCAAGGACGTGACGGTCGGCGAGGCGCTCGATTCGTTGCGCGAGCTCTACGGCTACGATTACCGCGTGGAAGGCACGCGCATCTTCGTGCACCCCGCTGGACTGCAGACAAAGACCTACTTGGTGAACTACATGGTGGGCCGGCGGCGCGGCTCGAGCGATTTGCGCGTGCAATCCGGCTCACTGGCGGACACGACGGGCAGCGCCGGTCCGCCGTCGCCCAGCGCACTGACCTCGCCTTCGCCGGGTGCAGTCGGGTCTCAGACCGGACCGGCGCACAGCATCGACAGCACGCGCGTGACCACGGAAGTGTCCAACGACTACTGGTCCGACCTGCGCAATGCGCTCAGCGCGATCGTCGGCACGGGCAAGGGACGAGGCGTGGTGGTGACTCCGCAGTCCGGCGTGGTGCTGGTGCGGGCCTTTCCGGCCGAGTTGCGCGACGTGGAAAATTACCTGCGCGAAGCGCGCCTGGTGGTCGAGCGCCAGGTGATGCTCGAAGCGAAGATCATCGAGGTCACGCTCGCCGATACCTTCCAGTCCGGCATCAACTGGGCGCTGTTCCGCGCCAACGCCAGCCCGTACGCGGCGGTCGGCCAGTTCGGCAACAACACGACGCTGGGCACCAACACCAGCGGCTCGAGCATCAGCAGCGGCGGCGTCACTGTCAATCCGACGGCCGGGTCGCTCGCGACGGGCACGACGCTTGCGACCAATCCGGGCGCGGTCTTCGGCCTGGCTTTCCAGGCGTCCAATTTCGCGGCGCTGCTGCAGTTCCTGGATTCGCAAGGCACGACGCAGGTGCTCTCCAGCCCGCGCATCGCGACGCTGAACAACCAGAAGGCGGTGCTCAAGGTGGGCACGGACGAGTTCTTTGTCACCAACGTCGCCACCGTCACCACCACCACCGGCACGACGACGCAACAGACGCCGACCGTCACGGTGGCCCCGTTCTTCTCGGGAATCATGCTCGATGTCACGCCCCAGATCGACGAGTTTGGCAACATCACGCTGCACATCCATCCCTCGATCAGCGAGGTGACGGAAAGCCGCCGCGTGGTCGATCTGGGCGGCTCGATCCCGTCGATCACGCTGCCGCTGGCGAAGTCGGCGGTGAACGAGTCCGACACGGTCGTGCGCGTCACCGACGGCAACATCGTCGCCATCGGCGGGCTGATGAGCGTGGACGTGCGCGACAACCGCACTGGCATTCCCGGTGCGAGTGACGCCAACGTACTGTTGCGCAACTCCGACCGCCAGGGGCGCAAGCGCGAGGTCGTGATCCTGCTCAAGCCGACGATCATCCATAACGACCAGACATGGAAACAGGACTTGCGCGACACGCGTGAGCGGATGAACAGCGTGTTCCCCGTGCGTCCCGAGCAGGGACAGCCGTAGCAGTGAATTACCTCAGGCACTTCGGCCTGCGCGAAGCGCCGTTCGGCATCACGCCGGACACCAGCTTCTTCTACGCCTGCCGCAGCACGCAGGAGGCGCTCAACACTCTGCTGATCGCCGTGAGCAATGGCGAGGGGTTTATCAAGATCACCGGCGAGGTCGGCACGGGCAAGACGCTGCTATGCCGCAAGTTCCTGTCGACCCTGGACGCCGGCTGGGCGAGCGCCTATCTGCCGAATCCGAACCTGGAGCCGCGCGCCCTGGTGCTGGCGGTGGCGGAGGAACTGGGCGTGCATGCAGACCCAGGCGCAGACCAGCACCACCTGATGCGGGGCATCACGCGGGTGCTGCTGGATCACGCGCGTCACGGCCGCCGCGTCGTGCTGTGCATGGACGAGAGCCAGGGGATGCCGCTCGAGACCCTCGAGACGATGCGCCTGCTGACCAACCTCGAGACCGAGAAGAGAAAGCTCCTGCAGGTGGTGTTGTTCGGGCAGCCCGAGCTTGATCGCAAGCTCGCGTCCGAGTCGATCCGGCAGTTGCGCCAGCGCATCACGTTCCAGTACGACCTGACCGGGCTCGACCGGGAGGAAATCGGCGCCTATGTCGAGCATCGGCTGGCGATCGCCGGGCACGCAGGCGCACCGCTCTTCGACGGCGGCGCTTTGCGCGCCGTGCACCGCGCCAGCCGGGGCGTGCCGCGGCTGGTCAACATCCTGGCGCACAAGGCGTTGCTCCTGGTGTTCGGCGAGGGCGGCCGTTGCGCCTCGCGCCGCCACGTGCGCGCCGCCGCCGCGGATACCCCTGCGGCTGGCCCGCAGCGCAACTTTTGGTGGCAGCGCCTGCGGCCCGCGAGCCAGGTGGCGGAGCAGGAGCAGCAATGAGCATCATCAACAAGATGCTGCAGGAGCTGGATCGCCGGCACGCCGGTGCCAGCCCCCAAGGCCAGGCACCGCATCCCGAGGTGCGCGCGGTGTCATCCATGCGCTCGGGACACGAATGGTTCTGGCGCTCGGTCGCGGCACTGATGCTGATCGCGGCTGGCTGGACGCTGTGGGTCGTCTATCAGTTGCAGCCGCGCTCTGTGGCGACCGAACTTGCCTACCGGGCAGCCGAGAATACTCGCCGCCGCGCGCCCATTGCGCCGGCCCCTGTGGTCGAGCCGGCTCCCATGGCTTCGCCTGTTGCCGCGCCGGTGACTGCCGCGGTTGCTGCGACGACTGGCGCCCCTGAAACGCCCTCGCCGGCCAGCGTTGTACCCGCGAGTCCTGCACCCGCTGCCCCCACGCCGGCGCCGGAAAGGCTCGCTGCGCCGATTGAGACCCTGAGGCTCGCGTTGACCATCGATACGCCGCTCGCGCCTCGCACCAGGCGGCCTACCAAGGTTGATGCGGCGAAAGTTGTCGCGCCCTCACCGTCTGCGGTTCGGCCAGTCAGGGTGGCTCGACAAGCTGACGTGGCGCGGCCCGCGGTCGAGAAGCGCGATCGGGAAGGTGCACCGGCAGACCGGGCTGAGGCCGAATACCGCCGCGCGGCCGCGCTGCTGAATGCCGGGCGCGTTACCGACGCGGAGGAGGCGCTGCTTGCGGCGCTCAGCGCGAACCACGCGCATCAGCCTGCGCGCCAGACCTTGATTGCCCTGTACATCGAGCAGCGGCGCATCGAGGAGGCGCGCCGCCACCTGCAGGAAGGACTTGCGGTGAATCCCTCCTATGCGCCATTTGCGGTGGCGCTGGCGCGCATCCACGTGGATCGGGGCGAGTATGTCGCCGCGCTCGCCGTGCTGGACCAGGCGAAGGCTGCGGGCAGTGAAGGAAGCGCGGACTTTCATGCACTGCGCGGCGCGGTCCTGCAACGGCTCTCGCGTCACGGCGAGGCGGCAGATGCCTACCGGCAGGCGCTGGCCACAGGCGCGCAGACCGGCGCCTCGTGGATTGGCTTGGGCATATCCCTGGAGGCGCTGAATCGGCGCCCGGAGGCGGCGGAGGCGTTCCGCCGCGGCATCGCCACAGGCACCCTCACCGGGGACTTGCTGGCCTACGCCGAGCAGCGCGTGCAGCAGCTGCGCTGATTCAAGCCGCGCTCGACGCGCTTTCGCTGATCCGCTCCAGGCGGTAACCGTAGTTGTAGATCGGCACGACGCGGAATCCGGTTTCGACGCGCAAATCGAGTTTCTTGCGCACTTGGCTGACATGCGTGTCGACGGTGCGCGTCACCAGGTCGCCGCTGCGGCCCCACACCGATTCCTGCAGATGGCCGCGCGACAGCAGGCGGCCCACGTTGCGGAACAGGACCACCGTCAGTTCGAACTCCTTCGGCGTCAGGTCGATCTTCTCGCCGCCGCGACGGACCTCGCCGCGCACGACGTCGATTTCGAAAGGCGGGAACGAGAGCTGCTTTTCCTCCTCGCGCGGATAGGCGCGCCGCAGCAGCGCGTGCACGCGCGCCAGCAATTCCTGCCGTCGCGCCGGCTTGACCATGTAGTCATCGGCACCGTTCTCGAGCGCGAACACGATGTCCTGCTCGGAGTCGCGCACCGTGACAAACAGCACCGGCACCGTCTTCGAGACGTTGGTGCGCAACCACATCAACACATCGGCGCCCGACACGTCCGGTACCTGCCAGTCGAGCACGAACAAGTCGAAGCTCTCGCGGCCGGCATGCTTCATCGCCTCGCGCCCGGCGAGGTAGCCGTGCACGTCGTGGCCGTCATCCGTCAGCCAGCGCTTGAGCAGCGCCAGCTGGTCCGGATCATCCTCGAGAATCGATATCCGCACGCAGCGTCCCTGTGCGCGCAATCATACTGCTGGATCCCGGTTCGCCCAAGCGGCCCTGTGGCAGAATCGCCCAACCCCGAGGAGCCATGCGCATAGCCCTGCTGGGCGGCGGCACCATCGCCCGCCTCGTCCTAGAACACCTCCGGCGCGGAATTCTTCCCGGTGTCGAGGTGGCAGCCTTGTCGGGCCGCAGCGTCGATTCGCGCGGCGCGGCGCTCGCAAGCGCGTTCGGCGTGCCCTTCGTGGTCGGCCGCGATGCGTTGCTGGCGACACGCCCGCAGGCGGTGCTGGAGGCCGCATCGCACGACGCCGTGCGGCAGCATCTCGTGGCCTTGCTCGAGGCAGGTGTCAGCGTCGTCGTGCTATCCGCTGGTGCGCTCGCCGACGACCGTTTGCGCGATGCGGCTGAGGGCGCTGCGCGCGCCAGCGGTGCCTTGCTTTATGTCCCGTCCGGGGGCATCGGGGGGCTGGACGCGCTCAAGTCGGCTTGCGTCGCAGGAGTCGATGCAGTGAGCATTCGCGTGGCGAAACCGCCCGCAGCCTGGAAGAACATTCCCTATGTGGACGCCATGGGTCTGGACCTCGATCGTCTGTCGCGGGCCCAGACGCTTTTCGAGGGCCCCGCGCGCGAGGGCGTTCCGCATTTCCCGCAGAACGTGAACATCGCGGCGGTCCTGGCGATGGCGGGAATCGGCTTTGATCGCACGCGCCTGGAAGTGGTGGCGGATCCCGGGCTGACCCGCAACACGCACACCATCCGCATTTCGGGCAAGAGTGGCGACATAACCGTGACTCTCGAGAACGTGCCGTCTCCGGAGAACCCGAAAACGGCTTGGCTTGCCTGCTACAGCGCGCTCGCCGCGCTGCGTTCGCTCGGCTCCAGCGTCCGGTACGGCACGTAAGCCCTTGATGCGCTTGGCAGCCGGCTCCGACCGCCTGCTCCTCCGCCAGCGTTCCGCGCTACGACGTGATTTCAGTCTCCAATCCTTGACTAAGCGGCGGAAAACTCACATAATTTCCGGTTTCGCCGGAGGGGTGCCCGAGCGGCTAAAGGGGGCAGACTGTAAATCTGTTGGCCTTGCGCCTACGTTGGTTCGAATCCAACCCCCTCCACCAGCATTCCGGGCGGTACCGGCGGCGAGGTGCGGAAATTTTGTGGCGCGTGGGTGATGGGGCGAGCGGGCGGGTGTAGCTCAATGGCAGAGCAGAAGCCTTCCAAGCTTATGACGAGGGTTCGATTCCCTTCACCCGCTCCAACAGAGGAATTCGGCCCATGTAGCTCAGTGGTAGAGCACTCCCTTGGTAAGGGAGAGGTCACGCGTTCAATCCGCGTCATGGGCACCAGGGACAACGGCAGTTCCACTTAGAGACAGTACGAAACCGGAAAACAGTCATGGCAAAAGGCAAATTTGAGAGGACCAAGCCGCACGTGAACGTGGGCACGATCGGTCACGTGGATCATGGCAAGACGACGCTGACGGCGGCGATGACGCACGTGTTGGCGAAGAAGTATGGCGGGGAGGCGAAGAAT
>JBGPPD010000173.1:0-6326 GCA_041488375.1 Gammaproteobacteria bacterium | reverse complement strand
CTCCAGCACGCCCACGCGGAAGGCGCCAAACAGGCCGCGCAGCGTCATGTAGGCCGCGATGCCGAGGAACACGTAGACCACCAGCGACTTCAGGTTGCCGGCGCCGATGCGGATCAGGGTCTTCGAACCGCAGCCCGAGCCGAGCGTCATGCCGACGCCGAACAGGAACCCGCCGACGAGGTAGGACAGCCAGGTGAAGTTGGGGCCGGGATAGATCGACTTGGACAGGTCCACCACCCCCGCGAGCTGCAGCGCGCTCGAGCCCAGCAGCGCCACCGCGATGGCCAGCAGCCACATGCGCAGGCGGTTCTTGTCGCCCATGTTCACCCAGTCGGACACCGCTCCCATGGTGCAGAAGTTGGTCTTGTTGCCGACGGCGCCGAAAACAAAAGCCAGGACAAACGCGCCGCCGGTGACGTAGGGGACGAGCTGCGCGGGATTGGTTTCGTTCATCGGAGATGCTCCAGGGCTTTGCGGTGATCGAGTACCCCGCGCACGGCGTCGGCGGCGCTGCTCAGGCTGCCGTGGCGCCCGAGGTGCCACAGGCACAGGGCAGCGCCGTAGACCAGGGCGTCGCGCGTAGCGCCGGGCCGCCCGGCGAGCGCCGCCATGCCGGCCTCGGCGGCCGCTTTCGCGACTGCCGCAACGTCGAGCGGCGCTTCGCCCTCGCCCTCGTCGCTCGCGCCGCGGATGCGCGGCGCGCGCACCGATTGCTCGATGCCCAGCTCGGCCGGCCTGAACTCGGTGGAGGATTCCTCGCCGCCCGCGTGATAGTGGAACGCCTTGCCGCCATGGGAGAGGGAAGGAATCACGCCACCCTCCACCCCGCGCACGATGAGCGCCGAGTCGAAGCCGGCGTGGCGCGCGAGCAGCGCATAGATGCGCGGATAGGGCTTGTGCACGTAGCCGGTGACCAGGTGGGTCTTCAGCCGGCCGCGCACCGGCCCGGCCAGCACCTCCACGGTGGTGATGGCGGGCCGCTTGACGATGAGCGCGCGCAACCCGGCGAGCGCGTAGAGCTTCGGGCAGAACGCCTTCTGGTCGATGTAGGCCCAGCCGATGCCCGGATCGCCAAGGCGAGCGGCGGCTTCTTGCGGCTCGAGGTCCACGGGCAGGCCGGCGGCGCGCAGCACCAGCCGGTGCGTGACGCCGTACTTGGGCCCCATGCGCTCCACGCCGTGCGAGACCGCCGCGACGCCGCAGGCGGCGAGCACCGCCGGCAGGAACGGCGCGGCCGGCAGCGTCCGGTTGTAGCCGTCGTAGGGATCGCCGAGGTCGAGCACCTCGTCCACCGGCGCGGTGGCGCGCAGCGTGGCCTCGCGGATCGCTTCGAGCACGCCGCGGTTCTCCTCGTCGGTCTCGCGCTTCATGCGCAGCGCGATCAGGAATACCCCGGCCTGCACCGGATCGACCTCGGCGTCGAGCACCAGGCGCATGCCGGCGCAGGCCTCCTCGCGCGAGATGTCCTTGCTCAGCTCCGGCCCGGTGGCGATGCGCTTGAGGATCGAGTCCATCAGGGGAGCGCTCACGGCGTCCCCCCTTCGGGCAGGCCGAGCAGGATGCGCCCGCCTTCCAGCCGCACCGCATAGGTGCGGAGATTCTCTTCCGCCGGCTCCTCCAGCGCCTCGCCGGTGCAGACGTTGAAGCGGCTGCCGTGCAGCGGGCATTTCACCAGCGCGCCTTTCAGCACGCCGGTCGAAAGCGAGGCGTCTTCGTGGGTGCAGGTGTCGTCGGCGGCGCAGATGCGCCCGTCCACGTTGGCGAGCAGGATGCGCCGGCCGCGCACCTCGACGCGCTGCATCGTGCCGGGCGCGAGCTCGCCCGCCTTGCCCGCGTCGATGAATTCCTGCGTCACGGAAGTCTCATGCCGCGGGTTCGAACCATTTCAGGCGCTCGCGCAGCCTGACGACCTCGCCGATGATGATCAGCGTGGGCGCCTTGACGCCGCTGCCGCGCACGATCCCCGGCAGCGTCTGCAGCGTTCCCGTCAGCACGCGCTGCTGCGGCGTGGTGCCCGCCTGGACGAGCGCGGCCGGCGTGGCGGCCGGCAGGCCGTGCGCGGCGAGCTCGCGGCACAGGACCTCCACGCCGAGCAGCCCCATGTAGAACACGATGGTCTGGCGCGGCTGCGCGAGCGCCGCCCAGTTCAGGTCCATGCTGCCGTCTTGCATGTGGCCGGTGACGAACACCACCGACTGCGCGTAGTCGCGGTGCGTGAGCGGGATGCCGGCGTAGCTGGCGCAGCCCGCCGCCGCCGTGATGCCGGGCACCACCTGGAAGGGAATGCCTTCGGCGGCCAGCGTGTCGATCTCCTCGCCGCCGCGCCCGAAGATGAACGGATCGCCGCCCTTCAGGCGCACCACGCGCTTGCCCTCGCGCGCCAGGCGCACCAGCAGGTGGTTGATGTCGTCCTGCGGCAGCGCGTGCAGCGCGCGCTCCTTGCCGGCGTAGATGCGCTCGGCCTCCAGGCGCACCAGGTCGAGGACCGGCCGCGACACCAGCCGGTCGTACACCACCACGTCGGCCTGCTGCATGAGGCGCAGGGCGCGGAAGGTGAGCAGGTCCGGATCGCCCGGGCCGGCGCCGATCAGGGCCACCTCGCCGCCGCCGAAGGCGAGGCGCGTGTCCTCCAGCGAGGCCTGCAGGGCCGCGCGCGCCTCGGCGTCGCGGCCGCTGAACACCAGCTCGGCGATCGGGCCCTGCAGCACGCGCTCCCAGAAGCGCCGCCGCTCCCGCGGCTTGAAGCGCGCCTTGACCTGGTCGCGGAACGCCCCCGCCAGCGCGGCGAGGCGCCCGTAGCCCGCCGGGATGAGGCTCTCCAGGCGCGCGCGCAGCAGCCGCGCCAGCACCGGCGAGGCGCCGCCGCTGGACACCGCCACCACGAGCGGCGCGCGCTCGATGATCGAGGGCAGGATGAACGTGCACAGCGCGGGCTGGTCGACCACGTTCACCGGGATGCGCCGCGCCTTCGCGGCGGCGGCGACCGCGCGGTTCACGGCCTCGTCGCCGGTGGCGGCGATCGCGAGCGCAAACCCCTCCAGGCTCTGCTCCCGGAACAGCGCCGGCGCGATCTCGGTCACGCGCGCGCCGGCGCGCAGCAGCAGCGCGCGCTTGCGCGCGGCCACCTCGCCGCCGCCCACCACCAGGCAGGGCTGATCGCGAATATCGAGGAAGATCGGCAGGAAGTCCATGGCGTTCTGCGTGAGCGGGCGCTTCGCTATGATAGATTCAAACGGGAAGGTGCATGCCCCGGCTCCTTACACTGCAGCGTGCGGCGCGCCTGGTCGGCGTCAGGCGCGGCGCGCTGCAGAGCAAGATCCGCAGCGGCGAGCTGGCCGCGTTCGAGGGCATGGTCGCGGCGGAGGACCTGCTGCGCGCCTATCCGCAGGCGCGGCTGGAGGACCATGCCGGCCTGGAGCGCTTCGAGGCGATCAAGGACGACGCCTTTGCCCGGCGCATGCGCGAGCGCCTGCTGCCCAGCGCCGAGGCCCTGGTCGCGCGCCTGGGCGAATTGAGCAGGGAGCGGGCGCAGGCGCAGGCGCAGCTCGAGCACTACCGGGGGATCGTGGATGAGCTGCAGGCAAAGCTGCGCGGGCCGGCGGCCTCGCCGGCTGGACTGCTCGCCTGGCTGCAGCAGCGCCTGGAGCCCGCCGCGCGGGGCGCCCCGCCGCTGCTGGCGCAGGAGAGCTTGCTGAGGATCATGAGCGCGCACGTACAGGTCAAGCCGAGCGGGCGGGAGTTCTTCGTCGACGGCAACGACAGCCTGCTGGAGGCGGCGCTGCGCGCGGGGCTGTCGCTCGACTACGGCTGCAGCATCGGCAGCTGCGGCAAATGCAAGGCGCGGGTCGTGTCGGGCCAGGCGCAGCGCACGCGCCATTCCGACTACGTCCTCACGGCCGCCGAGAAGATCGCCGGGGTCGTGCTCATGTGCTGCAACACCGCCCTGACCGACCTGGTGCTCGAGGCGCGCGAGGCGCACGGCGCGGCGGACATGCCGCTGCAGAGCATCGACGCCAGGGTCAAGTCCGTGAGCCCACTCGGCGAGGACGTGCGGTTGCTGCACCTGCAGACCCCGCGCAGCAACCGGCTGCGCTTCCTGGCCGGGCAATCGGCGTCGCTCGCGCTCCCCGGGGGCGTCGGCGCCGCCTTCCCCGTGGCGAGCTGCCCTTGCGACGACCGCAACCTGCAGTTCCACATCCGGCGGCGCGCCGGCGACGCCTTCGCCGAGCGCGTGTTCGGCGGGCTCAAGGGCGTGGAGTCGGTGCGCGTCGAGGGACCGCGCGGGGAATTCGTGCTCGACGAGGAATCGTCCCGGCCGCTCGTGTTCATCGCCGGCGAAGCCGGCTTCGCGCCCATCAAGAGCCTGATCGAGCACGCCATGGCGCTCGATGCGGCCGAATCGCTGCACCTGGTCTGGATCGCCGCCGGCGCGGGCGGCCACTACCTGGACAACCTGTGCCGCTCCTGGGGCGACGCCCTGGACGACTTCCGCTACACGCCGTTGACGACGAAGGGCTCCCTTGCGGACGACGAGGCGATGCTACGGCAGGTGTTGCAGGATCATCCGCGGCTGGCCGATTGCGACGTCTACCTCGCGGGGCCCGAAGCCTGGGCGAGCGCGGCGGAGTTCCAGCTGCTCGAACATGGGCTGCCGCGCGCGCAGCTGTTCGTCAACCCGCTCGGGTCCTGATCACAGCGCGGCGCCCTTGCGCCCCAGCGCGGCCCCGGTGACCCCGCGCGAGGCGAACACCAGGAACGCGTGCGCCAGCTTGCCGAACGGCAGCCACAGGAACAGCAGCTCCACGCTCAACAGGTGGATCGCCAGCGGCAGCGGATAGATGGCCGGCGCAGCGGCGGCGCTCGGAGCATACGATTGCTGGATCGCGATCATGCCGGTGGCGAGCGGCAGCAGGACCACGAACCAGCTGAAGTAGTCGTCGAAGCCCGAGAGCAGGCGCCGTACCGGGTCAGTGAGGCGCTCCAGGAGCGCGAGGAACAAGGACACGAAGGTCAGTCCGACGGACACGTACACCACCGCGTCCGGCAGCGGCGGCCAGGCAAGACCGGTCAGGCGCTCGATGAAGCGGATGTGCGGCAGGTAGCCGAACGCGATCACGGCCAGGCCGAGGTGATAGACGTATCCGTTCCAGACGCCGAGCTGGTTCCTCTGGCGGAACTCCGCGCGCGGAATCATGCGCGCGAAGATGCCGCGCATCGCGCCGGCGAGCCACCGGGTGCTGCGCGGCGTGGATAGGTCCGGCCTGGAGCCGAGCCGCAGGATGCCGGCGACGCGCCACAGGCTGCCCGCGACCAGCACGGCGAGCGAGGCCCACAGTGCCGGTCCGCGTGCGAACTGCAAGAGTTCAACGGCCGTCATTGTCCAGGTACTGCGCCACCAGCTCGGTCAGGCCGAGCACCGGCATGGTCATGCCATAGTGCTCGATCGCTTCCTCCAGCACGTTGCGGCAGTTGCCGCACGCAGTGACCACCGCTTGCGCGCCGGTGGCTTCGATCTGCTGCTTCTTGATCTCGAATGCGGCGAAGCGCAGCCCTTCGGCGCGGTGGATGGCGCTCACGCCGCCGCCCCCGCCGCAGCAAAAGCTCGCCGTGCCGGAGTCGGGCATGTCGACCATGTTCGCGCTCACCCCGCCTGCCACCCGGCGCGGCGCCTCGGTCAGCCCGCCGCGGCGCACCAGCTGGCAAGGGTCGTGGAACGTGAGGCGGCGCGGGTCCTTGCCGCGCAGGCGCAAGCGGCCCTCGCGCACGAACCGGTCCAGCAGCTCGCTGATCTGCACCACCTCGAAGCCGTAGCGCCGGCCGAGGAGGTTGGGGCCTTCCCAGCGCAGCGCCGAGTAGGCGTGGCCGCACTCGGGGCTGATGACGGTTTTCACTTTCAGCCGCTCCGCCGCCTCCACGATGCGCTCGAGCAGCGCCGCAGCCACGTCGCGCGAACCCATCTGCACTCCCACGTTGGTGGCCTCGAAGCCCGCGCTGGGAATGGTCCACGACGCGCCCGCCTGCCGGAAGATCCGCGCCAGGGCGCCGATTGCCTCGGGAAAGCCCATGATCTCGATCGAGGTCAGGACCACCATGTACTCGGCGCCCTCGGCGTCGACGGGCACCTTGAGCCCGGTCTCCTGTTCCTGCAACTCGATCTGGCGCTTCAAGGCCGGCCAGCGCACGCCGATCGGGCTGCCGGTCTCGAGCGCCTTTTCCGCGGCCTTGTACAGGTCGCCGGGCGCGAAGCCGCCCGCCGCCATGCCCTCGCGCGCCAGGCGCACCAGGCCCGCGATGTCGATGCCCATCGGGCACACCAGCGTGCAGCG
>JBGPPD010000172.1:0-6382 GCA_041488375.1 Gammaproteobacteria bacterium | reverse complement strand
GGCCGAGAAGCGCCGCGAGCGCCTCCCTCAGCCCGAAATACTGGTCGAACGGCGTCATGCCCGACTGAGCCTCGAACTCGACCAGCAAGTCGACATCGCTGTGCGCGGGATCGAAGGCACCCGTCGCGGCGGACCCGAACACATCCAGCCGCCGTACGCCGAATTTCGCGCACAGGCGCGCGAGGTCCTCGCGTTGGGCGTCCAAGACGAGTTGTGCGCTGGCGGACATGAAAGGCATTTTAGCCGCTCTTGGTCACTCGAGCTCCCTCGCCAGCGCAAGCAGCGGCGTCTGCGGAGCAGGAACCAGCCGCCCGTCCGCACCCGCGATGCCCATCTTCTCCAGCCACGCCTCGAACTCGGGCGCGCGCTTCAGGCCCATCACCTCGCGCAGGTACAAAGCGTCGTGGAACGAGCTGCTCTGGTAGTTGAGCATCACGTCGTCCGCCCCGGGCACGCCCATGATGTAGGTGACCCCCGCGGCGCCGAGGAGCGTGAGCAGCGTGTCCATGTCGTCCTGGTCGGCCTCGATATAGCGGCACGCCGAGGAGCTTGCCGCAGAAATGGTCCTCGAGCCCCGCGCGGATGATCTGCTTGCCATCAAACAGGTACTCAGGCCCGATGAAGCCGACCACGGTGTTGACGAGCAGCGGCTGGTAGGCGCGAGCGACGCCGTAGGCGCGGGCTTCGAGGGTCTGCTGGTCGCAGCCGTGGTGCGCGCCGGCCGAGAGCGAACTCCCCTGCCCGGTCTCGAAGTACATGACATTCTCCCCGAGCGTGCCGCGCTTCAACGACCGCGCCGCCTGCATCGCTTCCCGGAGAAGGGAAAGGCTGACGCCGAAGCTTTCGTTGGTCTTCTGGGTGCCGCCGATGGACTGGAAGACGAGGTCCACCGGCGCGCCCTGCTCGATCGCGCGGAGTTGGTTCGTGACGTGGGTGAGGACGCAGGACTGGGTTGGAATGGAAAAACGCGAGATCAACTCGTCCATCATCTTCCACAAAGGAAGCAACGCGGCGAGGCCGTCGCCCGCCGGATTCACCCCGATCACCGCGTCGCCGCAGCCGTACATGAGGCCATCGAGCATCGAAGCGGCGATGCCGCGCGGATCGTCGGTGGGATGGTTGGGCTGCAGGCGCACGGCGAGCCGGCCCGGCAGGCCGATGGTGTTGCGGAAGCGCGTCACCACGCGGCACTTGCGCGCCACGGACACCAGGTCCTGGTTGCGCATGAGCTTGGACACCGCGGCCGCCATCTCGGGAACGAGGCCGGGGGCGAGCGCGGTGACCTGCTCGGAGGATAAAGTGAGCAGCCACTCGCGGAACTCCCCCACCGTGAGGGCCGCCACCGGCGCGAACGCGGCCTTGTCGTGCGAGTCGAGGATGAGCCGCGTGACGTCGTCCTCTTCGTAGGGGACGACTGATTCAGTGAGAAAAGCGGATAGAGGCAGGTCGGCGAGCGCCATGCGCGCGGCCATCCGCTCCTCGGCGCTTTGCGCAGCGACCCCGGCGAGCGCGTCGCCCGAGCGGTGCGGCGAAGCGCGCGCGAGAAGCGTCCTGAGGTCGGGAAAGCGGTAGGTGACGCCGTCTACGGAGTGGGCGTGGGCCATGGCCGTCTCACCCTAGCACCACGTGCACCTTATGCACCGCCCCATCATCCACCAGCGGCACCCGCGTCAGTCCCTCCGGCAGCGCCTTGCCGTCGAGCGCAGCGGAAGCAACGCCGCGGCTCACCCCCCGGGGATTCTCTACCGCGATCTCGTAGCGCGCGGAGCGATACTTGAAGACGATCTCGAACCCGGGCCACGCCTTGGGGATGCAGGGATCGAGAACCAGGAACTCTCCCTGCAGCCGAAAGCCGAGGATCCCTTCGATCCCCGCGCGGTACAGCCAACCGGCGGAGCCCGTGTACCAGGTCCAGCCGCCGCGCCCCACGTGCGGGAACACCGAATAGACATCGGCGGCGACGGCGTAGGGCTCGACCTTGTAGCGCTGCACGTCGGCCCGCGTGCTGGTGTGGTTGATCGGATTGACGAGCGAGAACAGCGCCGCCGCCTTGTCCCCCTCGCCCAAAGCCGCGAAGGCGATCACCGACCACGCGGCGGCATGGGTGTACTGGCCGCCGTTTTCCCGGATCCCTGGCGGATAGCCCTTGATGTATCCGGGATCGAGCGGCGTGCGCTCGAAAGGCGGCGTGAACAGCAGCGCGAGGCCCTCGTCGCGGCGAATGAGCAGCTGCTCCACGGCGGCCATGGCACGCCGGGCGCGCGCCGGCTCCGCCGCCCCGGAGAGCACGCTCCAGGACTGCGCGATCGAGTCGATGCGGCATTCCTCGCTGGTGGAGGAACCGAGCGGCGTGCCGTCGTCGAAATAGCCGCGCCGGTACCAGCCGCCGTCCCAGCCGTCCCGTTCGAGCGCAGCGCGCAGCCGCGCAGCGTGCGCCAGCCAGTTCGCGGCGCGCGCCTCCTCGCCCCGCGCTTTCGCCAGCGGCACGAACGCGGAGAGCGCCGCGTGCAGGAACCAGCCCAGCCAGACGCTCTCCCCGCGGCCTTTCTCGCCCACCCGGTTCATGCCGTCGTTCCAGTCGCCCGTGCCGATCAGCGGCAGGCCGTGCGCGCCGAGGGCGAGGCTCTGGTCGAGCCCGCGCGCGCAGTGATCGAAGAGCGACGCGCGCTCTGCCGAGAGCATCGGCTGGAAGTAGGCGTCGTGCTCGCCCGCCGCGAGCGGCCGGCCCTCGAGGAACGCAACGTACTCCTCCAGCACCGCGACGTCGCCGGTCGTCTCCACATAGTGCGCCGCGGCGCAGGCGAGCCAACCCCGGTCGTCGGAGATGCGCGTGCGCACGCCCTGGCCCGAGGGCGGCAGCCACCAATGCTGGACGTCGCCTTCCACGAACTGCCGCGCGGCGGCGCGCAGCAGGTGCGCGCGCGCCAGCGCCGGCCGCGACACCACGAGCGCCATGGCGTCCTGGAGCTGGTCGCGGAAGCCGTAGGCGCCGCTCGCCTGGTAGAACGCCGAGCGCGCCCAGACGCGGCAGGCGAGCGTCTGGTAGAGCATCCAGCGATTGAGCATCACGTCCATTGAGCGGTCGGGCGTCTTCACCTGGATCGTGCCGAGCAGATCGTCCCAATACGCAGTGACCTCGCGCAGGACCGCATCCAGGTCCGCCGCCCGGTAGCGCTCGACCAGGGAGCGCGCCTGCAGCTCGCTCGCCGCCTGGCCGAGGAAGAAAACGATTTCCACGGTGCCGTCCGGCTCGAGCTCGACCGGGGCCTGAAGCGCGGCGCAAGGATCGAGCCCGGCGCCCACTCGCTTGGAGAGGAGCGCCTCGCCCGCCAGCGCGGCCGGATTGTCGAGCGCGCCGTTGCGCCCGAGGAATTCCCGCCGGTCGCAGGTCCAGGCGGTCTGCCGTCCGCCCAGGTCCGCGAAGGCGACGCGCGCGCCGAAGTTCGTATTCCAGGGGTTGCGCGCGAGCAGCGCGCCGGTCTGCGCATCGAGTTCGGTCACCACCGAAAACGCGGACGCGCTGCGCGACGGGCCGAGCACCCATTCCACGTAGGCCGTGACCTGCAGCCGCCGGGCGCGGTCCGAGGTGTTGCGGATCGTCAGCCGCGAGATCTTGATCGGATCCTCGAGCGGCACGTACTGCAATAGTTCCAGCGCGATGCCGTGCGCGCTGTGCTCGAAGCGGCTGTAGCCCTGGCCGTGCCGCGCGACATAGGGCGCGGCCTCGTCGCGCATCGGCAGCGCCGTAGGCCCCCACAATTCGCCCGTGTCCTCGTCGCGCACGTAGAGCACCTCGCCCGGCCGGTCGGTGACGGGGTCGTTCGACCAGGGCGTGAGCTGGTTCTCGCGGCTGCCGAGCGACCAGGTGTAGCCGCTGCCCTCGACCGCGGCCTGGAAACCGAACGCGGGATTGGCGACGACGTTGATCCACGGGGCCGGCAGCCAGCGCTTGGCGCCGAGTGTCGTCACGTACTCGCGCCCCTGCGCGGCGAATCCGCCGAAGCCGTTGAAGAATTCCAGCTCCGCCGGCGCCGGAACGCCCTGCGGCGGCTCCGCGGACGGTGCGCGCCGCGGCGGCGGCGCGCTGCCGGCGTCCGCCGCCGCCGCTTCCGGGAGGTTGTTCAACTGTTCCTGCAGCGTGCCGCGGCGCCCTGCGAGCACGGCCCGGGCCATGCAGAGCAGCAGCGCCCGCGTCTGCGCCGGGATGAGATCGGCGCGCAGCACGAACACGGCGCCGCGCGCGTCCTGCACGTCGCTCGCGGGGCGGCGCGAGCGGCTCGTGCGCACCTGCGTCTCCAGCGCAACCTGCAGATCCTGGATGTACGAGCTCCCCCGTTCGTTCAGGATCACCAGATCCACCGCGAGTTGCTTCATGCGCCAGTACTCGTGCGCCCGCAGCAGCTGGCGCACCAGGGCGAGGTCCTCGACGTTGTCGATGCGCGCGAGCACGATCGGCAGGTCGCCCGAGATGCCCTGCGCCCAGAGCGCCGGCGGCGCGCCGCCGCCGCGGCGCAGGACATCCGGCGACGGGCGCATCTGCGGATCGGCGTAGAGCACGTGGCCCGCGAGCCGCTGGAACAGGCTCGCCTCCTCCGGGGAGATGCCGAGATAGCTCGACTGCACCTGCGCGTGGGTCCACGCCAGGGTGGCCGCGCGCTCGAAGGCCGTGGGGTCGGAATGCTTGTCGGCGAGATCCAGCGCCTCGCCGCGCGAGGAGGCGACGAGCGTCCAGAAGGCGATGTGCGCCGTCCTTCCCGGCTCAACCCGCAAGCGGTGGCGCAGCGCAAACACCGGATCGAGCACGGCGCCTACCGTATTGGAAAGCGGCAGGCCGTCCACGACCGCCACCGGCGTGCGCACCTCGCGCCCGCGGCCGAGGAAACGGGCCCGGTCGGTTTCGATCTCCGGCTCGCCCACCGCCTCGCCTTCGACCACGGCGAGGTGCGCGGCCCAGATTTCGGGCTCGCCGGGCGAGCGGCGGCGCCGCGTCGCCAGGATGACGCCGGCCTTGGCGAGATATTCGGTTTGCACGAAGAGCTTGGAAAAGGCCGGGTGCGCCGCGTCGGCGGCAGCCGGCGCCAGCACGAGCTCGGCGTAGGAGGTGAGGTCGATCTCGCGCACCTGGCCGCCCGCATTCGAGACGGACACGCGGCGCACTTCGGCGTCGTCCTCCGGCGAGACGACGACTTCGAGCGTGGTGGTAAGCGTGCCGCCATGCCGCGCGAACACGGCACGATCCTCGGTGAAGGTCACCTCGTAGCGCTCCGCCTCTGCACCGGTCGGCTGGTGGCCCGCGGACCATACCTCGCCGCTCTCCACGTCCCGCAAGTAGACGTACGTGCCCCAATCGTCGCGCGTGACGTCTTCGCGCCAGCGCGTTATCGCGGCACCGTTCCAACTGCTGTACCCGGAGCCGGCAGCCGTCAGCATCACCGTGTAGCGGCCGTTGGACAGCAGGTGCGCGGCCGGCGTGGCGCCGTGCGCGGAGTGCAGCCGCCGCACCGCCGGCAGTTCCAGGTCGCGAACCGTCGCCGCCGTCCTGACCTCCTCCGCCCTGGGATGCGCGAGGGCGACATCGCGCGGCGTGCGTTCCTGCAGGAGGAGCTCCGTCGCCCGCACGATCGGCTCGGCATGAAACCGTGCCCGCATCGCCCCATCGTGGAGGACATTGGCGAGGGCGACCACCGTCATGCCCTGGTGGTGCGCCATGTAGGCGCGCACGATCGCCACGTCCTTGCCCTCGGGCAGGCGCGTGGGCGTGTAGTCCAGCGCCTCGTAGAAGCCGTAGCGGCCGCGCGCGCCGAGGGCGGCGAGCCGGGCGAAGTTGCGCACCGCGGCCCCCGGATCGACCATGGCCGCGAGCGCCGTCGCGTAGGGCGCGACGACGGCGTTCTCGCTAAGGCCGCGCTTCAGGCCCAGGCCCGGGACGCCGAAATTCGAATACTGGTAGGTGAACTCCAGGTCGCGCACGTGGTAGCCGGACTCCGAAACGCCCCAGGGCACGCCGAGCTCGGCCCCATAGGCGATCTGCCGGCGCACGACCAGGCGGCTCGTCTGCTCGAGGAGGCTCCCGGCCGGTGCGCGCATGACCAGCGACGGCATCAGGTACTCGAACATCGATCCCGACCAGGAGATCAGCGCCGCGCCGCCTCCGGTCGGCGTAACGGCGCGCCCGAGCCGGAACCAGTGCCGCGAGGCGACATCGCCCTTGGCGATCGCCACGAAGCTCGCGAGGCGCGCTTCCGACGCAAGCAGGTCGTAGCAGCTCGGGTCGAGACTGCCCTCCGCGACCCGGTAGCCGATCGAGAGGAGTCTGCGCTCCGGGTCGAGCAGAAAGCCGAACTCCATCGAGTTGGCCATGTCCCGCGCGGTCGCCTCGAGC
>JBGPPD010000171.1:0-6413 GCA_041488375.1 Gammaproteobacteria bacterium | reverse complement strand
CCGTAGGTCGGCTTGAGGCCGCAGACCCCGGTCAGCGCCGCCGGCTGGCGGATCGAGCCGCCGGTGTCGGTGCCGGTGGCGGCCGGGGCCATGCGTGCCGCCACTGCCGCCGCCGACCCTCCCGAGGAACCTCCGGGTACCAGCCGCCGGTCCCAGGGGTTGCGCACCGGCCCGAAATACGAGGTCTCGTTGGACGACCCCATGGCGAATTCGTCCATGTTGGTCTTGCCCAGCAGTACCGTGCCGGCGCGCTCGAACTGCTCGATGACGTGCGCGTCGTAGGGGCTGGTGTAGCCCTCGAGCATCCGCGAGCCGCAGGTGGTGCGCAGCTGGCGTGTGCAGTAGATGTCCTTGTGCGCCACCGGGATCCCGGTGAGCGGGCCGGCCTCGCCACGGGCGCGCCGCTGGTCGGCCTGGCGGGCCTGGGCAAGGCTTGTCTCTTCGTCCACCGCGAGATAGACGTTCAACGCGCCGTTCAGCCCGCGGATGCGGTCCAGAAACAGCCGCGTCAGCTCGACCGAGGACAGCTTCCTGGCGCTGAGCGCCGCCTGCAACTCGGTGAGGCTGGAATCGAGCACTTACTCGATGACCTTGGGGACCAGGTATAGCCCCCCTTCGACCGCCGGGGCGCCCGACTGGAAGCGCTCGCGCTGGTCAGTCTCGGTGACGGCATCGGGTCGCAGCGGATGCCCCTGGGATAGCTGCGCGTCCAAGGGGTGCGACATGGGCTCGATGCCGGCTGTGTCGATGGCCTGGAGCTGGTCGATCAGGCCGAGCACCCGGTTCAGCCGGTCGCGCACTTGTGCCGCCGCCTCGCCGTCGATCGCGATGCGGGCAAGCCACGCGATGCGGCGGATCTGGTCGTCGGATAGGGGCATTGCGCTGCGGAAAAAAGGGTTTCCAAACCCGGCCTTACGTTTGCTCGGGGCCTAGTTCCGAGTATTATATGCCCTTTAGCGACACAGCCTTAGCGAACTAAGTTAAGGCACAACCAAGAAAGCGGCGTTAACTACGGCCATGTTCGGTTTCCTGCGCAGCTATTTCTCCAACGATCTGGCGATCGACCTCGGCACCGCGAACACGCTGATCTACGTGCGCGGCAAAGGCATCGTGCTGAATGAACCTTCGGTCGTCGCGATCCGCCAGGAAGGCGGGCCGAACGCGAAGAAGACCATCCAGGCGGTGGGCCGCGAAGCCAAGATGATGCTCGGCAAGACGCCCGGCAACATCGTCGCCATCCGCCCGATGAAGGACGGCGTGATCGCCGACTTCACCATCACCGAGCAGATGCTCAAGCAGTTCATCAAGAAGGTCCACGACAACAAACTGTTCTCGCCGAGCCCCCGCATCATCATCTGCGTGCCCTGCGGCTCGACCCAGGTCGAGCGGCGCGCGATCCGCGAGAGCGCGATCGGCGCGGGCGCGGGACAGGTGTTCCTCATCGAAGAGCCGATGGCAGCGGCGATCGGCGCCGACATGCCCGTCGCGGAGGCGACCGGCTCGATGGTGGTGGACGTCGGCGGCGGCACCACCGAGGTCGGCGTGATTTCGCTCGGCGGCATGGTGTACTCGGGCTCGGTGCGCGTCGGCGGCGACAAGTTCGACGAAGCCATCATCAACTACATCCGCCGCAACTACGGCATGCTGATCGGCGAGACCACCGCCGAGAACATCAAGAAGGAAATCGGCTCCGCCTTCCCGGGGAGCGAAGTGCGCGAGATGGAAGTCAAGGGCCGCAACCTGGCCGAAGGCATCCCGCGCAGCTTCACCATCAGCTCCAACGAGATCCTCGAAGCGCTCACCGAGCCGCTCAACCAGATCGTCGGCGCGGTGAAATCCGCGCTGGAACAGACCCCGCCGGAACTCGGCGCCGACATCGCCGAGAAGGGCATGGTGCTCACCGGCGGCGGCGCGCTGCTGCGCGACCTCGACCGGCTGTTCATGGAAGAGACCGGCCTGCCGGTGATCGTGGCCGACGACCCGCTGACCTGCGTAGTGCGCGGCTCGGGCAAGGCGCTCGAGAAGATGGAGCACTTCGGGCCGATCTTCACCAACGACTGAGCGCAGGGTGAAGGGTCCCCTCACCCTGCCCTGACGTGGAGCACACTCCCCCGCCTTTCTTCATCCGCGGCCCGGCCCCCCTCGTCCGGCTCGCCTTCTTCGCCTCGCTGTCGCTGACCCTGCTGGTGCTGGACGCGCGCTTTCACTACACCGAAAGCCTGCGCAGCGTGCTCGCGCTCGCCGCCTATCCCCTGCAGCAGGCGGCGCGCCTGCCGGTGGCCGCCGCCGAGGTCGTGGCCGGCTACTTCGCCAGCCAGTCGCAGCTGCGCGAGGAAAACGAGGAATTGCGCGCGCGCCTGCTCACTGCGGCGCAGAGCGCCCAGCGCTACGAGTCCGCCGCCGCCGAGGTCGCGCAGCTGCGCCGGGTGATCGGCGCGGCCGAGCGCGTCGAAAGGAAATCGATGCCGGCCGAGATCCTGTACACCGGCCGCGACCCGTTCTCGCGCAAGGTGATCCTCGACCGCGGCAGCCAGCACGGCGTGCGCGCCGGCAGCCCGGTGATCGACGAGGTCGGCGTGATCGGCCAGCTTACCCGCGCGCACGCCTTCGTCTCGGAGGTTACGCTGCTCACCGACAAGGATCAGGCGGTCCCGGTGCAGGTGCTGCGCAATGGCCTGCGTGCGATCGCCTTCGGCGGCGGCGCCTCCGGGCTGCTCGAGCTGCGCTACATGGCGGCCAACGCCGACATCGAGAACGGCGACGAGCTGGTCACCTCGGGCATCGACGGCACCTACCCGCCGGGCCTGCCGGTGGCGAGCGTGGTGCGCGTCGAGCGCGACGCCTCCTACACCTTTGCGCGCGTGCTGGCGCAGCCCAGCGCCGGCGTCGAGCGCGGGCGCTATGCGCTGGTGCTCTCCAGCGAGGCGCGGCTGCCGCCGTACCCCGAGGACGCGGCGGAACGCGACCGCAAGGGCGCCAAGGCTCGCAAGGCGAAACGCAAGGATGGCGATGGGTCCTGACCGGCCGCAATACATCCTGCTGCCGGTGCGCATGAGCACCATCGTCGCGTCGTTCGCCGGCGCGCTGCTGCTCGCCTTCCTGCCCTGGCCGAGCCTCGCGCTGGCGCCGGACTTCGTCGGGCTGACGCTCGCTTTCTGGTGCGTGCGCCAGCCGCGCCTGGTGGGCCTCGCCACCGCCTGGACGCTGGGGCTGCTGGTGGACGCCGGCAACGGCGTGCTGCTGGGCCAGCATGCACTGGCGTATTCGGTGCTGGCGTTCTGCGCCATTGCGCTGTCGCGCCGCATCCTGTGGTTCGAGACCTGGGGCCAGATGCTGCATGTGCTGCTGCTGCTGGAGGGCGCGCAGCTGGTGGCGCTCGGCGTGCGGCTGGCGGCGGGCGCCGAGTTTCCCGGCTGGACGCTGTTCGCCGGCCCGCTCGCTGCCACCGCGCTGTGGCCGGCGGTGAACTGGCTGCTGCTGATCCCGCAGCGCCGCCCGATCGCCATCGACGAGAACCGGCCGATCTGAGCGCCCGGGCATGCACTTCGCGGAACTGAAGAACTACCAGGGCGAGCTGCGCGCCTTCCAGCTGCGCCTGGGTTTCGCCGGCTTCGCGGTGCTCGCCGCCTTCGGCCTGCTGCTTGCGCGCTTTGTCTGGCTGCAGGTGCTGCAGCACGACGCCTACCGCGCCAAGGCCGAGGAAAACCGCATCGCGGTGGTGCCGGTGGCGCCGAGCCGCGGGCTGATCCTCGACCGCAACGGCGAGGTGCTGGCGCGCAACTACCTGGCCTACACGCTGGAGATCTTTCCCTCGCAGGTGCAGAATCTCGAGGCGACCATCGCCGAGCTGGCCGAGTACGTCGACATCCAGCCGCGCGACCGGGCGCGCTTCCGCAAACTGCTGCAGGAGACGCGCAACGCCGAGAGCCTGCCGATCCGCACGCGGCTGTCGGACGAGGAAGTGGCGCGCATCGCCGCCAACCGCTGGCGCTTCACCGGCGTGGACATCCGCGCGCGCCTGTTCCGCCAGTACCCGCACGGCGACGTCGCCTCGCACGTGCTCGGCTACATCGGCCGCGTCACCACGGGCGATCAGGAGCGCCTGCAGGAGCTCGGCGACGTCGCCAATTACCGCGGCACCGATTACCTCGGCAAGGCCGGCATCGAGGCGAGCTACGAGGAGGAACTGCACGGCACCACCGGCTTCGAGCGCGTCGAGATCGACGCCGCCGGCCGCGGCATCCGCACGCTGTCGCGCACCGCCTCGCAGCCCGGCAACAACATCGCCCTGACGCTCGACGCGCGGCTGCAGGAGGTCGCCGAGCGGGCCTTCGGCGAGCGCCGCGGCGCGCTGGTGGCGATCGAACCCGCCACCGGCGGCGTGCTGGCCTTCGTGTCCATGCCGGCCTACGACCCGAACCTGTTCGTCGACGGCATCGACCCCTCGAGCTGGGACGCCCTCAACAATTCGCCCGACCTGCCACTCAACAACCGCGCCATTGCCGGCGTCTACCCGCCGGGTTCGACCTTCAAGCCGTTCATGGCGCTGGCCGCGCTGGAGCTGGGCAAGCGCACGCCGCGCACCACCATCAACGATCCCGGCTACTTTGTGTTCGGCGACCGGCGTTTCCGCGACTCCAAGCCCGGCGGCAACGGCATCGTGGACCTGTACAAGTCCATCGTGGTGTCCTCCGACACCTACTACTACATGCTCGCCAACGACATGGGCATCGACGCCATCGCCGGCTTCATGAAGCGCTTCGGCTTCGGCGCGCGCACCGGCATCGACCTGGAAGGCGAGGCCACCGGCATCCTGCCCTCGCCCGAGTGGAAAATCGCGCGCTTCAAGCGCCCCGAGCAGCAGAAGTGGTATGCCGGCGAGACCATCTCGGTCGGCATCGGCCAGGGCTACAACGCCTACACGCCGGCGCAGCTGGCGCAGGCGATGGCCACGCTCGCCAACAATGGCGCGATGTACAGGCCGCGCCTGGTCTCCTACGTGGACAACGCGCGCACCGGCGAGCGGCGCACCCTCGAGCCGCAGCTGGTGCGCCAGCTGGCCCTCAAGCCCGAGCACGTCGAGTTCGTCAAGCGCGCGATGGCCGGGGTGACCAAGGAAGGCACCAGCGCGCGCGCCTTCGCCGGCGCGCAGTACTCGAGCGGCGGCAAGACCGGCACCGCGCAGGTGGTGGCGCTGAAGCAGAACGAGAAATACGACGAGACGAAGGTCGCCGAGCGGCTGCGCGACCACTCGCTGTACATCGCCTTCGCGCCGGTGGAGAACCCGAGGATCGCGCTGGCGGTGGTGGTCGAGAACGGCGGCTTCGGCGCGCGCGCCGCGGCGCCGATCGCGCGCACCGTGCTCGATTATTTCCTGCTCGGCAAGCTGCCGAAGGTGCCAAAGGAAGCGGCGCCCGAGGTGCCCGTGGAGACCGACGCCGGGGGCGACTGATGGAGATCGCCGGCCACTCCCTACACCGTCTGCGCGCGCGCCTGGTCGAGGGCATCGATGGGCCGCTGTTCGCCCTGGCGCTGGCGCTCACCGCGATCGGCCTGGCGGCGCTGTACTCGGCGAGCTACGAGAACGCGGCGCGCGTCGCCGCACAGCTGGGCAACCTGTCGGTGGCGATCGTCGCGATGTGGCTGGTGGCGCAGGTTCCGCCGCAGACGCTGATGCGCCTCGCGGTGCCGGCCTACGTGCTGGCGTTGGCGCTGCTGCTCGCCGTGGCGATGTTCGGCGAGGTGGCCAACGGCGCACGCCGCTGGCTGAACTTCGGGGTGGGGCGCTTCCAGCCCTCGGAGATGATGAAGATCGCGATGCCGCTGATGCTGGCCTGGTTCTTCCACCGCCGCGAGGGCGCGATGCGGCTGCGCGATTTTGCGCTCGCCGCGCTCCTGCTGGCGGTTCCCGTGCTGCTGGTGGCGCGCCAACCCGACCTGGGCACCGCGCTGCTGATCGCCTCCGCGGGCTTTTACGTGATTTTCTTCGCCGGCCTGAGCTGGAAAGTGCTCGCCGGGCTGGGCGTGCTGGCGCTCGCCGCGCTGCCGCCGCTGTGGGGCATGCTGCACGACTACCAGCGTCGCCGCATCCTCACGCTGCTCGACCCGACGACCGATCCCCTCGGCGCCGGTTACCACATCATCCAGTCGACCATCGCGGTTGGCTCGGGCGGACTCGCCGGCAAGGGCTGGCTGAACGGCTCGCAGACGCACCTCGAGTTCATCCCCGAGCGCGCCACCGACTTCATCTTCGCCGTGTTCTCCGAGGAATTCGGCCTGCTCGGCAACATCCTGCTGCTGGCGCTGTACGCGCTGCTCATCGGGCGCGGCCTTTCGATCGCGTCGCAGGCGCCGACCATGTTCTCGCGCCTGCTCGCCGGCGCCGTCACCTTGACCTTCTTCACCTACGCCTT
>JBGPPD010000170.1:0-6447 GCA_041488375.1 Gammaproteobacteria bacterium | reverse complement strand
CGCACGCTGGTGTTGACGCAGACTTCGGTCGTGACGCCGCATACGATCAGCGTCCTGATGCCGCGGTCGCGCAGGATCAGCTCGAGGTCGGTGGCGTAGAAGGCGCCCTTGCCGGGCTTGTCGATCACCGGCTCGCCGGGCAGTGGATAGAGTTCCGGCACGATATCGTGGCCGATTTCCCCGCGCACCAGGATGCGCCCCATCGGTCCGGCATCGCCGATGCGCGTCTTGCCCCGACCCCGCACCAGCTTGCTCGGGGGACAGTCGGTGAGGTCCGGCCGGTGGCCTTCGCGGGTGTGGATGACCAGCATTCCCCTCTTGCGCGCCGCCTCCAGCACCCGCTTGGTCGGGGCGATGGTCGCCTGCAGCGGCGTGACGTCGTTGCCCAGCGCCTCGCCGAATCCACCCGGCATGACGAAATCGCGTTGCATGTCGATGATCAGCAGCGCCGTGGCCTGCGGATCGAACTCGAGTTCATACGGTTCAGCTTCGATCGCCTTGTTCGCCATTTTTCCCATCCTCACGGATCTGGTTCGCTCGCTATACTCAATGCCATACAAGATGCAACACGGGGAAGCGCAGTGTCCATGACCCTATCTGCTCTGCTCGCCGATTACCGGTCGGGCAAGCGTACACCCAGCGCAGTGGTGGAGTCATTGCAATCCGGGGATGATGCTGCCTACGCCTGCACCTGGATCTGCAGGGTCGCGCCCGAGGTGCTCGGCCGTCGTGCCCGCCAGCTCGAAACCTCGTTGCGCGAGGACCCTCGCGCCATCGACCGCCTGCCCCTGTACGGGGTCCCGTTCGCGGTCAAGGACAACATCGATGTCGCCGGGCTGCCGACCACGGCGGCCTGTCCCGCCTTTTCCTACGTAGCCGGGCGCTCCGCCAGGGCCGTGGAGAAACTCGAGGCGGCCGGCGCCGTCCTGGTCGGCAAGACCAACCTGGACCAGTTCGCCACCGGACTGGTCGGCACGCGCTCGCCCTACGGCGCGGTGCCCAACGCGTTCCGGCCGGAATACATCTCTGGCGGTTCCAGCTCCGGTTCCGCGGTCGCGGTTGCCCGCGGCCGGGTGAGCTTCTCCCTGGGCACCGACACCGCGGGCTCGGGCCGCGTGCCGGCGGGATTCAACAACATCGTCGGATTGAAGCCCAGCCGCGGCCTGATCAGCGCGCGCGGCGTCGTCCCCGCCTGCCAGTCGCTCGATTGCGTATCGGTATTCGCTCTCACCGTGCCCGATGCGGTCGCGGTACTCCATGCGGCGCGCGGCCTGGATCCCGACGATCCCTGGTCGCGCTCGCTGGACCTGTGCGTTGCGCCGCTGCCGGAGCGCTTTACGTTCGCGCTGCCGGATCCGCTCGAGTTCCATGGCGACGACCAGGCCAGGCATGCGTTCCACGGCGCAGTCGAGAAGCTCGCAGGCCTCGGTGGCAGGCCGATCGGCGTCGATTTCTCGGTGTTCCTGGAAACCGCCGCGCTGCTCTACGACGGGCCGTGGGTGGCGGAGCGGCTGGCCGCGATCCGCCCCTTTTTTGAAAGCCATCCCGACCAGGTGCACCCGGTGGTGCGCAAGATCATCGAGGGCGCATCCCGGTATTCGGCCGCGGACCTGTTTGCCGGGCAGACCAAGCTGGAGGCGCTGAAAAAGCGCGCCGCAGGACTTTGGCGCAACGCCGACGTCCTCGTGGTGCCGACGACACCGACTGTCTATACCCTCCAGGAAGCGCTCGCCGAGCCGTTCCTGAACAACCGCAGGCTCGGGCACTACACCAATTTCGTGAACCTCATGGACCTCGCTGCCTGCGCCGTTCCGGGGTCGATGCGCGCCGATGGCCTGCCTTGCGGGATCACGATGATCGCGCCGGCGGGAGCCGATCTCATGCTCGCCGATCTGGCGCAGCGCTTTCATCAACTCACCGGGCTCAAACTCGGCGCGCTGGACGAAGTCCTGCCGCCGCCCGCGCCGATTGCCACCGGCGGCGATCGCGTGCGCGTGGCGGTGGTCGGCGCGCACCTGTCGGGACTGCCGCTCAACCATCAACTGACCGAGCGCGGGGCACGGCTGGAAAAAGCGGCGCGCACCAGCGCACGCTACCGGCTGTTCGCGCTGCCCGGCACGACGCCGCCAAAACCCGGCCTGGTCCGCGACGCGGACCAGGGCAGCGTCATCGAGCTCGAGGTCTGGAGCCTCCCGGTCAGCGAATACGGCTCGTTCGTGGCGGGCATTGCGTCGCCGCTGGGAATCGGCCGCATCGAACTCGATGATGGCGAGTGGGTGCAGGGCTTCCTGTGCGAGAGTTGGGCGGTGCAAGGTGCCGAGGAGATCTCGCGCCTCGGCGGCTGGCGCGCGTATCTCGGCGGCAAGCTCGCGCGCTGATCTTCTTCGCCAGTTCGTCCTTGAAAGTGAGAATCTCTCCCATTGACGCCTCACATTCTTGGTGCAAATTGAAGCCCGACGTGAGTCTGATGTGAACCAGCTGGCGGCATTCAGTGTCTTTTGATCCAAGTCATTGCAGCGCGCATTGGCGCCATGCAGACTTGCCCCGGTTGCATCGGATTCGAACCACGCGAAAGGAGATCGTCATGTGGCGAGGCAAGCAAAGGACGTTTGTCGCGGCGTTGGCGATGGCGGGCAGCGCGCTGCTGCTCGCGCCGGGAAGCGCACAGGCAGTGCCGAGCTTCGCGCGCCAAACGGGCATGGCTTGTCAGGCTTGCCACACGGTGTTCCCCGAGCTCACGCCCTTCGGGCGGCGCTTCAAGCTCAACGCGTACACCATAGACAACCTGCCGCAGGTGAGCGGCATGAGCACGAGCAAGGAGCAGACGCTGTTGCTCAATCAGCTGCCGCCGCTGTCGTTCATGCTGCAGGCGTCCTATACCAGCACCAAGCAGGCGATCCCGGATTCCGGCGTTCCCGGGGCGCTGGCGCAGAACGGCCAGGTGCAGTTCCCGCAGCAGGCGAGCCTGTTCTACGCGGGCAGGATCGCGCCCAACTTCGGCGCCTTCGTGCAGATGACCTACGACGGCACTTCGGGCACCTTCGGCTGGGACAACACCGATCTGCGCTACGCCAGGATGGCCAACGACAAGTTCCTCTGGGGGGTCAGCTTCAACAACAACCCCACGGTGCAGGACCTCTGGAACACGACCAACGCATGGCAGTCGCCCTTCGACCAGCGCAGCGCCACCGCGCCGGCGCCGGGCGCGGCGACCCTGCTCGGCGGGGGCGCATCCGACATGGCGGGGGTGAGCGTCTACGGCTACTGGAACGACTCGATCTACGCCGAGCTGGGCGGCTATCGTTCCGCGCCTGCGGTCGGCGCTCCGCTGGACAGCACCAGCACGAACGTGCTGAACGGCTTTGCGCCGTACTGGCGCGTCGCCTACGAGCGGCAGTGGGCGCGCAACTCCTGGCAAGTTGGCGCGTATGGCATGGACGCCAAGGTGTTTCCGGGCGGGGGCGCACCGCTCTCCGGCCCGACCAACAAGTTGCATGACTGGGCGATCGACTCGCAATACCAGTACATCGGCGACGAGCACCTTTTCTCCGTGATGGGCACTCATATCAAGGAGAAGCAGACCTGGGATGCGGGCGGCGCGGCGAACCCGACAACCGACCTGAAGACCCTGCGGATCGGGGCGAGCTACTACTACCATCGCAAGTACGGCGCTGCGCTAGGGTATTTCTCGACTACCGGCTCCGAGGACGCGGTGCTCTACGCGCCCCTGGGCAACGCGGTGACGGACTACGCCAATAACAAGCCCGACAGCAAGGGCTGGACCGCCGAGTTCGACTGGGTTCCGTACGAGAACACCAAGTTCGCGCTGCAATACACGATGTACAGCAAGTTCAACGGCGGCGACACCAACTACGATGGCCAAGGCAGGAATGCGAAGGACAACAACACTCTCTACCTCATTGGCTGGCTAAACTTCTAGGCGATCGATCATGAAAGCAATCATTGCAGTCGCAGTTGGAGCCCTGCTCGCGTCCGGCACCGGCGCGGTGATGGCCCAGGGCCAACAGGACGCGAAGGCCCTCGCCACGGGAGTGTGCTCCGCCTGCCACGGCCCCGAGGGCCGCAGCATATCGCCCGTATTCCCCCGGCTCGCCGGGCAGCAGGCGGTGTACATCACCCTGCAGCTCGACGCGTTCCGCAGCCACATCCGCGGAGACCCGAGCGCCCAGGCCTACATGTGGGGCATGGCCTCGCAGCTGAGCGACGACACGATAAAGGCCTTGGCGGGCTACTACTCGTCGCAGAAGCCCTCGCACGAGAAGGCTGGCGATCCCGCGCTGTTGGCCGAAGGGGAAAAGATCTACACCCAGGGGATCAAGGCGCAGAGCGTGCCGGCCTGCGCCTTGTGCCACGGCCCGAGCGCCGAGGGCATGGGGGCGTTCCCACGGCTCGCGGGCCAGCACGTCGACTACCTGGTCGCGCAGCTTCAGGGCTTCCAGTCGGGCACGCGTGCCAATGCGCCGATCATGCTCGGCGTGGTGCGCTCTATGAACCCCGAGCAGATCAAGGCGGTGGCGATCTACGCCGCCTCCAGGTAGCTCGACGGCGAAGGTCGCGGGGCGGAGGCGCAAGCTCCCCAGACGTGTATTGGACAAGGAAGAAATGCGGATAGCGCTCAGGCTGCTTGTTTCCCTCGCGCTCGCTGGCGCGCCTGCAGTTCGGGCCGCGGAGCCGGACAACGCGAAACTTCAGCAGGAAGTCAAGGCGCTGAGAGAGGTGGTACTCGACCTGCAGAAGCGGGTGAACCAACTCGAAGGCCGCCAGCCGCCCGCGGCGTCCCGGCTGGGGTCGAATTCCAGCTACGTCAGCCCGGAGGCGGCGCTCAGGGCGAACTGGTCGAAGGTCGAGCAAGCGATGGATCAGGGCGAAGTGACGAGACTTCTCGGCGCGCCTTCGAATAAGTTCACGCTCGACGGCAGGACCGTCTGGTACTACTACTACCCGGCGACCGGCAGCGGTTCGGTGTTCTTCACCGACGCGGGCCGGGTCTCGAGCCGCCAGTCGCCGTTCGGCTGGGGTTGGTGAGTTCGCCGCCGGCGTGCTCTGCTGCGCGAATGATCCGCCTATAATTCTCGGCATGGGTAAGCTTGAAACGCCGGGGGTGTCGACTGTGGCCGACCGCCAGGCGCGCATCGACCTCGCTGCCGCGTTCCGTCTCGCGGTGCGCATGGACCTGCACGAGGGCGTGTGCAACCACTTCACGCTGATGCTGCCCGACGGCAAGCGGTTCCTCTTGAATCCCTACGGGCTGCACTGGAGCGAGGTCACGGCCTCGAACCTGCTCGCGCTCGATTCGCAGGGGAACATCCTCGTGGGCGAAGGCGAAGCGGAGAAAACGGCGTTCCATATCCATTCGCGCATCCACCTCGCCAATCCGAAAGCGGCCTGCGTGCTGCACACCCACATGCCCTACGCCACGGCGCTGACGCTCACCGAGCCGGGCCGCCTGGAGATGGTGGAGCAGAACGCGCTGCGCTTCGCCGATGACATCGCCTACGACGAAACCTACAACGGGTTGGTCGTGGACGCCGCCGAGGGCGACCGCCTGGCGCGGGTGCTCGGCGCGAAGCGCGTGCTGTTCCTCGCCAACCACGGCGTGATCGTGGCCGGGCCGAGCGTGGCCGAGGCCTACGACCTGCTGTATTACCTCGAGCGCGCGTGCCGCTTGCAGGTGCTGGCGCGCGCCACCGGACTGCCGTTCAGGAAAGTGCGGCCGGAAGTGGTGCGCGAGACCTGCCGCGTGATCCTGGCCGACACCCCCAAGTACGCCGGCGCGCACTTCGCGGCGCTCAAGCGCATCCTCGACCGCGAGGATCCAGGCTACGCTCGCTGAGGTGGAAGTCCGCACTGCCGCGCAGGGCGATCTCGCTGCGATCCAGGCCATCTATGCGCACCACGTGCTGCGCGGGCTTGCCACTTTCGAGGAGGTGCCGCCGGATTTGGAGGAGGTGGGTCGCCGCCACCAGGACGTCACCACCCGCGGCCTGCCGTATCTCGTGGCGGCGGAGCGCGGCGAGATCCTCGGCTACGGCTATTGCGCGCCTTACCGCGCGCGCTCGGCCTACCGCTTTGCGCTGGAAGACTCCATCTACATCAAGGAAGGCCACCTGGGCAAAGGCCTCGGCGGCCGGATTCTCGGCGAGTTGCTGCGCACCTGCGAGGGCCTCGGGTACCGGCAGGTGATCGCCGTGATCGGCGATAGCGCGAATCTCGGTTCGATCGCGCTGCATGCCCGGCTGGGATTCCTCCGGGTGGGCACGCTGCGTTCGTCGGGCTACAAATTGGGCCGCTGGGTGGACACCGTGTTGATGCAGCGCGCGCTGGGACCGGGCGACGGCGCGCCGCCGTCTACTTGAGCAGCAGGCTAGGCGCCAATGCGGATGACGACCTTGCCCTTTGCCTTGCGCGAGGCGAGCAGGTTCATCG
>JBGPPD010000169.1:0-6571 GCA_041488375.1 Gammaproteobacteria bacterium | reverse complement strand
CTTCGAGCAGGCATCGCGCCTCGTGCGCTCGCCGTTCCTCGATGCGGCGGACGCCGAGATGGCGAAGCGCGCGCGGCTCGATGCCGATTTGCGCCAGGTTGCCCCCGCGCGTGTGACGCTCGGCAAGCTCATCGGCCTCGTAGAAGGCGCGCCGGTGCTGCGGCAGAAGCTCGAGGCCCTGTTCAAGCTGGTGAAGGCGGCGCCCGGCGGCGAGCGCTCGCCGCACGATTGGGGGCGGTACTTCACCGACGTCCTCGGCGCCATGGGCTTTCCGGGCGAGCGCGGGCTGGACTCCGACGAATTCCAGGCGCAGGGCAAGTTCAACGAGACGCTCGCCGAGTTCGCGAAGCTGGAGCGCGTGGCGCCGAAGATGTCCTTCGGCCGCGCGCTCGGCGAGCTGCGGCGCCTTTGCGCCGATACGCTCTTCCAGCCCGAGTCGCCGGATGCGCCGATCCAGGTACTGGGCGTGCTCGAGTCCGCGGGCCTGGAGTTCGACGCGCTGTGGGTGAGCGGGCTCACCGACGACGTCTGGCCGATGCACGCGAGGCCCAATCCCTTCATCCCGCCCGCGCTGCAGAGGAAGGCCGCCATTCCCGAGGCCTCCGCCGAAGCGACCCTCGATCACTGCAAGCGCATCACGGACGGCTGGTTGACGGCCGCAGGCGAAGTGATTGTCTCGCACCCCACGCGCGAAGATGACCGCGAGCTTTTGGCCTCTCCATTGATCTCCGGCGTTTCCTCGCCTTTGGAAACGCCGGAGACAAGGACCTACGCACGCTACAGAGACCTGATCTTCGCTGCGCGGCAAGTAGAGTACGTGGAGGATGGCAGAGCGCCCGCGCTCGCCACCAAGACGCCGAGAGGCGGCACGAGGATCCTCGCAGATCAGTCCGCCTGCCCCTTCCGCGCCTTCGCCCGGCACCGCTTGAACGCGCAAGCGCTGGAGGAACCGGTAGAGGGTCTGGATGCCAGAGCCCGGGGCCTTCTTCTCCACACCCTGATGAAAGAACTGTGGACCGAGCTGAAAGGCAGCGCCGGCCTCGCCGGCGACGTAGGCCCGGCGATCGAGAAGGCGGCCAAGCGCGCCGTCGCGGAAGCGAAGCTCGAAGACCCCTTCGCGTCGCTCGAGCGCAAGCGCCTCGCCAAGCTCGCCTGGGAGTGGCTGGAAGTAGAGCGCGGGCGCGCGCCCTTCACCGTCGCGGCGATGGAGGAGAAGCGCAAGCTCAAGGTGGCGGGCCTGGAGTTGAACGGCCGCATCGACCGCATGGACGCGCTCGAATCGGGCGGCCACGCGCTCATCGACTACAAGACCGGCAAGCCCACGCCCAACGAGTGGCTCGGCGAGCGCCCGGACGATCCGCAGATGCCGCTCTATGCGCTGAACTCCAAGGAACCGATCTCCGCCGTCGCCTTCGCGAAGCTGCGCACGGGCGAGATGCGCTACATGGGCTTCTCGGATCGGGAGGACCTCGTTCCCGGCGTGAAGGCGGCGAAGGACTGGAAGGCGCTGCTGGAGGATTGGAAGAAGGAACTGGAAGCCCTGGGCTCGGGCTTTGCCGCGGGCGACGCGCGCGTGGACCCGAAAGACCTCCTCAACACCTGCCGCTACTGCGACCTGCAGCCGCTCTGCCGTGTCTACGAGCGCGTCAACGCGCTTGGCGAAGCGGAGGAATCGGAATGACCTTAAGCCGCGACTTCCACGTACTCCACGCGGCTGCTCGGCTCGGGGATCGGCAGGCCGTCGGCGCGCATACCCTCGAGGTGGAACTCGATCGCTTCGTGGATCTCGCGTTCGACCTCTTCGATGGTGTCGCCCGTCGCGACACAGCCAGGCAGGTCGGGGACGTAAGCCCCGTAGTTGCCTTCGGCTTTCTCGATCACCACTGCGTAGCGCATCTCGATTCCTACCCCTTAAGTCCGGACTGCTTAAGGATACTGTTTAACAGGCCCGGAGGTAAGTCATCGCTTGGTTTCCCCGGCACCGTGACCCGCCCCGGTTTGGAAGTGTGCTTGAACTGCCGGTGGCTCCCGCGCGTCGCGACCAGGTACCACCCGTCGCGCCGCAAGATCTCCAGAATCTCGCGCACCTTCATCGCTCAAACGCCTCCCCTCGGCATCAAACGGGGCACCCGCGAATTGGTTGACGCCGATGGTTGAGCACCGGGTCGCGGACCAGAATGAGCGCCACGCGGCGCTGGACGTCACGCGCTCCTTCATCGTGCAGGCGCCCGCGGGCTCGGGGAAGACCGCGCTGCTCGTGGAGCGCTACCTGCGGCTCCTGAAGACGGTGCAAAAGCCCGAGGAGATCGTCGCCATCACCTTCACCAAGAAGGCGGCGGCGGAGATGCGCCGGCGCGTGATCGAGCAGATCTCGCCCGAGCTCGCGCCGCGCCTTCGCATCCAGACCATCGACGCGCTGTGCGCCTCGCTCACCGCGCAGATGCCGGTGCTCTCCAAGTTCGGCGCGCAGCCGCAGGTGGTGGAGGACGCTTCGGGCCTGTATTACGAGGCCGCCGCGCGCACGCTCGCCAACCACACGCCGGCGGTAGCGAGCCTGCTCGCGCACCTGGATAACGACGTGGCGCGCGCGACCGGCATGCTCGCGGAGATCCTCGGGCGACGCGACCAGTGGCTGCGGCAGACGGGCGAGGCGCCCGCGCGGAAGGATCTGGAGGCGACGCTCTCCGCGGAGAGGAAGCGCTTGATCGACCGCGCCCAGGCGCTTAGCCCGCAGGCGTCGGTGGAGCTCGCGGAGTCGGTGCTCACGCAAAAGGGCGAGTGGAGGAAGCGCCCCAAGCCCGCACCCGAGGAGCTGCAGGCGATCCCGGGCCTGCGCGAAGCGCTCGCGGCCCTGCTGCTCCTGCCGCCCGAGAAGTACACCGACACGCAGTGGGGGGCGCTGCACGCGATCCTCGCTTTGCTCAAGCCCGCGGTGGCGCAACTCATGATCCTGTTCGGCGAGCGCGGGGAGGTGGACTTCACGCAGATCGCGCATGGTGCCTTGTGCGCACTTGGCACGCCTGACGATCCCACGGATCTGCTCCTCTCCATGGACGTGCGCGTGCACCATCTCCTCGTTGACGAGTTCCAGGACACCTCCAACTCGCAGTGGGAGCTGCTCGAGCGCCTCACCGCCGGCTGGGAGACCGATGACGGGCGCACGGTGTTCGTCGTAGGCGACCCGATGCAGTCCATCTACCGCTTCCGCGACGCGCAGGTGGGCCTGTTCCTGCATGCGCGCGACCGCGGCCTGCCGGGCGTGCGGCTGCAGCGCATCGACCTCGCCACCAACTTCCGCTCGCAGGCGGCGATCGTGGACTGGGTGAACCAGGTGTTCCCGGGCGTGCTGCCTGCGTTCGAGGACGAGGCCTCGGGCGCCGTTACCTACTCGACCTCAGTCCCATTCCACACGCCGGATCCCGAAGGCGAGCCCGAGCTGCACACCTTCTCCGACCGCGAGGCGGAGGCGAAGTGCGTGGCGGAGCTTGTTTCTGCTGCGCGCGGCAAGACCGCCATTCTTGTTCGCAACCGCAGCCATCTGGATGCCATCGTCCCGGCGCTCAAGGGCGCGGGCATCCGTTTTCGCGCGGTGGAAATCGAGCAGCTGGGCGAGAAGCAGGTGGTGCAGGACCTGTATGCCCTGACCAGGGCCTTGACGCACCTTGCCGACCGCGTCGCCTGGCTCGCGATCCTGCGCGCGCCGTGGTGCGGCTTGACGCTTGCGGAGCTCTCCGAGTTCTTCGAAGGCGAGCGCGACTTCACCATCTGGGAGCTGATGCAGGGCAAGCCGCGCCTTGCGCGCATGGTCTCCATCCTCGGGCCCGCTCTTACCAATCGCCTGCGCGGCACCTTGCGCGACCGCGTGGAAGGGGTCTGGCTCGCTTTGGGCGGCCCGGCCTGCGTGGAAGACGCCACGGACCTCGAAGACGCGGAGATCTTCTTCGCCGAGCTCGAGCGCCTGGAGGAAGCGGGCGAGCTCGAGGACTTTTCTCTTCTCGCCGAGAGCCTCGGCAAGCTCTACGCCGAGCCCGACGTCGAGGCCGGCCCCGAGGCGGTGGAGATCATGACCGTCCACAAGGCGAAGGGGTTGGAGTTCGACACCGTCATCGTTCCTGGTCTGGACCGGGCGCCGCGCTCGGGGATGAAGCCGCTGTTCGCGTGGCGGAGCCTGCCGGGCGGTGGCCTGCTCATCGCGCCGATCGACGAGACCGGAGGCGAGAAGGAGCCTTTGTACCAGTACGTGCGCCAGCTCGACCGCGAGGCGGAGGACATCGAGGCGGGGCGGTTGTTTTATGTCGCGGCGACGCGCGCGGAGTCGCGGCTGCACCTGCTCGGGTGCGTGAAGGTGGATGAGGATGGGGTGGTGAAGATGCCTTCGCGGCGTTCGCTTCTCGGATTGGCCTGGGCGGCGTTGGGCGAGCGGGTGAGGTTGCCTGCGGCGGTGGCGAAGGAGTCGGAGGTGGAGGAGTTGCTGCCGGCGGGGGAGTTGAGGCGGCTGCCTTCAGATTTCGAGATGCCTGGGAAACCGATGGCGGTGGAGTGGGCGGTGAGTGAGGAAGGCAGGGAGGAAGAGGGGCCTCCGTTCGACTGGGCGAAGGAGACCGTTCGCCACGCGGGAATCGCGGTGCACGCGTGGATGCAGCGCATCGCCGAGGACGAGCTGCGCGGGTGGGACGCGAAGCGCGTCGATGCGCTGCGCGCTCGATTTGCCAGTGACTTGCAGCGGCGGGGAGTAGCACCCGGCGACCTGGATAGCGCCGTGAAGATGGTCATGCAGGCGTTGAAGAATGCGCTGTCTGACGAGCGCGGGCGCTGGGTGCTCGGGCCGCATCCGATGGCGCGCAATGAGCATCGGCTGCGAAATCGGGAGCGCAGCTTCCGCATCGATCGCCTGTTCGAGGACGACAAGGGGCGCAAATGGGTGGTGGACTACAAGACCAGCGTCCACGAGGGCGCCGGGGTCGAGGTGTTCCTCGATTTGCAGCAGGAGCGCTACGCGGCGCAGCTCGAGGCGTATGCTGAGGCGCTCGGCGGGGCGGACAAGGGCCTCTACTTCCCCCTGCAAAAGGGCTGGAGGGAGTGGTAGCGCGGTTCCGGCTTTCTGCCGGTTTCCAATCCAGCGACCAGTGGGGTAAATTCGCCCGCCTGTTCATACGATTTCACCGGAAAGGAGCGCCCGCCATGACGTAGTTGTCCTTCACAGGAGACACGTCATGTCACGCACTTACCGCCGTCGCGGCGAGCGCCACGAGTATCGCTGGGTGCTGCGCGACCGGAGCGACGCAACGCCCTGGTGGGCGCACGCGTTGCTCGATGCACGCTCCAACGCAGGCCGGCGCGCAATCGCGCGCTTTCATTCGGACGCCGAATTCACGATGAAAGGCGGCGTGCCGCACTGGTTCTGCAGGATATTCAAGCGACGCCAGCGCAACGCGGATACGCGCCAGCTTCTGCGCTGGATCGCCGATCCGGGTCTTGACCCGGTGATGCAGGCGCGCCACCGCCACGGCGCCAAATGGTCCTGGTGGTGAGTGTTGCGTCCGCTCTCCGGCCTATGCCTTGATATATACCATCGGTCGGCCTAGAATCCGGCATTGCCACCCGGAGGACTGCCCATGGACCGTCCCGCCACCGCCAAACTGTTCCGCAATGGCCGCAGCCAGGCCGTGCGCCTGCCCGCAAAATTTCGCTTCGAGGGCGCCGACGAGGTGTTCGTGTCCAAGGTCGGCGACAAAGTTGTGCTTTCGGCCAAGCCGTCATCCTGGGATGACTTCTTCGACGCGAAGCCGCAGGGCGCGCAGGGTTTCCTCGGCCGCCGTAACGACCGGCCGCCGCAGAAACGGAAGCTGTTCCGGTGAAACGCTACATGCTCGACACGGACATCTCGAGCTACGTCATCCGTAGTCGCCCGGAGCCTGTGCGGGCGCGGTTTCAGGAACTGGATAGCGGGCAGTTATGCATCTCCGTGGTGTCCGAGTCGGAACTGCTCCATGGCGTGAAGGCGAAGGGCTCGCCGCGCGCGCTGGCGTCGATGGTTGCGGATTTCCTGCGCCGGCTGACGGTGCTCGATTGGTCGCGCGCCGCCGCCCAGCGCTACGCCGACATCCGGGCGAAGCTGGAGTCGGCGGGGACGCCGATCGGCAACATGGATTTGATGATCGCGGCCCACGCGCGCAGCGCCGGGGCGGTGCTGGTGACGAACAACGAGAAGCACTTTCGCCGGGTCGAAGGGCTGAAGGTGGAGAACTGGGCGTGAACCTGCGCCGGCGTCTGTTGGCGATGCGGAAGATGGGACTCGTCCAGTGGAGCGGGCGAAAGCTCTGCCGTCGCAAGCCGGTTGCGACGCTGCGCGGAAGGAAAACGGTGGCGGAACTGCTCGTGGAGAGTCGAAGGTAGGGGATCAGCCGAACCGGGCTTACGAAATCGTGGCGCCGAATTGGAGGCTTCGATACCCGGCACTAGAATCGCCGAACTCTTCCTCCCCGCGCGACTTGCCGCAAGGCCCGGGCGGGGTTATCGCTACCAATTGATTGTTGACCCATGGCACTTAAACGCCCCAAAGGCCCCGCCG
>JBGPPD010000168.1:0-6607 GCA_041488375.1 Gammaproteobacteria bacterium | reverse complement strand
GTCGCGAGCTGCAGGCCTTCACGCGAGCCGAAGTGCGCGAAAAAGCCCGACTTCGACATGCCCGTCGCATCGGCGAGCGAGCCGATCGTCAGTCCCTCGAGGCCCATGCGGCTGGCAACGTCTACCGCCTGGTCGAGGATCGCGGCGCGGGTCTGCTCGCCCTTGGTCTGTTTTTCCACTGGCAGATAATAGTACGAACGTTCGTAAAAGTAAAGAGCCGCTTCGGTCGCCAATCAAGCGGCCCGTTTGCGCGGCAGATCAAGGGCTTGCTTCAGGTACCGGCCGGTGTGGCTCCCCGGGTTGCCGGCCACCGCCTCCGGCGTGCCTTCGGCAACGATGCGCCCGCCGCCGTCGCCGCCTTCCGGCCCGAGGTCGATCACCCAGTCGGCGGTCTTGATGACGTCCAGGTTGTGCTCGATCACCACCACGGTGTTGCCCGCATCGCGCAGGCGGTGCAGGACGTCGAGCAGCAACTGGATGTCGTGGAAATGCAGCCCGGTGGTGGGCTCATCGAGGATATAGAGGGTGCGTCCGGTGTCGCGCTTGGACAGCTCGAGGGAGAGCTTGACACGCTGCGCTTCGCCGCCGGAGAGCGTGGTGGCCGACTGCCCGAGCTGCACGTAGCCCAGGCCGACGTCGAGCAGCGTCTGCAGCTTGCGCGCGATCGCCGGCACCGCCGAGAAGAACTCGTGCGACTCGCGCACCTTCATCTGCAGCACCTCGTGGATGCTGCGCCCCTTGTAGCGGATCTCCAGAGTCTCGCGGTTGTAGCGCCTGCCGTGGCACACGTCGCAGGCGACGTAAATGTCGGGCAGGAAGTGCATCTCGACCTTGATCAGGCCATCGCCCTGGCAGGCCTCGCAGCGGCCGCCCTTGACATTGAACGAAAAGCGCCCGGCGTCGTAACCGCGCGCGCGCGCCTCCGGCACGCCGGCATACAGGTCGCGGATCGGCGCGAACAGTCCGGTGTAGGTCGCGGGATTGGAGCGCGGCGTGCGCCCGATCGGGCTCTGGTCCACGCTCACCACCTTGTCGAACTGCTCCAGGCCCGCGATCGATTCGTAAGGCGCCGGCTCTTCGGCGCTGCCATGCAGGTGGCGCGCCATCGCGCGGTACAAGGTGTCGTTGATCAGCGTGGACTTGCCCGAGCCGGACACCCCGGTGATGCACACGAACAGGCCGACCGGCAGCTCGAAGTCGGCCTGCTTGAGGTTATTGCCGCTGGCTCCCCGGATGCGCAGGCTGCGCTTGGCGCTCGGCCGGTTGCGCAGCCGCGGCACCGCGATGCGCATCCGGCGGCTGAGGTATTTGCCGGTCAGCGAAGACTCACTTGCGAGAATCGCGTCCAGCGGTCCTTCGGCGACGATGTGCCCACCCGCTTCCCCGGCGCCGGGACCCATGTCGACGACGTAGTCCGCCGCGCGGATCGCTTCTTCGTCGTGCTCGACCATGATGACCGAATTGCCCAGGTCGCGCAGGCGCTTGAGCGTCTCGATGAGGCGCGCGTTGTCGCGCTGGTGCAGCCCGATGGAGGGCTCATCGAGCACGTACATCACTCCGGTCAGGCCCGAGCCGATCTGGCTCGCCAGGCGGATGCGCTGCGCCTCGCCGCCCGAAAGCGTTTCCGCCGAACGCTCGAGCGACAGGTAGTCGAGACCGACATCGACCAGGAATTCCACCCGGTTGGCGATCTCCTTCACGATCTTGTCCCCCACCGCGGCGCGCGCCCCGGGCAGCGCGAGGCCGCGGAAGAACTCGAGCGATGGACCGAGCGGCAGGCAGGACATCTCATGGATGTTCCTGCCGGCGATGCGCACGTGGCGCGCCTCACGGCGCAGGCGCGTGCCGCCGCAATCCGGGCAGGTGCGCGTGTTGCGGTACTTGGCCAGCTCCTCCTTTACCGCCGCCGAATCGGTTTCGCGGAAGCGGCGCTCGAGATTGGGCAGCACGCCCTCGAAGGCGTGCTCCTTGACCGTGGGCCGCCCGCGCTCGCTCGGGTAGGAAAAGGCGATCTTGTCCTTGCCGGAGCCGTACAGGATCCGCTGCTGCGCTTCGTCGGCGAGCACCTCCCACGGCGCCTCGATGTCGAAGCCGTAGTGCCGCGCCAGCGCCTGCAGCATCGCGAAGTAGAAATGGTTGCGTCGGTCCCAGGCGCGGATCGCGCCGCTGGCCAGGCTGAGATTCGGATGCGCCACCACGCGCTTCGGGTCGAAGAAATCGACCGCCCCCAGGCCGTCGCAGCGCGGGCAAGCGCCCATCGGGTTGTTGAACGAGAACAGGCGCGGCTCGAGTTCGGCGAGCGAATAGCTGCACGCCGGGCAGGCGAACTTCGCCGAGAACAGGTGCTCCTTGCCGCTGTCCGCCTCGAGGGCGATGGCGCGGCCGTCGGCGTGGCGCAAGGCGGTCTCGAAGGACTCGGCGAGGCGCTGCTTCAGGTCCGGCCGCGCGCGCAGCCGGTCCACCACCACTTCTACCGAATGCTTGAGGGTCTTCGCCAGCCGCGGCGCCGCGTCCAGGTCGTGCACCTTGCCGTCGATGCGCACCCGCGTGAAGCCCTGTGCGCGCAGTTCCTCCAGCAGGTCGGCCTGTTCGCCCTTGCGCCCGGCCACCACCGGCGCGAGCACCAGCAGGCGGGTGTCCTCCGGCAGTGCGAGCACGTGGTCCACCATCTGCCCGACCGATTGCGCGGCAAGCGGCAGGTTGTGGTCCGGGCAGTAAGGCGTGCCGACGCGCGCGAACAGCAGGCGCAGGTAGTCGTGGATCTCGGTGACCGTGCCGACCGTGGAGCGCGGATTGTGGCTGGTCGCCTTCTGCTCGATAGCGATGGCCGGCGAGAGTCCCTCGATCAGGTCGACGTCGGGCTTTTCCATCAGCTGCAGGAACTGGCGCGCGTAGGCCGACAGCGACTCGACGTAGCGGCGCTGGCCCTCGGCGTAGAGCGTGTCGAAGGCGAGCGAGGACTTGCCCGAGCCCGACAGGCCGGTGATCACCACCAGGCGGTGACGCGGCAGGTCGAGGCTGAGGTTCTTGAGGTTGTGCGTGCGTGCGCCGCGGATGCGGATCGAGCTCATTGCCACCAGTTGGCGAAAGCAAACTTGCTACTATAGCGACTCGGCAGCCTTCCTTTCCAGCCTTTGTTCACTCGCAGATGGATCCCCAGCGCACCAGCCGGCGGGAAGTGCGTCCGGTCAACCGGATCGGCGGCGGCTCGTTTACGATGAGAACGGTCAAAGGGAGGTAGCCATGGCATCGGTCAACAAGGTCATCCTGGTCGGCAACCTGGGTCGCGACCCGGAAACGCGATACATGCCGGATGGCGCGGCGATTACCAACGTGTCGCTGGCGACGACGTTCGCCTGGAACGACAAGGCGAGCGGCGAGAAGAAGGAAGAAACCGAATGGCACCGCATCGTGTTCCGCGGCCGCCTGGCGGAAGTCGCGGGCGAGTACCTGAAGAAAGGTTCGCAGGTCTACGTGGAAGGCCGCCTGCGCACGCGCAAGTGGCAGGACAAGGAAGGGCACGACCGCTACACCACCGAGATCGTGGCCGATGGCATGCAGATGCTCGGCTCGCGCGCCGGCTCGGGTGAACCGCGTGGCGAGCCGCGCGGCGCGCCTGCGGGCGGCGGCGCCAGTGAACCGGCCTCCGAGCCCAAGGTCGCGGCGAAAAAGCCCGCGGGCAAATTCGACGACATGGCGGACGACATTCCCTTCTAGGGTGCCTGATGGCGCTATAATCATCGCCGATTCAGGAACTTGGGACGCGACCATGCCGATTTACGAGTACCGGTGCGCGAAGTGCGGCTTTCAGGATGAGTACCTGCAGAAGGTATCCGAGCCGCCGCTGAAGATCTGCCCGTCCTGCGGCAAGGCGAAATTCGAGAAGCTGCTGAGCGCGCCCGGATTCCAGCTCAAGGGCAGCGGCTGGTACGCCACCGACTTCAAGGGCAGCGGCAAGTCCGCGCCGGCGAAGGCCGACGCGAAGGGCGAGGCGAAGGGCGAAGCGAAAAGCGACGCGAAGGGCGAAGCCAAGGCGGAAGCGAAAGCCGAAGGCAAGTCCGAGGCGAAGGCCGCCAAGGCGACGGCCTCCACCACCACCGATTGAAGGCCTGACGGGCCTCGCAAGCGGCCCGGCGCGAGCCGGGCTTTTGTTTTCTGGGGAAGCGTGAAGAAATATCTCATCACCGGGCTGCTGATCTGGATCCCGCTGGTCATCACCCTCTGGGTGCTGAAGCTCGTCGTCGACGCCCTGGACCAGTCGCTGCTGCTGCTGCCGGACCAGTGGCGCACCGAGAGCTTCCTCGGCGTGCACATTCCCGGGCTCGGCGCGATCCTCACCGTGGTGATCGTGTTCGTCACGGGCGTGTTCGCCACCAATTTCTTCGGCGCGCAGCTGGTGCGCGTGTGGCACGGGATCCTCAACCGCATCCCGGTGGTCAACTCGATCTATTCGAGCGTCAAGCAGATTTCCGACACGCTGTTCTCCTCCAGCGGCCAGGCGTTCCGCAAGGCGTTGCTGGTGCAGTGGCCGCGCGAAGGGATGTGGACTATCGCTTTCCTCACCGGCACGCCGGGCGGCGACGTGGTCAATCACCTGCGCGGCGACTACGTCAGCGTCTACGTGCCCACCACGCCCAACCCGACGGGCGGCTACTTCGTGATGGTGGCGCGCGGCGACGTGATCGAGCTCGACATGACGGTGGACGAAGCGCTCAAGTACATCATCTCGATGGGCGTGGTGGCGCCCGGCCAGAGCGGCCAGGGCCGCCGGTAGCGCCGCGATGCGCACTCATTACTGCGCCGAACTGTCCGCCGCGCTGATCGGCAAGAGGGTGACCCTCGCCGGATGGGCGCACCGGCGCCGCGACCACGGCGGCGTGGTCTTCATCGACCTGCGAGACCGCGAGGGCCTTGCGCAAGTGGTGTGCGACCCGGACCACGCCGACGCCTTCAAGGCCGCGAACCGCGTGCGCGGCGAGTTCGTGCTGCGCGTCACCGGCCAGGTGCGGGCGCGTCCCGCGGGTACCACCAATCCGGACCTCAAATCGGGCGAGATCGAGGTGCTGGCGCAGGAGGTGGAGATCCTCAATCCTTCGGTGCCCCCGCCGTTCCAGCTGGACGACGAAAACCTGTCCGAGCAGGTGCGCCTGGAGCATCGCGTGATCGACCTGCGGCGCGAGCCGATGCAGAGGAACCTGCGCCTGCGCCACCGCGTGGCGCGAGCCGCGCGCGCCTTCCTGGACGCGAACGATTTCGTCGATATCGAGACGCCGGTGCTCTACAAGTCCACCCCCGAGGGCGCGCGCGAGTTCCTGGTGCCTTCGCGCCTGCACGACGGGCAGTTCTACGCCCTGCCGCAGAGCCCGCAGCTGTTCAAGCAACTGCTGATGATCGCGGGTTTCGATCGCTACTACCAGATCGTGAAGTGCTTCCGCGACGAAGATCTGCGCGCCGACCGGCAGCCCGAATTCACGCAGATCGACATCGAGACCTCGTTCCTCGGCGAAGAGGCGATCCGCGCCCTGATGGAGCGCCTGGCCCGGCACCTGTTCAAGGAAGTGCTCGGCGTCGCGCTGCCCGAGCCGTTCCCGGTGATGACGTATGAAACCGCGATGCGCGACTACGGTGTGGACAAGCCGGACCTGCGCGTGCCGTTGAAGCTCGCGGAACTCACCGACGTGATGCGCGACGTGGACTTCAAGGTGTTCGCGGCGCCGGCGAACATGGCGGATGGCCGCGTGGCCGGCCTGAGCGTTCCCGGCGGCGGCACGCTGACGCGCGGCGAGATCGACGCCTACACGGAGTACGTGAAGACGCTCGGCGCCAAGGGCCTGGCCTGGATCAAGGTGAACGAGCGTGCCAAAGGCACCGAAGGCCTGCACTCGCCGATCGTGAAGAACCTGCACGCAAAAGCGCTCACGGCGATCCTGCAGCGGACCGGCGCCGCCGACGGCGACCTGGTGTTCTTCGCCGCCGACCGTTCCGCCGCAGCCAATGCCTGCCTCGGCGCGCTGCGCCAGAAGGTGGGGCACGAGCGCGGCCTCGCCGAGAAGGCCTGGAAGCCGCTCTGGGTGGTGGATTTCCCGATGTTCGAGTACGACGACGAGTCCAAGCTTTGGAAGGCGCGCCACCATCCCTTCACCAGCCCCAAGGACGGCCACGAGCAGTACCTCGAATCGGCCCCCGACAAGGCCTACGCCAAGGCCTACGACCTGGTGCTGAACGGCTGGGAAGTGGCGGGCGGCTCGGTGCGCATCCACCGCCAGGAGATCCAGCAGCAGGTGTTCCGCGGCCTGAAGATCTCCCCCGAAGACCAGCGCGCCAAATTCGGTTTCCTGCTCGACGCGCTGCAGTACGGCGCGCCGCCGCACGGCGGCATCGCCTTCGGCTTCGACCGCCTGGTGGCGCTGATGGCCGGGGTCGAGGCAATCCGCGACGTGATGGCGTTTCCCAAGACCCAGCGCGGGCAGGATTTGCTCACCGGCGCGCCTTCGCCGGTCACCGAGAAGCAACTGCGCGAGCTGCACATCCGGCTGCGCAACCAGAACCCGGACTGAGGGGCGGACGCGGCGCGTGCGCTTGGCCGTCGTCACCATCGCGCCGGCGC
>JBGPPD010000167.1:0-6685 GCA_041488375.1 Gammaproteobacteria bacterium | reverse complement strand
GCCTGGGGCATGGCCGATTTCATGGTGGCGAGCGTCACCTACACCATGTGGTTCAACAAGTTCCCGCTGCTCGCGAAATTCCCGAAGTTCAAGGCCTGGCTCGACGCCAGCGTCGAGCGGCCGCAGGCGAAGGAGGCGCGCAAGCTGCGCGAGCAACCCTAGAGCTGCAGCTCCCAGTACTCGCCGGTGAGCGACTTGCCGAAGCTTTTGTGCGGCTCCTTGCCCACCATGCGAAATCCCGCCTTCTCGTAGATGGCGCGCGCCGCCGCGAGCTCGCTCTGCGTCCACAGCACCAGCTTGCGGTAGCCGCGGCGCCGCGCGAAGCGCACACACGCCTGCACCAGGCGCTTGCCCAGGCCGAGGCCGCGCGCCGACGGGTCGAGGATCAGCAGGCGCAGTTGCGCCTCGGTGGGAGATTTTTTCACCAGGAACACCGCGCCGAGCCGTTGTCCCTTGCGCTCGGCGATCCAGCAGCGCTCCCGTTTCGGGTCGAAGGCGTTGATGAACCCGGCGACGATCCCGGCCACCAGCGCCTCGAAGCGCTCGTCGTAGCCGAACTCCTTCCAGTACAGTTCGCCGTGCCGCTGCACCACCCAGCCCATGTCGCCGGGACGGTGTTGGCGCAACCGGACTTGCGGTAGCATCGCCCGCTTCAGCATACGGGAGAAATTAGCATGGCCGCCCAGAACAAGGTCGCGATCGTCACCGGCGCCTCCGCCGGCATCGGCAAGGCCGCCGGCGTGGCGCTCGTCAAGGCCGGCTGGAAAGTGGCTTTCGCCGCGCGCCGCACCGAGCTGCTGCAGAAGATCGTCGCCGAGTGCGGCGCCGACAAGGCGCTCGGCGTGGCCACCGACGTGGGCAAGCCCGAGTCGGTGAAGAACCTGTTCGCGCAGACCAGGGCCAAATTCGGCCGCCTGGACCTGCTGTTCAACAACGCCGGCATGGGCGCACCCGCAGTGCCGCTCGACGAACTGCCTTACGAGAAATGGCTGGAAGTCGTGAACGCGAACCTGAACGGCATGTTCCTGTGCACGCAGGAGGCGTTCCGCCTGTTCAAGAGCCAGAACCCGCAGGGCGGGCGCATCATCAACAACGGCTCGATCTCGGCGCACGCGCCGCGGCCCTTCTCGGCGCCCTACACCTCCACCAAGCACGCGGTCACAGGGCTGACCAAATGCATCGCGCTGGACGGCCGGGCAAACGACATCGCCGGCTGCCAGATCGACATCGGCAATGCCGCCACCGAGATGACCGAGCGCATGACCAAAGGGGTGCCGCAGCCCAACGGCTCGACCATGGTCGAGCCGCGCATGAACGTGCAGCATGTTGCAGATGCCGTGGTGCACATGGCCAGCCTGCCGCTCGACGCTAACGTGCTGTTTATGACGGTAATGGCGACGAAGATGCCGTTCGTGGGCCGCGGCTAACGCGTCCGGGTGGGCCGATCCCCACGCCGGCATTGCAAGCTCCAAGCAAGTTTCAGGTTTTCTGAGGGGCTTCTCCTATCCCCGCGCTAGGGACTAGGATGCTGGGCATAACACTTCAGAACAAGCTGCACCCACCAAAGGAGACAGTACGATGGCCAGTCTCACCATCAATGGAAAAACCCGCCAGGTTAACGCCGACCCCAGCACGCCGCTGCTCTGGGTGATCCGCGACAGCCTCGGCATGACCGGCACCAAGTTCGGCTGCGGCGCGCAGTTGTGCGGCGCCTGCACGGTGCACCTCGACGGCAAGCCGGTGCGCTCCTGCGGTACGCCGCTGTCGGCGGCGATCGGCAAGAAAGTCACCACCATCGAAGCGATCGGCGCGACAGCCACGGGCAAGAAAGTGCAGCAGGCCTGGGCGGAACTGGACGTTCCGCAGTGCGGCTATTGCCAATCCGGCCAGATCATGAGCGCGACCGCGCTGCTGACCTCCAAGCCGAACCCGAGCGACGCCGACATCGACGCCGCCATGGCGGGCAACATCTGCCGCTGCGGCACCTACCCGCGCATCCGCGCGGCCATCCACAAAGCCGCCGGCACGAAGGGAGCCTGAACATGACCGCGCTCAAGAATCCTTCCCGCCGCACCTTCCTGAAGTCCGGCGCCGCCCTCGGCGGCGGCCTGGTGATCGGCGTGTCGCTGCCTGATGCCTTCGCCAAGTCCGTCACCGCCTCGATGCCCAACGCCTGGATCCGCATCGGCAGCGACAACACCGTGACCATCCTCTGCGCCCGCTCGGAAATGGGCCAGGGCGTGGTGATGGCCCTGCCCACCCTGGTGGCCGAGGAGCTGGAAGTGGACCTGCACAAGATCAAGGTCGACTTCGCCCCTCCCGGAGAGGCATATATCAACACGATGATAGGCGGCCAGATCACCGGCGGCTCGACCTCGGTGCGCGAAGGCTATGACAAGCTGCGCACCGCCGGCGCCCAAGCGCGTGTCATGCTCGTGCAGGCTGCCGCCGACAAGTGGCACGTGGATGCCTCGAAGTGCCATGCGCAAAACGGCATGGTGATGGGGCCCGGCGGCAAGAAAGCCTCCTACGGTCAGCTGGCCGCAGCGGCGTCCAAGCTGACGCCACCCAAGGAAGTGAAGCTCAAGGACCCGTCCCAGTTCCGTTACATCGGCAAGCCGCTGCACCGCCTGGACACCGCAGGCAAAATCACTGGCAAGACCGAGTTCGGCATTGACGTGAAGGTGCCCGGCATGCTGTACGCGTCGCTCGCGCAATGCCCGGTGATCGGCGGCAAGGTAGTAAGCTACGACGCCACGAAGGCGAAGTCGATGCCCGGCGTGAAGCACGTGGTGCAGATCAGCGACGGCGTCGCCGTGGTGGCGAGCAGCTGGTGGCAGGCGAAGCAGGCGCGCGACACGCTCAAGATCACGTGGGATGAGGGTCCGAACAAGAACCTGAGCACGGCCGGTGTCTTTGCTGGCCTGGCGGCGGCGATGTCCAAGCCCGGCGCGCAGATCAAGGCGCAGGGCAACGTCGCCGAAGGCATGAAGGGCGCGGCCAAGACGGTGAAGGCGACCTATGAAATGCCGTTCCTGTCGCACTCGCCTCTGGAGCCGATGAATTTCACTGCAGACGTGCGCAAGGACAAGGCGCTGCTGATCGGCTCTATCCAGTTCCAGCAAATGGCGCTGGGCATGGCGGCGGCGATCACCGGCCTGAAGCCCGAGCAGATCACCGTCAAGACCACGTTCCTGGGCGGCGGCTTCGGCCGGCGCATCGACTGCGACTACATGGCGCAGGCAGTGGAGATTTCCAAGGCTGTCGGCAAGCCGGTGAAGCTGGTGTGGACGCGCGAAGACGACATGACGCACGACTTCTACCGTCCGGCCAGCCTGACCGAAATGTCCGCCGGGCTGGATGCGGGCGGTAAGCCGACGACGCTGAGCCTCAAGATGAGCTCTCCTTCGGTGACGGCGCGGCTGTTCCCGGAGGTGGTGAAAGACGGCGTCGACCCGCTGATGACCGAGGCGATCCTGGTGCCCTACGACATTCCCAACCAGTCGGTCGCCACGGTGATCCACGACACGGGGCTCAGGGTCGGTTACCTGCGCTCGGTGTCGCACGCGCTCAACGTCTTCGCCAACGAGTCCTTCATCGACGAGATGGCGGCCGCCGCGGGCAAAGATCCGTACCAGTACCGGCTGTCGCTGCTCGACAAGCAACCGCGCTTCGCCAACGTGCTCAAGCTCGCGGCCGAGAAGGCCGGCTGGGGCAAGCCGCTGCCCAAGGGCGTGGCGCGCGGCATCGGGCTGATGGAGGGCTACGATACCTACATGGCGCAGGTGGTCGAGGCCTCGGTGGACAAGGGCCAGATCAAGGTGCACCGCGTGGTGGTGGCGGTCGACCTGGGCCGGATGGTGAACCCGAACATCGTCCGGCAGCAGCTGGAGAGCAACATCATCTTCGGCCTGCAGGTGGCGCTGTACGGCAACATCACGCTGAAGGACGGGCGCGTCGAGCAGACCAACTTCCACCAGTTCCAGTTGCCGCGCATGCCGGAGACGCCGAAGATCGAGATGCACATCGTCGACAGCACGGAGAAGCCGGGCGGCATCGGCGAGCCGGGCATGGCGCTGTTCTCGCCGACGCTGGCCAATGCGGTCTATGCGCTCACCGGCAAGCGGCTGCGCAAGATGCCACTGTCGCTTGCGTAGCGGTTTGCGGTTGCTCGGACAAAAGGCCCGCCTCGGCGGGCTTTTTGTTTTGCTCCTCGCCTTCGCCGGCGGCGCCCGGGCGCAGGACTACGAGAAGGAAAAACGCTGGTCGGACGACATCCTCAAGACCTTGATGGTCGGGGATGCCGCCTGGATCACGCAGAAGAACGGCCACCGGTTCCTCGGGCTGTATACGGCAGCCGAAAAGCCGCGCGGCGCGGCGATCATCGCGCACGGCCGCGGCTGGAGCCCGGATTTCGAGCTCTACGGCAGCCTGCGCACCAAGCTGGCGGAGGCCGGCTACAGCACGCTGTCGATTCAGCTGCCGGTACTGCCCAGCACCGCGATCCTCGGCCTGTACGTGCCGCTGTATCCGGATGCTCGCGAGCGCTTCCAGCTGGCGGTGGATTTCCTCAAGGCGAAGGGCTACCGCAACATCGCCATCGTGTCGCACAGCCTGGGCGCGACCATGGCCAACCAGTACCTGATCCGCACCGACGACACCAGCGTCGGCGCCTGGGTGTTCATCGGCATCCTGCAGGGCCTGGAAGAGATGTATCGCATCAAGATCCCGGTGCTGGACGTGTTCGGCAGCGACGACTTCACGATCACCATGTGGGGCGCCGACGAGCGCCGGAAGCAGATCGTAAAGAACCCCGCGTCCCGCCAAGTGATGGTGAAGGACGCCAAGCACTTCTTCGAGGGCCGCGAGGACGAGCTGGTGGGCATCGTCGTCGGCTTCCTCGACCGTGCGTTCAGCGCGGCGCGGGCTGATTGAGCAGCATCCAGTACACGCCCAGCTGGCTGACGGCCTGCGCGAAAGAGGGGAAATCCACGGGCTTGCGCACGTAGCTGTTGGCGCCTGACTCGTAGCTTCGGACCATGTCCTCGTCCTCGCTGGAGGAGGTCAGCACCACTACCGGGATCAGCCTGGTGCGGGCGTCGGCGCGCATCGCCTGCAGCACGTCGATGCCGTTGAGCTTCGGCAGTTTCAGGTCGAGCAGCACCACGGTGGGCATCTGGGCGGCATTGCGCCCGGCGAACTTTCCGCTGCAGAACAGGAACTCGAGCGCCTCCTCGCCGTCCCGCGTCACCACGATCTCGTTGGCGACGTTGCCCTTGCGCAGGGCGCGCAGCGTGAGCTCCTCGTCCTCGGCGTTGTCCTCCACCAGCATGATCATCCTGTTGCTATTCATGGCTTTGTGCCTCCTGGCCCCCGAGCGGCCCGTTGCGCTTCGATGAACGGCTGGATCGCGTCGCCACGCAGCGCTCGGGAGTACAGGAAGCCCTGTCCCTCGTCGCAGCCGTTGGCGCGCAGGAATTCGGCCTCCAGGGCGGTCTCGATGCCCTCGGCGACGACGCGCAGCCCGAGCGCGTGGGCGAGCGAGATGATCGCCTGCACGATCGCCGGATCGCGGCCCTGCTCGGCGATGCGATGCACGAACGAGCGGTCGATCTTCAGGCAGTCGATCGGCAGCCAGGACAGGTAGCTCAGGCTGGAATAGCCGGTGCCGAAGTCGTCCACCGCGACCTGCACGCCCAGCGCTTTCAGCCGCTTCAGGATCGAGATCGCCTCGTCCTGCTTTTCCACCAGCACGCCCTCGGTCAGCTCGATTTCCAGCGAGCGCGGATCCGCGGCGCCCGCGCGCAGCGCGCGGGCGACTGCTTCGACGAACCCCGGGCTCCTGAACTGTCGCGCCGACACGTTCACCGCCAGCCGCAGCGGCGCCTGGCCGGCCGCGCGCCAGGCGCCGAGCTGGCGCAGCCCCTCGCCGAGGGCGAATGCGCCGAGCTCGTTGATCAGATCCGTATCCTCGGCGATCGGCATGAACAGCGCGGGAGAAATCCAGCCGCGCTCGGCGTGGCGCCAGCGCATCAGCGCCTCGACCCCCACCACGCGGCCGTCGGCGAGGCCGATTTGCGGCTGGAAGTGCATCTCCAGCTCCTTTCTTTCCAGGGCGCGGCGCAACCCCGCCTCCAGGTCGATGCGGTCCGTCGCGTCCCGGGTCATCTCCGCGGCATAGAACTGGAAGCCATCGCGCCCATCGGTCTTGACGCGATGCACCGCGGCATCGGCATTGCGCAGCAGCAGGTCGAACTCGCTGCCGTCCCTGGGGCTGACGCTGGCGCCGATGCTCACCGTGAGCTGGACGTCGGTTTCCCCGGCGCGGAACGGCTGGCGCATCGCCTCCCGGATCTTGCGCACCACCGCCATCACGTCGTCGGGGCGCGCCAGGTCGGCGGCCAGCACGGCAAACGCGTCGGCGCCGAGTCGCGCCACTGTGTCGCCATCGCGTACCACGCCCATGAGGCGTTCGCTCACTGTGCGCAGCAGCTCGTCCCCGGCTGCGTGGCCGCCGCTGTCGTTGATCAGCTTGAAGCGGTCCAGGTTGGCGACGATCAGCGCCACCGAGCGGTGGAAGCGCCGCGCGTGCGCGATCGCCTGCGCGGTGCGATCGCCCAGCAGCGTGCGGTTCGGCAGGCCGGTGAGCGCGTCGTAGTTGGCCAGGTGCAGGATGCGCGCCTCG
>JBGPPD010000166.1:0-6784 GCA_041488375.1 Gammaproteobacteria bacterium | reverse complement strand
TGGGCAGGCGCAGCGCGAGTTTGGCGCGATGCGAGAGCTGCAGTTGGGCGTCCGCGCCCTCGGGCCGCATCCAGCCGCTGCCCGAGGCCGCGCCATGCACGGTATGCAGGCCGGCGCGCGGCTCTTCCGAGAACCAGGGCAGCGCGTCCTGGATCGCCTGCTGCAGCGCATACGCGTGATCGACCGGCAGGCTGCGGCAGGCAATCGCGAACACCGCGTCCAGGATATCGGCGGGCGCATCCTGCATTTCAGGTCACGGGCAGCGCCGCCTGCAGCGCCTCGCGGTCGAACCACCAGTCGTCCTGCACCAGCACGTCGACGACGTTGCGCAGGCGCGGCAGGAACAGCGCCGGGTCGTTCAGTTCCATGTCCTCGATCCACTTGTCGAAAGCCTGCTGCCCGTCCACGCCGCTGTGGCGGCGCGCCACCGTGGCGAGCACCTGGTTGGTGTAGAGCAGCAAGTGCTCGCGCTGGGGATCGCGGGCGCGCAGGTCTGCGAGGTAGCAGGCCGTGACGGCCGCCACCGCCGCGCCGTCGGCGTCCGGCGGCGTCTCCTCGACCACGTGCTGCAGCAGCGCGACGCTCAGCTCGGGATCGACCGGGTAGGTCACCGCGAACCAGATGCCCTGGCCGAGCGCGGCGAGCGACTGGGGCTGCTCGGCGAGGAACAGGATGTCGCAGGCCTGCGCCGCGCCTTCCCAGGCTTGCTCGGCCAGGTAGAGATCGAAGGCCTCGCGCGCCGCGGCCCAGGCGGCGGGCCGCTGCTCCAGCCGCACCAGGGCGCGGCCGAGCTGCAGTTGCAGGTCGGCGCGCCGCAATGCCTCCGCGCCGGCGGACAGCGCTTCGAGCTGGCCGCGCAGGTCGGCGACCAGGCGCTCCAGCATGCCGGTGGATTCCTTCGCGTCCGTGCCGTCGTCGGCGTTGCCGACGCCCGGGTCTTCCTTGATGTACTTGAGCGGGATGGTTTTCACGCCGGCCCTACGCGATCGAAGTAGCGGGCGCGATAGACGAGCCGGCCCCGGCCCGGCTCGTCCGTAAAGGCACTGCGGTCGTGCAGCACGTTGTTGCACACCAGGCCCTGGCCGGCGGCCAGCCGCAGCCTGAACACGTAAGGCGAGTCGCTGTCGAGGACCTGCTTGAGAAACTGCACCGCGGCGCGGGTCGCCTCGTCCGGCCGCCACTCGATGCTGCGCGTGCGCGCAGTGTAGCGCATGTGCAGCGTGCCGCCGGCGGTGGAGAACACCGGGCCGGTCTGCGCCGGACGCATCACGGCGCCTTCCTCCTCATTGGCGGGAATGGTCATGGCGTCGGGCGCCGACAGCGCCGCCACGTATTGCGGATCGGCATCGCGCAGCAAGAGGTAGGCGATCTCGGGATCGAGCAGGCGGTTCTCGCCGCCCGCGGCGGCGGGCCGCACGCAGTGCAGGAGGAACGCGCGGATGCGCTGCGCCGGTGCGTTGTAGTAGCCGTCGGTATGCCAGAGCAGGCGCTGGTTCGAATAAGGGATATAGCCGCGGCCCGATTTTTCCGGCGTTACTTCGAGCGAGCTGATGCCGTCCTCGTCGGCGAGCGGGTTGGCGTGCAGGCGCGAAAGGCCCAGTCGCTCGCCGAGGCGGCGCGCGATGTCCTTGTCGGCCAGGCCGGCGAGCGGGCTGGCGTAGACGGCCATGTTCGCCACGGCGCAGACGCGCCGGATTTCCCCGGCCTCGGTGTCGCTGAGGTCGCGCGGATCGCGCACCTGCACGAAGAGGTCCCCGGCGCGGCGCGGATAGCGCGCGAGCTTGCGCTCGCGCCAGCGCAGGTAGTCCTGCGGCCGCTCGAGCGCGAACGGGTGTTCGATGGCGGTTTGCAGGACAGCGTTCAAGGCGCGTGGGCCGGAATCGAGGGACCACAAGCTACCGCATTTGGTGCTTTCCCGGTCATCAGCAAGCCGTATATCCCCAAAGGGAGGGGTGCTCCCCGCCGGCCTATCCCCAATGACCCTGCGGGTGCGCGAGGGGGCGTCATTACACTGGCGGGGCTCGATTTCGCACATCTGGAGGGATCGCGATGTCTGACGCCCGCAAGCAGCCCAAGGATCCGCAACGGCACAGCACTTTCGTGCCGAAGGAAAAAAAGTCCACCAAGGCGTTCCATCCGACGCCCATGCTCGACCAGCTCGAGAGCGGTCCGTGGCCGAGCTTCGTCACCGGCCTGAAGCGCCTGGCGCACGAGAACAACATGATGGTCGACCTGCTCGGCCAGCTCGAGCATTCCTACAAGACGCGCCTCGGGTACTGGAAGGGCGGCACCGTCTCGGTGTTCGGCTATGGCGGGGGCATCATCCCGCGCTTCTCCGAAGTCGCCGCCATGTTCCCGGAGTCCAAGGAGTTCCACACGCTGCGCGTGCAGCCTCCGGCGGGCAACCACTACACCACCAAGCTGCTGCGCCAGCTGTCGAACTCCTGGAACAAGTGGGGCTCGGGGCTGATTGCGTTCCACGGCCAGACCGGCAACATCATGTTCATCGGCTCGACCAGCGAGAACACGCAGCATTTCTTCGACGAGATCAACGAGTACGGCTTCGACCTCGGGGGCGCGGGCCCCTGCGTGCGCACCGCCATGTCCTGCGTCGGCGCGGCGCGCTGCGAGCAGTCCTGCACCAACGAGCATCGCATCCACCGCACGCTGGTCAACAACTTCATCGACGACATGCACCGCCCGGCGCTGCCCTACAAGTTCAAGTTCAAGGTCTCGGGCTGCCCGAACGACTGCATGAACTCCATCCAGCGCTCCGATTTCGCCGTGATCGGCACCTGGCGCGACGACATGCAGGTCGACCAGCAGGGGGTCAAGGCGTACGTCGCGAGCCATGGCCGCAAGTACACCATCGACAACGTGATCGCGCGCTGCCCGACCAAGGCGCTCTCGCTGAACGACGACGATACCCTCGAGGTCGACAACCGCAGCTGCGTGCGCTGCATGCACTGCATCAACGTCATGACCAAGGCGCTCAAGCCCGGCAAGGACCGCGGCATCACGCTGCTCATCGGCGGCAAGCGCACCCTCAAGATCGGCGACACCATGGGCACGGTGATCGTGCCGTTCATGAAGATGGACACGGACGAGGACTACGACAAGCTGCGCGAGCTGGCCGCCACGGTGATCGATTTCTGGGCGGAGAACGGCCTGGAGCACGAGCGCTGCGGCGAGATGATCGAGCGCATCGGCCTGGCGAATTTCCTGGAGGGCATCGGCGTCGAGGTCGATCCGAACATGATCACGCACCCGCGCACCAGCTCCTACGTGCGCCTGGACGACTGGGACCAGGAAGCCCAGAAGTGGATCGATCGCCACCCGCAGCCGGTGGCCTGAGTTCGGACTGAGGAGGTCGCGGTGGCACAAGCACAGGTGGTGGAGAAGAAGCAGATGCGCACGCCGATCGAGAGCGGGTGTCCCGACGGCATGCAATACATGCATCCGCTGATGATCAAGAACTTCGGCAACTGGAAGTACCACGACCGGCCCCGGCCGGGCGTGCTGCACCACGTCGCCTACTCGGGCGACGAGATCTGGACGGTGCGCGTGGGCACCCAGCGCCAGCTCGGGCCCTACGAGATCAACCTGCTGTGCGACATCGTCGACAAGTACGGCGAAGGCCACGTGCGCTTCACCATCCGCTCGAACCTCGAGGTGATGGTGTCCAGGTGGGACAAGGTCGGCCCGCTGATCCAGGCCTTCAACGACGCGGGCTACCCGGTCGGCGGCACCGGCAACTCGGTGACCATGATCTCGCACACGCAGGGCTGGCTGCACTGCGACATCCCCGCCACCGATGCCTCGGGCGTGGTGAAGTCCCTGATGGACGAACTCTACGAGGAGTTCATCAAGGAGGAGATGCCCAACCGCGTGCACATCACCACCTCGTGCTGCCAGATCAACTGCGGCGGCCAGGGCGACATCGCGATCAACATTCAGCACACCAAGCCGCCGAAGATCAATCACGACCTGGTGGCGAACGTGTGCGAACGTCCCTCGGTGGTGGCGCGCTGCCCGGTGGCGGCGATCCGTCCGGCGATCGTGAACGGCAAGCCGTCGCTCGAAGTGGACGAGAAGAAGTGCATCTGCTGCGGCGCCTGCTATCCGCCGTGCCCGCCGATGCAGATCAACGATCCGGAGCACTCCAAGCTCGCCATCTGGGTGGGCGGGAAGAACTCGAACGCCCGCTCCAAGCCGATGTTCCAGAAGCTGGTGGCGGCCGGACTGCCCAACAACCCGCCGCGCTGGCCCGAGGTCGCCGCGGTGGTGAAGAAGATCCTGTACACCTACAAGAAGGACGCGCGCGACTGGGAGCGCGTCGGCGACTGGGTGGAGCGCATCGGCTGGCCGAGGTTCTTCGAGCTGACCGGGCTGCCGTTCACCAAGTTCCACATCGACAACTGGCGCGGGGCGCGCAACAGCCTCAACGCCTCGGCGCACATCCGCTTCTAGAGCGCGGGCGGCCATGAAATTCAGCATCCTGGTGAACGAAGGGCCGTACACCCACGAGGCGTCGGACACGGCCTTCCAGTTCGTCAAGGCCTCGCTGGCGAAGGGGCACGAGATCTACCGCGTGTTCTTCTACCACGACGGCGTGAACAACGGCACGCGGCTCACGGTGCCGCCGCAGGACGACCGCAACGTCGTCAAGCGCTGGAGCGAGCTCGCCGCCCAGCACAAGCTCGACCTGGTGGTGTGCATCGCCGCCGCGCAGCGCCGCGGCCTGATGGACGCGGCCGAGGCCAAGCGCAACGGCAAGGACGCCGACAACCTGGCGCCCGGTTTCCGCATTTCGGGCCTGGGACAACTCATCGAGGCGGGTATCCAGGCCGACCGGCTGGTGGTGTTCGGTGACTGAGGAAAACTCAGGCGGCGTGGCCAAGCGGTTCCTGTACGTGAACCGCAGGGCGCCCTACGGCAGCATCTACGCGCTCGAGTCGCTCGAAGTGGTGCTGATCGGCGCGGCGTTCGAGCAGGACGTGAGCCTCGCGTTCCTGGGCGACGGCGTCTACCAGTTGACCAAGGGCCAGGACACCAAGGGGCTGGAAGTGAAGAACTTCTCGCCGACGTTCCGCGCGCTGGAGGATTACGACGTCACCAAGCTCTATGTGGAAAAGGAAGCCCTCGAGGCGCGCGGGCTGAGCGAGGCCGACCTGGTGGTGCCGGTCGAGGTGGTGGGCGCCGAGCGCATGGCCGAGATCATGGAAGCGCAGGACGTGATCCTGAGCTTCTGAGGACCAGAACCATGCTGCATACCGTCAACAAGTCGCCGTTCGAGCACAAGGCCCTGGAGGCCTGCCTGAAATTCGCGCGGCGGGGCAGCGCGGTGCTGCTCATCGAGGACGGCGTGTACGCGGCGGCCAGGGGCACGGCCGTCTCCCAGCAGGTGCAGGAGGCTCTGAAAAGCGTGTCGATCTACGCGCTCCAGCCCGACCTCGAGGCGCGAGGCATGCAGAACCGGGTGATGGACGGCGTTCGCCTGGTGGACTACGGGGGGTTCGTGGACCTCGTGGCGGAGCACAACGCCGTGCAATCCTGGCTTTGACCCCTAGAGGAAGAAACGACATGCCTATCGAAGTGAGCGGCAAGAGCATCGAAACCGACGAGGAAGGCTATCTCGCCGACCGCACCCAATGGAACGAGGACGTGGCCAAGGAAATGGCGCGCCTGGACAGCTGCGACCTGACCGAGGGCCACTGGGAAGTGATCAACTTCCTGCGCGAGTACTACGACGAGTACCAGATCGCCCCGGCGGTGCGCGTGCTGACCAAGGCTATCGGCAAGAAGCTCGGCGCGGACAAGGGCAACAGCAAGTACCTCTACGAGCTGTTCCCGTACGGCCCCGCCAAGCAGGCCTGCAAGTACGCGGGACTGCCCAAGCCGACGGGCTGCGTCTAGGGCGCGGAGCGGACCCGTGTCCGCGCTGACTGTTCTCTACGCGCTCCTGTTCTACGCCGCGACAGCGATACTCGTCGTCGGCGTGGCTTACAAGTGCCGGGTGTACGCGCGCACGCCGCAACCCCTGAAGATCCCGATCCCGCCGGCGCCGACCACGCGCCGCGGCGTCGCGCTGCGCCTGCTGCTCGAGGTGACCCTCTTCCGCAGCCTGTTCCGCTCCAACAAGTGGATCTGGCTGTTCGGCTGGCTGTTCCACGCAGCGCTCCTCGCGGTGCTGCTGCGCCACCTGCGCTATTTCACCGAGCCGGTGTGGGGCTGGGTGGCCCTCCTGCAGCCTTTCGGCCTGTACGCCGGCTTCGCGCTGCTTGTCGGCCTCGGCGGGCTGTGGGCGCGCCGCTTCCTGGTCGATCGCGTGCGCTACATCAGCAGCCCCTCGGATCACCTGATGCTCGCGCTGCTCGCGGCCATCGCCGCGAGCGGCCTGGCCATGAAGTACCTCGCGCACACCGACATCGTCGCGCTCAAGGCGTTCTTCCTCGGCCTGATGGCGTTCCACTGGCAGCCGCTCCCGGCCGATCCGGCGCTGCTGGTGCACCTGGCGCTGGTCGCGGCGCTGATGATCGTGTTTCCGGTGAGCAAGCTGCTGCACGCGCCGGGGGTGTTCTTCAGCCCGAGCCTGAACCAGGTCGACGACGCGCGCGAACGGCGGCACGCGGCCGGCTGGTCGGCAAAGATCGTGCACGTCCATCGGGCGCGCGGGGGCTGAATGGCCGCATTCGAGACCCCGCCGCTGGGCGAATACCCGGTGATCCCGCCGCTGCGCGCGGGCGCCATGGCGCACAGCAAGCCGTTCGTGGCCAAGCCCGAG
>JBGPPD010000165.1:0-6804 GCA_041488375.1 Gammaproteobacteria bacterium | reverse complement strand
TTGGCCACCAGCTTGGCCCACAGCTCTCCCGCCACGTTGTCCGAGATCGCCACCGGCACGCCGGCCGCCTCGAACCAGCGCCGGATGGAGTCGAGCGCCCCGGCAGGAACGTTGCCGCCGAACTCGCCGATCACCAGGTCGCCGCGCCCGTGGTGCCTGAGGTGCCCCGGCCCGGCCATCTCGGTGGCCACATAGACCACGGCCGGAATCACCGGCTGGGCAACGCGGGCCTGGATGCGCTCGGTGTTGTCGACGCCGTTCTGCAGGTTCACCACGAGGGCGCCGGCATCGAGGAAGGGCGCGATCTGCTCCGCGGCCTGCTCGGTGTCGGTCGATTTCACGCAGAACAGGACCAGGCGGGCGCCGCGCACCGCCGCCGGTTCGGTGCTGGCCTCCAGCGCAATACGCTCGTCGCACCTCAGTGCCTCGAAGCGCAGGCCGGATTTGCGGAACGCCGCCACGTGCGCCGGGCGGCCGATCAGCGTGACGCGATGCCCCGCGCGCGCCAGCATGCCGCCGAAGAAGCAGCCCACCGCGCCCGCGCCCAGCACCGCCACCCGGATCGTTTCGCCGTTGCCCACGCGTGAGCAGTGTAGCGGACGCAAATCCGGCTCTGATACCTTTGGGCATGATCCTGCGCAAGGACCGCACGGCCGCCATGCCGTTCATCATGCTGGCCTCCCTCATCGACATGGTGGCGATCGGGCTGATCATCCCCGTGCTGCCGGCGCTGGTGGGCAGTTTCGCCGGCTCGCAGGCCGACCAGGCCATCTGGTACGGCGTGGTGACCTTTTCCTTCGGCCTGGCGAACTTCTTCTCCTCGCCGGTCCTGGGCGCGCTGTCCGATGCGCATGGACGCCGGCCGGTGCTGCTGCTCGGCTTCTGCGGCCTGGCGCTGAGCTTCTTCGCCACCGCGCTCGCCACCGCGCTGTGGATGCTGGTCGCGATCCGGCTGGTGAGCGGCGCGATGCAGGCCAACCTGGCGGTGGGCAACGCCTATGTCGCCGACATCACGCCGCCAGAGCAGCGCGCGAAGCGTTTCGGCATGCTGGGGGCGATGTTCGGCCTGGGCTTCATCCTCGGTCCGGTGATGGGCGGGCTGCTGGGCGCGATCGACCTGCGCCTGCCGTTCTTCGCCGCCGGCAGCCTCGCGCTGCTCAACCTGCTGTACGGCTATTTCGTGCTGCCCGAGTCGCTGCCGGCGGCGCGGCGGCGCGCCTTCGCCTGGAAATCGGCGAACCCGGTCGCCTCGCTGCGCGGCCTCGCGCAGTTGAAGGGCGCCGGGCCGCTGGTCGCAGTGGTCGCCTGCGCCGGGCTCGCGCAGTTCGTGCTCTACACCACCTGGGTGCTGTATACGACCTTCAAGTTCGGCTGGGGCCCGCTGGAAAACGGCTGGTCGCTCGCGGCGGTCGGGGTGGTGTCGGTGATCGTGCAGGGACTGCTGCTCGGACGCCTTCTGCGTTGGTTCAGCCCCCGCCGGCTGGCCGTGCTCGGGCTGGTGTCCTCGACGCTCGCCTACCTGCTGTGGGGCGCGGCGACGCAGGGCTGGATGATGTTCGCAGTGATCTTCGTCAACCTGCTCGGCGCGACGGTGGCGGCGTCCATCCAGAGCATCATTTCCAGCGCGGCGGACGCGCGCAGCCAGGGCCAGGCGCTCGGCGCGGTGGGCGGCCTGAACAGCCTGATGGCGGTGATTGCCCCGGTCCTCGGCGCCCCGCTGCTGGCGATGGTGTCGCACCTGCCGCCGGGGGATTGGCGCATCGGGGCGCCGTTCTATTTCTGCGCGGCGTTGCAGGCCACCGCGCTGGCCCTGGCAGTGGCCCACTTCCGCCGCGAGCGAACCGGCCGGCGCGCAGGAACTTTCATTCATCCTGGTGACCCGGGGCGGCCGCCCATGGTGTAGATTGGCCCTCACCGACTAGGTCGCTATGCAACCGGCGTCAGCTCACGCATCCCCGAAGCTTGGCAGCCCAGCCAACTCCGAGCTTCCTTGTCCGAAGTGCACCCACGGCAACCCCGCGGACTCGAAGTTCTGCGGCGCCTGCGGCGCGCCGTTGCGCGCGGCAGCGGAGAGCAAGGCGGAGGCGCCCGACCTGCGCCTGGCCGCCGAGCTTTTCAAGCCCCTGCCGCGCCGGCACCCGCGCATGATCATGCATGCGGTCGCGATCGGCACGGTGGCGGCCGCAGCCCTGGGTGCGCTCGCCTACTATCTCCACGACAATTTTTTCTACGCCGATTTTTCGTCGGCCTATGTGGGGACGAAGCCCGCCGCGGAGAGCGGGGCGGACGCCGGCCCCGGGGCGCACAGGGCGGGCGCCATCGGCAGGGATGCGGCGCAGCCCCCCGGGCCAGCCGGGTCGATCGAGGCCGAGAAGGCCGCCAGGCCTGCCGCCGCCGCGGCGCCGAGAACCCCGGTCGCAAGCGCCGTGCGCACGCCGCGCCAGCCCGCCGCCGCCAGCAAAGCGACTGCACGGGAATCGCCCCGCACGGAGCCGTGCACGGCGTCGATCGCGGCGCTCGGACTGTGTTCGCCAAGACCCGGGCAAGCGCCGCAGGCGAAGGCCGCGGCGGCCGCGGGGCCGGCGGTGGCGTTTCCCCGGGAGGGCGCCGCCGGCGAGGCAGTCCAGCGCGAGCAGCCGCGCGCAGCACCGTGCACGGAAGCGGTCGCTGCCCTGGGGCTGTGCACGCCAACATCCACCTTGAAGAAGGAATGAGCATGGCCAGGCAACGCATCAACACGCTGGTGAGCACGTTCGTTACGGCCGCGATCTGCCTGCTGCACGGCACCGGCGCCGCGGCCGTCGGGTACAAGGTCGTCACCGCTTCGGAACGGGGCACCTATTTCGCGATCGGCAACGATCTCGCCAAGTTCATCGCGCCCGCCGCCGATATCGAACTCGAAGTGCTGCCCACCAACGGCTCGGCCGCGAACATCCGGCACCTGCGCTACGACCCCGGGGTGAAGTTCGCGATCGTGCAGGCCGACGTCTACCAGGCGTTCATCGACCGGGCGCTCGGCGGCAGCGCCGAAGCCAGCACGATCATCCGTCCCCTGCGCGTCATCCTGCCGCTCTACAACACCGAGATCCATTACGTCGTGCGGTCCGACTCGCCGATGAATTACCTGCACGACATCAAGAACGCGAAGATCAACGGCGGCCTGCTGGGCAGCGGCGCGGCGCTGATCACGCACACGCTGTACCGCATGATGTTCGACGCGCCGATACCGGACGCCAATGCAAGTTTCCTGTCGAACGAGGAAGCGCTGGTGAAGCTGATCTCCGACAGGTCGGTGGACGTGGTGGTGGTCGCCGCTGGGCAGCCGGCGCCCCTGATCGCCAACATGAAGCCCGAGGCGCAGAAATTCATCAAGCTGCTGAAGTTCGATCCCGCTCACCCCTCGAGCAGGCTGCCGCTGACGGTCTATTCGCACTCCTTGGTCAAGGCAAGCAGCTATCCCAACCTGCTGCAGGAGAGCTTCACGACCATCGCGGTGGGCGCGTTCCTGGTCACCTACGACTTCAATCTCGGCAGCACCGTCAACCACCTGGTCCGCTTCGCGCGGTCGCTGTGCCAGAATTTCCCCGCGCTGCAGGCCCAAGGCCATCCCAAGTGGCAGGAAGTCGAACTGGCGCTGCCGCGGCTCGCGCCGGGCTGGACCTACTACGCGCCGACCGCGCGGGAGATCCGAGCCTGCCTCGCCAAGAAACCGCGGGGGGCGGCCATCTCGCCTGCCAAGCTCTGCTCGACGGAAGAGCGCATCCTGGGACTCTGCAAATAGACATTCACTAGAAAATAGAGTCAGACCCGATTTTTCGATTTTTCGCTATTTCTTCGCCTTGCGCTTCCTGCGGGCGATGCGGCCCGAACCCCAGCCCACCGTCACCACGCCTTTGCCGTAGCGTTTGCGCGCCAGCGCCGCGCCGGCGCCGAGCGCCATGAGCTTCGCCAGGGCGATGTCGCGGCTCATCGGCGCCATGCCGCAATTGGTGCACGGGAAAAGGTGCTGCGCCGGCACGTAGCGCAGCGCCTGGCCAATAGTGGCTGCGACCTCCTGCGGCGTCTCCACCTTGTCCGAGGCGACGTCGATCACGCCCACCAGCACGTCTTTGCCCTTCAGGAGCTTCATCAAGTCGGGCGGCACGTGCGAGTGGATGCACTCCAGCGACACCTGCTTGATCCTGCTTTTCGCGAGCGCCGGAAAGATCTCCTCGTACTGGCGCCACTCGCCGCCGAGGGTCTCCTTCCAGTCGAGGTTGGCCTTGATGCCGTAGCCGTAGCAGATGTGCACGCAAGTCGTGCAGCGGAGGCCTTTGGCGGCGCGCTCGAGCGCGGCGATGCCCCACTTCTTCACGTCGCTCATGTAGACGTTGAAAGCGGGTTCGTCGAACTGGATCACGTCCACGCCGTCCTTCTCCAGCGCGCGCGCCTCCTGGTTGAGCAGCTCCGCGAAGGCCATCGCCAGCTTCACCTTGTCGCCGTAGTGCCGGTCGGCGATGGTGTCGACGATGGTCATCGGCCCGGGCAAGGTGATCTTGAGTTTCTTCTTCGTATGCGCCCGCGCGATCCTCGCCTCGAACTGGTGCACGCGGCCCTTCAGCTTCAGCGGACCTACGACCACCGGCACCATCGCGTCGTAGCGGTTGTTGCGGATGCCCATCTTCACCTTGTGCTCGAAGTCGATGCCCTCGACCGCCTCGAGGAAGCCGTGCACGAAGTGCTGGCGCGACTGCTCGCCGTCGGTGACGATATCCAGGCCCGCGTCTTCCTGCTCCTTCAGCCACAGCAGCGTCGCGTCGCGCTTGGCTTTTTCGAGGTCGGCGCCCTGCGCCTTCCACTGGGGCCAGAGTTTGTCGGTCTCGGCGAGCCAGAAGGGCTTGGGCAGGCTTCCTGCGATCGTCGTCTCGAACATGTGCGTCCTCCTCCCGGTCCGCCAAAGGTAGCAAAGTCTACGCGTGGGATTCAGCCCATTCGTGCCATGATATCCGGCGGCAATTCGGAACCGCGCATGGATCGACTCTTTTTCATTCTCGGCGGCCTTTCCGGCTTCCTCGGCGTGGCCCTGGGCGCCTTCGGCGCGCATGCGCTCAAGGCCCGCCTGGACGCGAACCTGCTCGCGACGTTCGAGATCGGCGTGCGCTATCAGTTGATCCACGCGCTCGCGCTGCTGGCGGTCGGATGGGCGCACACGCGCTGGCCCGGCGCGGTGCTCGCGGCGGGCGGATGGGCGTTCGTCGCCGGGACGGTGCTCTTCTCCGGGAGCCTTTACGCGCTGAGCCTCACCGGGGCGCGGTGGCTGGGCGCGGTCGCGCCCCTGGGCGGGATCGCGCTGCTCGCGGGCTGGCTGTGCCTCGCCTGGGCCGCCTGGAAGGGATAGCCGGCGGCTGGCCTCAGCCCGCCGGACGGGCTTCCCGCATCGGCGCCAGCCAGGCGAGCGCGGCAAATTGCAGGACTCCGAGGAGCAGGAACGCCGCGGCATATCCCTCAGGCGCGTAGCGCCCGTCCGTGACCGGATAGAGCCGCAGCACCGCGCCGATCCCCCACTGGAAGGCAAAGGAGATGCCGAACATCAGCACGTTGGAGGCGGTGTTGACGCGGCCGGTCAGTTCGGGCGGGAACAGCGGCGTGAACAGCGCATAGGCGAGGGACGCCGAGATCGCCGTGAAGCCGTACACCGCGAGAATCACGCCCAGGCCGGTGGTCACGCCCGCGACGAGCAGCGCGAACATGGCGAACGACAGCGCGAGGCCCAGCTTGAACACGGTCATGCGCGAGATGCCGGCGCGCGCGAGACGGTCGCTGGACACGCCGAAAAACACAGAGCCGACGGAGTAGGCGAGCGCCGTCGTGAGCAGGAGCCCTGCCACGGCGCCGCGCGCGAGGCCTGCCACGTCGTAGAGCCAGGGTGCGAGCCACAGGCCCTGCAGCGCCTGGTAGCCGGCGTGGCAGATGACCAGCGGCGTGGCGATGCGCCAGAACGCCATCGAGGCGAATACCTGCCGGAATCCCGCGATCTGCGCGCGCAGCGTCTGCCCGTGCCCCGGCAACGGTTTCTCCGGCACCAGGAGGAAGATGAGCGCGGCGGCGACGGCCGACGCGGCCGCCAGCCCGTAGAACAGGGCTCGCCAGCCGAATGGCCCGAGCAGCATTTCCGCCGGGGCGGTCGCCGACAGGCCGCCGAGCCCGCCGATGCCGAGGTACAGGCCGTTCAGCGTCGCCAGGCGCGACAGCGGAAACCAGAGCGAAAAGGCCTTGATCGCGCCCATCAGCCCGGCCGAGACGCCAAGGCCGATGAGGGCGCGTCCGACGGACAGCGTGACGAAATCCTGCGCCAGGCCGAACACCAGCGCGCCCGTGGCGGCGAGGCACATCAGCGCGGCGACCACGCGGCGCGGCCCATAGCGATCGAGCAGCACGCCGAGCGGCAGCTGGATCGCGGCGAAGGCGAGCAGGTAGGTGGCGGTGAGGAAGCCGAGGTCCGCGGGCGAGAGCGCGAACTCGCGCGCCAGGTCCTTGGCGATGATCGCGTTGACGTTGCGGAAGAAGAAGGAGAGGAAGTAACCGGCTGCGAACGGGCAGAACACCACGAGCAGCAGCCTGGGCTTCACCGCGCGATTGTACTGGCGCAAATCGGCTAAGCTTGGGCGCATGGCGAAACGCCTGATCGTCGGCATCACCGGGGCCACCGGCTCGGCCTACGGCATCCGCCTGCTCGAGGAACTGCGCGCGCTCAAGGGCTGGGAGACGCACCTGGTCCTCACCGACGCGGGCGTGCTCAACGCGCACCAGGAGCTGGGCATGAAG
>JBGPPD010000164.1:0-6887 GCA_041488375.1 Gammaproteobacteria bacterium | reverse complement strand
TCACACCAGTTTTTCCGTGCCGCCGTCCACCGGCACCTGCGCCGCGGTGGTCTTGGCGAACAGCGCCCCGCACATCTCGGCGGCCATCTCGGCCACGTCCATCGAGGACACCTCGGTTTTCAGCAGGTTATTCTTCTTGTATTGCTCGACGCTCAGGTTGTACGCCTTGGCCCGCGAGGCGAGCACTTCGTCGGTCCACAGCGCGGTGTCGTAGACGGCATTGGGATGGATGGTGTTGATGCGGATTCCGTCCTTGGCCCATTCCAGCGCGGCGACCCGCGCGAGTTGATTCAACGCCGCCTTCGACGCCGAGTAGGCGCCCGCGCCCACGCCCGGCGCCGGCACGTTCTTCGAGCCGATGACCACCACCCGGCCGCCGCGCGGCGCGAGCTTGAGCAACGCGTGGCAGGCCTGCATCACCAGCAGGTTCGCCTCGACGTTCACCGCCATCGCGCTCCGCCACATCGCGGCGTCAATGTCCTTGACGGCCTGGGAGGCGGGGAAGATGCCGGCATTGAGGACCAGCATGTCGGCGCCGCCGAAGCGCTTGACCGCGGCATCCATGGCGGCCTGAATCGCCTTGGGGTCGGTGAGGTCGCAGGCGACACCGAGGTAGTCCCGGCGCTTGAAGATGCCCGCGATCGCGGGGTTGCGATCCAGTCCCACCACCGCGGCGCCGCGCTTCAGGAGTGCTTCGGCGCAGGCCTTGCCGATGCCGGAGGCGGCGCCGGTAACGACCGCCACCTCGCCGGTGAATGCCGGCGGGTTGCCGGCCTTCTTGAGTTTCGCCTGCTCCAGGTCCCAGTATTCGATGTCGAAGGTGTGCTTGTCCGCCAGCGCGCGCCATCCGCCCAGCGCTTCGGCGCGCAGGATCACCTCGATGGTGTGCTCATAGAGCTCTTCGACGATGCCGGTGTCCTTCGCGGTGCGGCCGAACGCAGCCAGGCCCAGTTCCGGGTCCAGCGCCATGCGCGGCGCGGTATCGAGGATGGTCTTGGCTTCCTTCGCCTGCCTGGCATTCCTGTCGAAGTACTCGCGGTACGCGGCTCCAAAGCGGCCCACGTCGCGTCCGAGCATGGGCAGCGGCTTGGTGCGGATCACGTGGTCCGGCGTGGCCGGACCGCTCTGGGAGATGCGCGCCACCTCGGGATGCCGCGCGAAACCCAGGAAGCGCGGCGAGTCGTTGCACAGGCACAGCATCGGGAAACCAGCGGCGCGCGAGACGTCGTAGCGCAGCTTCGCGGCCTCCTCGCGCTTGAACGCCGGGGCCGCGGCCGGCGGCAGGCCGATGCTCCAGGCCTTCTTCGCTTCGAGGTACTTCTCGGCCATCGACACCAGCTCGACCATCAGTTCGTAGGACTCGCGCGCGTCGGCGGCGAACGAGAACACGCCATGCGACAACAGGATCATGCCGACAGTGCTCTTCGTCGCCTGCTTCGGAAACTCGCGTGCGCAGTAGGCCGCCAAGTCGAAGCCCGCCATGAGGTACGGAATCACCACCGCCTTGCCGCCGTAGATGTCGCGGATGCGCTGCTCGCCGTCGGGCGAATTCGAAACCGAGAGCACCGCATCGGCATGCGTATGGTCGACGTACTGGTGCGGCAGGATGGCGTGCAGGATGGTTTCCACGGAGGGCGCCGGCGCGCCGGCGCGCATGGTGTGCGTGGCGAGCTCGCTGACCATCTGCGGATCCGACAGGCGCGGCAGCGACGCCAGCCGCCGCACGTAGTCCAGCTTCACCGGAGCGAACCCAGGCGCCTCGATCGTCTCCAGGTCCCAGCCGCTGCCTTTCACATGCAGGATCTCCTCCTCCTCGCCGAACAGGTTCTTTTCGCGCAGCTTGACCGAGGTGTTGCCGCCGCCATGCAGCACCAGCGACTTGTCGCGGCCGAGCAGGCGCGAGGTGTAGACGCGCAAGCCGAGCGGGCCGGAAAAAGTCGCCGCCTCGGCGTCATTCCACAGGCTTTGCATGGCGCGAATTATACTTTTGCCCGATGCTGCGGATCGAACTGATGGACTGGAGCGCGGCGCGCGCGGAGGCAAGCCGCATTCGCAAGACGGTGTTCGTCGAGGAGCAGCGCGTGCCGCCCGAGATCGAGATGGACGAGCATGACGGCGCATGCGTGCACGCGCTCGCCTATCTGCAGGGCAGGGCGGTGGGCACCGGCAGGTTGCTGCCCGACGGCCACATCGGCCGCATGGCGGTACTCAAGCAGCATCGCGCGCTCGGCGTCGGCGGCGCGATCCTCGAGCGCCTGGTCGAGGAAGCGCGCGCCAAGGGCATGCGGGAAGCCGTCCTGTCAGCCCAGACGCATGCCCTCGGGTTCTACCGCAGGCACGGATTCCGGGAACTCGGCGCGATCTATGAGGAAGCGGGCATCCTGCATCAGGAGATGCGGCGCGCGCTGAATTCGTAGCGCAGGGTGGCTTGCTCCGCGCCATCCGCGTCGAACGCGCGCTCGGCAAACCGCGTCTGCTCGCCCAGCATCAGCACGCTCGAGCAGCGCGTGCCGTAACGCTCGTTGACGATCATCGACTTCGCCAGGACGGCCAGCAACGGTTGCGCGGCAACCGGACACTCGCGGAACCGCCGCTTGGGCTCCTCGACTTCCGGCGAATCGAGCAACAGGTTGCCCAGGCCGTACCAGCCGGGCTCGAGCCGCCGAGGTTCGCCGTCGCGGTTCGACAGCCACCAGAGTTCGGCACCGTCCGAGGCGAGCAGGTTGAAGCCGCTGTAGGCCGACTTGCGTTCGGCCAGTTCTGGCACGCCGACGCCGTCCAGGTAACGGGTCACCAGGGCGCCGCGCGACTCCGCGGCGCCAGGCTCCGTCCCGCCACGGTAGTTGGTCACCGCGGCGAAGCGCCCGCCTCGCGACACGCCCATCCAGGTGCCGCGCGCCTGCAGGTCGCGTCCCGCCAGCACTTCCGGTTTGTCCTCCCAGAAGGCCGCGCGCGCCGCGGGCCGGCCGTGGAATTCGTCGCGGTTGGCGGCCACCACCAGGGGAAAGCGCGCGTGCACCTTCCACGCAACGAGGATCAGGCACATAGGAAGCGCTCGACGTGGCGCTCCAGGCCGAGTTTCGCGCCTTCACGCTCGAGCAGCGCCTCGAACGCCCGCTCGTCAGCCACGTCCTCGTACACCTCCATGTAGGTGGCCGGCTCGTCGCGCCGGCGCATCCAGCGCCCGCGCACGCCGGTTGCCGCTTCGATGCTGCGAAACAGCGCCCGCACCTGTTCCCGCAAAGAGGCGACCCGGTCCGCGTCGACCCGGTAATAGACGTAGTAGCTGGTCACGCCGCGCGGGGCAGGGGCAGCAATTCGAGTTCCGGCCCGTCGGCGGCGCCGAGCCGTATCGGGCTGGCGCTGTCCAGGGAGCTGATCTGCACGACGGCGAGCAGTTCCCTCCCGCCTTCGGGCGCGGCCGCGGCGTTCACCACCGTGCCGCTTGCCTGGCCGGGAAGGTCCGCGGCGTAAAGATCGCTGCCCGGTGACGCGGGCGCATCGACGCGCGCCCGCACCATGCGGCGCTTGAGCACGCCGCGATACTGCGTGCGCGCCACGATCTCCTGGCCTGGGTAGCAGCCCTTCTTGAAGTCGACGGCGCCCAGCCGCTCGAGGCCCACCATCTGCGGCACGAAAAGTTCCTGCGTCGCCTGCACCACCAGCGGCCGGCCGGCGCGGATCTCCTCCAGCGCCCAGGCCTCGTCGCTTTCGGCGGGCAGGGCGTCGAGCAGGTGCTCGCGCTGCGGTGCCGGCGCCACCACCAGGAAACGCAAAGGTGCCACTCGTACCACCAGCGCATCCGCCGAACGCGCGACGACGAGATCGCCGGAGGGCGCCGGCAAGCCCAGCCCCGCCAGGCGTTCGGCGGCGCCAGGCCCCCATAGGCCGACCTGCACCCAGGCATCGCTGGCATCGACGAGCTTCGCCTTGGCGCGCAGGACGAACATCGCGAGCCGCTTGGCGACTGCCGGCGCCAGATCGCGCGACAACTGCAGCAGGAATCCTTCCACGGTCGGCAGCACCAGAAAATTCGCCAGCAGCCGGCCCTTGGCGGTGCACCAGCCGGCGTAGCGCGCGCGCTCCGTGGTCAGGCCCTCGATATCGCTGGTCAGCTGCGCGTGCAGGAATGCGCGCGCCTCGTCGCCCGTGCACGACAGCAGGCCGAACTGCTTGAGTTCCGCCGCAGCGTGGGAAATCTTCGTGTCCATCGTAGAATGCCTGCTGAGATTTTATTCCGATTCCGCGTTGACCTACGTTCGTCTCTTCCTGGCGCTGGCGTTCCTCGGGCTGCTCGCCGCGGCGGGTTACAGCGCCTGGTATGTGGCCACGCCCGTGCACTTCGCCAGCCTGCCGGTGGAATTTGAAATTCCGGTGGGCAGCGGCCTGCGCGCCGCCGTGCACCGCATGCAGCAGGCGGGCATCGGGCTGCGGCCGCGCCAGTTCGAGCTGCTGGCGCGGGCGCTGGGACACGAACCGGAAATCAAGGCTGGCTTTTACCGCGTCGCCGCTCCGGCGACGCCGCTGCAGCTGCTCGACAAGCTGGCTCGCGGTGAAGTCATGCAGGCCGAACTCCAGGTGATCGAAGGCTGGACCTTCGGCCAGATGCGCGCGGCGCTGGACGCCAGCGCGGTACTGCGCCACGACAGCAAGGGCTTGAGCGATGCGGAACTGCTCAAGCGCGTCGGCGCGGCCGAAAACCATCCCGAAGGGCTCTTCTTTCCCGATACCTACGTGTTCGATCGCGGTTCGAGCGATCTGGCCGTGCTGCGGCGCGCCTACCTGGTCATGCAGCAGCAGCTGGCGCAGGCCTGGGCGCAGCGGGCGAACGACGTGCCCTACAAGACTCCCTACGAGGCGTTGATCATGGCGTCGATCGTGGAAAAGGAGACGGGCAGGGGGGACGAGCGCGACATGGTCGCCGGCGTGATGGTGAACCGGCTGCGCGTGCGAATGGCGCTGCAGGCCGATCCCACGGTGATCTACGGATTGGGCGAGAGCTTCGACGGCAACCTGAAGAAAGTGCACCTGAAGAAGGACGGGCCCTACAACACCTACACGCGTCCGGGCTTGCCGCCCACGCCGATCGCGCTGCCGGGCCAGGCGGCGTTGCGGGCCGCGTTGCGGCCGGCGCAGATCGACGCCTACTACTACGTCTCCCGCGGCGACGGCAGCAGCCAGTTCTCGCGCACGCTCAAGGAGCACAATCGCGCGGTGACGCAGTACCAGCTGAAACCGGCCCGGCGATGACCAGGGGCCGCTTCATCACGCTCGAAGGCATGGACGGGGCCGGCAAGTCCACGCACGTGGCGTGGATCGCCGAGCGCCTGCGTGCGCGCGGACACCTGGTGCTGGTGACGCGCGAGCCCGGCGGCACGCCGCTCGCAGAGCGCCTGCGCGAACTGGTGCTCAGCGAGCCGATGGAGCCGATCGCCGAAACCATGCTGCTGTTCGCAGCCCGGGCGGACCACGTGCATCGCGTGATCGCGCCGGCCCTGCAATCCGGCAGTTGGGTGCTCTGCGACCGTTTCACGGACGCGACATTCGCCTACCAGGGTGGCGGCAAAGGCGTGGCCGCCGAACTGATCGCGCACCTCGCGCAGGTGTCGCACGATGGCCTGCTGCCGGATCGCACCCTGGTGTTCGATTGCCCCTATGAGGTCAGCCGGGAGCGGCTGGGGCGCACCGGCCGTACGCCGGACCGCTTCGAGCGCGAGGACCGGGAATTCTTTGAACGGGTGCGGCAGGCTTACCTGGGCCTGGCGAGGACCTACCCGGAACGGATCCGGGTCATCGATGCCTCGAAGTCGATTGATAATATTAAGTCTTTAATTGAAGAAGAGATTGCAATAGCTTGAATACGAATATTTATCCATGGCAAGATCCAGTCTGGAAGCAGCTCTTGGACATGCGGGAGAGACTGCCGCAGACCTTGCTGCTCCACGGGCCCGAAGGTATCGGCAAGCTCGCCTTGGCGGAGCGCTTTGCGCAGTTACTTCTGTGCGAGGCGCCCGGCGCGCGCAATGCCCCCTGTGGCGTCTGCGATGGCTGCCGCTGGTTCCTGGCGGGAAGCCATCCTGACTTGCGCCGGCTGGAGCCGGAATCGCTATCCAGGCTGCGTGAATCCGCCTACGAGCAGGACGAGGCCGCGCCCGAGGGTCCGAAGGCGCAAAAGCCCAGTAGCGAGATCAGAATCGACCTGGTGCGCTCGCTCGACAGTTTTCTCAACCTTCGCTCGCACCGCGGGCGCCAGCGCGTGGTGCTGGTGTGTCCCGCCGAAGCCATGAATCGCAGCGCCGCGAACGCGCTGCTCAAGGGGCTCGAGGAGCCGCAGGGACAGGCGCATTTCATCCTGGTCTCGCACCGGCCGGCTCGGCTCCTGCCGACCATCCGCAGCCGGTGCGTGGCGTTGCCGGTGGCGTTGCCCGAGCCGGCGGCGGCCGGGGCGTGGCTCAAGGCCCAAGGGGCGGCGGATTGGCAGGCCTGGCTGGCGTTTGCGGGCGGCGCGCCCTTGCGCGCTTTGCAGTACGCCTCGGAGGCCGGCGAGAAGGTCTCCAGCCTGCTGAAAGCCTTGCAGGCGAAGGACCTGGAAGCTCTGGGCGCCGTCAACGACCGGGAGCAGCTCGAAGCGCTCGCGGAGATCCTGCAGAAGCACGCCTTGAATGTCGCGATGCAGTGTCTCTGTGGACGCTCCAAGTACGGGCAGGCCGCAGGCTCGGCTCAGGCGGCAGACTGGCTGCGTTTTGCAAGGCAGATGGGTAGGAACCGGTTGCTGGCGAGCCATCCGCTGAACCCGCGGTTGTTTGCCGCGGTCATGCTCGCTGGAATGCCTAAGAACTGAAGGGGCCTGCCTAACGACTTTAGGATGGCTTCTTATTTAACATAAT
>JBGPPD010000163.1:0-6908 GCA_041488375.1 Gammaproteobacteria bacterium | reverse complement strand
CGAGGAACAGCGCCACCACCTTGTCGCGGCCCTTCTTCATGGTGTAGAGCACCGACACCTTCTTGCTGCCGTCGGGCTGGATGTCGGTGAGCTGCCGGTAGGACTCGTAGGATTCGGGCTCGAGGTTGCGGTCCACCTTCTTCAGAATTTCCGTTCCGTCGAGCGCGGCGGCCATCGCCGGCAGCGCAAGGAAGGATAGAACGAGCCGCGCAAGCGTCCTCATGAAATGTCCGGTCAAGTCAGACATGGCCCAGAGCGGTGACCGGGTCCATGCGCGACGCTTTCCACGCCGGCTGAAGGCTCGCCAGCAGCGCCATGACGACCACCATCGCGACGATGGTCGCGACGTCGGTCGCGGAGACCGACGGGGAGAGCCTGATCGCATCCTGCTGCATGCCGAAGTGGATGCTGACCTTCCAGATGTTCAAGGCGTAGATGGCGGCAAGGCTGATCGCCGTGCCGAGCGCCGCGCCGCCCAGGCCGAGCAGGAGCCCTTCGGTCAGGAACAGGGACAGGATCCTGCGCGGCGGCGTGCCGATCGCCGAAATGGTGCCGATCTCGCGGATGCGCTCGTAGACCGCCATCACCATGACGTTCATGACCGCGATCAGGACGATCGACACCATCATGATCTTGATGAACACGGCCAGCAGATCGATCATTTTCACGATGCTCGAGAAGGGCGACAGGTCCGCCCAGGTGTGCACCTCGAGGCCGCCCGACCCCGCGCCCTTGCCCTCGGCCGGCTGCTTGCCGCCGTCCGCACTGGCTCCGGCAGTGGCCTGCAGCTCCTTGGACAATTGCGCATAGACGGCGTCGAGCTGCGCCGGGTTCTTGAGGCGAATGGCAATCTCGCTTACCTCCGGGTCCTTCATTCGAAGCAGCGAGCGCGCATCCTCGAGGGTGATGTAGCCGTCCTTGCCGCTCGGTCCCGACACGCTTTGCAGCACCCCCGCGACGCTGAAGGTCTTTCCGTTGACCGAGCCATCCCGGTTGGTCGCGACGAGAACCACGGTGTCGCCTGCCTTCACCTTCATTCCGCGCGCGATCAGCTCGGGTATGAGCACCTCGCCCGGCTTTAGCAGCGGGCCGGCCCTCTTTTCGCCGATCAGGCGGCCCGGGAGCAGGGGCGTGGTGGCGATCTCCCTGTCCGGGTCGATACCGCTGACGCGAATGCTGGTCGTCTCCGTGAAATTGCTGAACATGGCGCCGAGCTTGATGCGCTCGGCGTAGGCCTCGACGGCATCCATCTTGCCAAGCACCTGCTCGACCTTGCCCACCATCGCAACCGGCATGTTGAGGTTGAGCGGCAGGCTGTCGATCGAGGCGACGTAACCCTTCCGGTGCACCTGCAGGTGCCCCAGCATGGCATCGGTGAACTGGCCGATCATGATGGTCTTGAACGACCCGGAAACGGCGACGAACAGCAGCACGCCGGCGATGCCGAGCGTGATGAGCGAGGAGGTCAGGAGGGTGCGCCGGCCGAAGCGCGCGAGATTGCGGACGGCAATTTTCAGGACGTTAAGCATGGAGCGCCTCCGCCTTTTCCACGGTCTTGCCCGCGGGCTTGCGGATCTGCCCGTCTTCGAGCGTGAAGATGACTTCGGCCTCGCCCATGATCTTCGGATCGTGGGTGGAGAACACGAAGGTGGTGCCGAATTCGTCGCGCATCTTCTTCATCAGCTCGATGATGCGGTAGGCCGTGTCGTGATCGAGGTTGGCGGTCGGCTCGTCGGCGAGCACCAGTTGCGCGTTGGTGGCGAGCGCGCGGGCGACCGCCACGCGCTGCTTCTGGCCGCCTGAGATCTGGTCCGGGCGCTTTTTCGCCTGGGCGGACATGCCGACCGCCTCCAGCAGCCGGACGACCTGCGCGCGCCGTTTCTTCTCGGGCCAGTTCTGCACCATGATGAGCGGATACTCGATGTTCTCGTAGACGGTGAGAACCGGGATCAGGTTGAAGTCCTGGAACACGAAGCCGATGTGCGCGCCGCGGAACTCCGCGGCCGCGCGCCGATCGAGCTTGCCGACCTCCGTGTCCGCGACGGTCAGTTTCCCGCTGGTTGGATGGTCCAGACAGCCGATCATGTTGAGCAACGTCGTCTTGCCGCTGCCCGAAGGGCCGACGAAGACGACGAAGGACTTCGATTCGATCGAGAAATCGACGCCTCGTACCGCAAGCACTTCGACTTCGCCGGTCCGATAAGTCTTGACAAGACGTTCTGCGCCGATCAGGGTCATGTTGGTCTCAATGGATGCCGCTGGAATCTACTCAGTACGGGTGCCGGCGAGTTGACCCATGTCAAAGGTTGGAGGGCGCGCTAAGCATTCTTCGGCTCGTCGCCTTCACGCGTCGGCGGGCTGGCGGCGGGGGGCTGCTTGCCGAACAGACCCGAGACGAGCCCCATTATTCCGTGCGCCGGCATGGACACGGCGGGACCCGGTCGAGCCTTGCCGCCGCGCACCAGTCTGACGAGGCCGGCGACCAGCACCACGCCGAGCAAGACCAGCATCGGCCAGGGGATGCGCGCGAGCACCGACATCCACGGCGATGGCGTGCTGACGTCGATCGCAACGTGCTGCTTGCGCAGCTCCGGGATCAGCGCCGGGTCGCCGAAGTCGGGGGCTCGGGTGCTGAAGGTGTCGCGCTGAGTGCCCGCCGGAGGACGCTTGAAGCGCCCCTCGATCCCCGTTCCCTGGAGCGTGACGCTCGCGACGTTGCCAGCCTCGAGCTGGTCGAGGAACACGCCATAGGGCGTGGGGGGCGCTTTGCCGGCCGCTACAATTTCAACCCCTGCAGCGATAAGCAGCAGCACCGCCGCTACGGCGATGAACCACACCGGCGGTCGCTTCCACCAGGGCCGGTCGCAATGTTGCATGTCGTGCGGCATGCCGCTCTCCTTCCGATCCGATGGGCTGCAATCTAGATCGCCCGGCCGATCCGTGTTTGACGTGCATCAAGGCAACTGCGTCTGCGTTTCGCGTTATCGGCGCTGGCCCGGCAGCTTGCGGCACGGCTATGATCCTGATCATACTGATCGCATGCGGCACAAGACAGGCGACGAGAAAGACGCCGCGCTCGCCTTGCTTCCGGGGGGAGTGCGCGAGCTTGCGCGCGTGGCGGTCATGAGAAGAAACGAGCTGTTGTTCCGGCGTGGCGATCCCGCCCGCGCGGTGTTCTGCGTGCTCACGGGAGAGGTGCGCCTCGCGCGCTGCTCCGCGAGCGGCGTCGAGACCGTGGTCCACCGCGCGCGACCGGGAGAATTCTTCGGCGAAGCGAGCCTCGCGGGGGGCGGCTACCACTGCGACGCCGTGTGCTCGGTCGCCGGGCGGGTGGCCTCCCTCCCCGTCGAGGAGCTGCGGGCATGCATGCTCGGCGACGCGTCGGTGGCAACGGCCTGGATACAGCTTCTCTCGCGCCACCTGCGCGCCGCGCGCACCAACCTCGAACGCTTGCGCCTCAAAGGGGCGCGGCAGAGAATTCTCCACTACCTCGCCGTCGAGCCCGGCGGCCGGGGCGCGGTCAAGCCGAGCCCTTCGCTGCGAGCGTGGGCTTCCGAGCTCGGACTCGCCGAGGAGACGTTGTATCGCGCGCTCGCGGACTTGGAGAGGGAAGGCGTCATCCGGCGGCGCGGCCGCTCGGTCGCGCTCCTCGACGCCACGTCGTAAGGACAGCTGCGAAGCATGACGGGCATCATACTTTCGTCGCGGCTGCAGCTTTAGCATGGCGTCGGGAGGAAGCCATGAGAGGGCTCGCCGGAGGTTGGCCGCGGCCAGCGGCGATCGCGATGCGGTTCGCATTGGCGGGCATCATCTGCTGGTCGGCGGCGCCGACCTTCGGCCAGGAGATGAAGCCGGGCGCGCACGCGATGCAACCCGGCGCTCATCAGCGCCCCGACATGCAGCCGCCTGACGACAACGCGCAGGGCATGAAGCCCCCGGGCGGGCACGGCATGGGCGGCATGCAGGCGGGCCGGCCGAGCTTCGAGCCCGCGACGATCTGCAAGCAATGCCACGAGGAGATCTATCGCGACTGGTCGCAATCGATGCACGCGCATGCCCGCAAGGCGTGGTACTTCAGCCACAAGGTGGCAAGCGAGCGGATGGGCATGGCCTGCTACAACGAAAAGAACACTGCGATAGCCTGCGAGACGTGCCACGAGCCCGCCGGGATCTACCCGATCGGCGCGATGATGCAGGGGAGCCCGGCCGCGCTTGCCGCCACCGAGGGTGTGACTTGCGACGTTTGTCACCGCATCACCGAGGTGAAAGGCACCGGCGAATTCAAATTCGGCGCGCAGGATACCAAGCTCGGCCCGTACAGCGACGCGAAATCTCCGTATCACAAGACGGCCCGTTCCGCGCTCATCGAGAAGTCGGACTTCTGCGTCGCCTGCCACGGCCAGCTCAACAACCTGAACGGCCTCCCGGTCTGCGACACGGTGCGCACGTGGCGCCAGAGCCGCTATGCGGCAGAAGGCAGGACGTGCCAGAGCTGTCATATGCCGGGCGCAGCAGGCCCTGCCGCGACCGGCGCGGGAGCGCCGGCGGACGCCCCCAGGAACCGGGCTCTGCATCGCCACGTTTTCCGCGGACCGCACAGCGACCCGTCGCTTCTGCGCGAGGCGGCGAAGCTCGAGCAGAAAGTGGCGAGGGCTCGCGACGGCGGCCTGGAAATCCGGGCCAGGGTAACGAACTCCGGCACCGGCCACGATCTGCCGTCTGGATTGCCCGACCGACTGATCACGCTCAAGGTGATCGCCAAGGATCGCGCCGGCACGATCCTCTGGCAGAACTGGCGCGAAGACGCCTATCGGGAGGACCGTCAGGCGGCGTTCGGATTGTTCGGCTTCAGCCCCCACGGCGGCCCCGTCGAGCCCATGGGGGCGGCGCGCATCGATCGACTGAGCCTTATGCCCGACGAATCGCGCGAGTTGGCGTACCAACTGCCGCCAGACGTCGGGGGAAAGGTCGCGAGCGTGGAGGCCCGGCTGGTGTATTTCCCGGCGCGGCCGGATGCCGTCGAATACTTTGGCACGTGGGGACCGGAGATCGAGCCGAAGACCATGGCCGAGGTCGTTACGGTGCTGCGCTGAAGGCTTCGCCGCGTTACTGCAAGCGATAGCCCGCATGGCAAGCGACGCACGCCTGGGTCGTGCGTGCGAGCGCCGCCAGCGCGGGCTTCAGGTCGCCGGTCGCTGCGCTCTCCTGAAGCGCGATCGCGAATTGGCTGGCGCCGTGGTGCATTGCCGTTCCGGCGTCCTGCATTCCGCGCGGCATGTATTTCGCGACCTCGTGCGCGCCGTGCGCGGCGAGCGAGCTCATGCCGAGGCGCTCCTCGGCGATCCTGCCGGCCTCGTCGAGGCTGCTCCTCGCGAGCGCGTCGTGGATCTGCGTCAGCGCGAGCAGGTGGTCTCTCATGTTCGCCATGGTGTGGATGCGCAGTTGATCGGGGAACTTGACCAGCACGCGAGCATCCGTTTGCGCGGGGGAGGGGTCGTGCTGGTGCTGCGCCAGGGCCGCGGTCCCTAAGCCGGACAGTCCGGCCGCGAAGGCGAAGGCCAAGGACATAACGCGAAAGCTCATTTCGTGTTCCTCGGGAGGGGCGTGACGGCGATGCCCGCATGCTAGCCGCAGCACTGGTACGCGTGTATGACCCCGGTCATAGCCCTAGGTTTGGCCGCTCGCCGATGACGCGGGTGCGCCACTACCTCTCGTGCGCATCACGGGGTGTCGCGGCCATTCACGCGATGACGGCTATAATTTTCGCGTGACACAATCCTCCGGGCCCTCGAGCGCGCCGGCGGCGCCCACTGCGGCACCCGCCAACCGCTTCGATCGCATGGAGTGGGCCGGGGCGTTCGGCGATCTGGGGACGCTCATCCCGTTCGTGGTTGCCTACATCGGCGTCGTCGGCATGGATCCCTTCGGCATCCTGTTCGCGTTCGGCGTTTCGCTCATCGTGTGCGGTGTCTACTACCGCACGCCCATGCCGGTTCAGCCCATGAAGGCGGCGGGCGCGGTCGCTGTCACGCAGGCGGCGCAGACCGCCGTCATCACCCCGGCCGCGGTGATGGGGGCGAGCCTTGCCACCGGCATCGTCTGGCTCCTCCTCGGGATGTCCGGGGCGGCGCGCCGCGTCGCGGCGATGGTGCCCCGCTTCGTCGTCGTCGGCATCGTCCTCGGCCTGGGCATCGCCTTCATGCTCGAGGGCACGAAAATGATGGCGACCGGCTGGCTGTTGGCCGCCATCGGCCTGGTCGGCACGGTCCTCCTGCTGACCAATCGATCGATCCCCGCCATGTTCCTGCTGTTGCTCTTCGGCGCCGCCTGCGGGGTGGTTGCCGATCCCGCGCTGCTGGCGAAGCTGGCCGGGGCGTCGATCCAGTTCCGCGCGCCCGAGTTCGCGTTGTCCAGCCTGACCTGGAAGGACTTCGCGCTCGGCCTGGTGTTCCTCGCCTTGCCGCAACTGCCGCTCACGCTCGGCAACGCGATCATGGCGACGGCCGAGGAGAACAATCGCCTGTTCCCCGATCGGGCCATCGACGAGAACAAGCTGTCCGCCTCCACCGGCCTGCTGAACCTCTTCGGGGCGTCGGTCGGCGCGATCCCGATGTGCCACGGCGCGGGCGGCATGGCCGGCCACGTCGCCTTCGGCGCCCGCACCGGGGGCGCCACCGTCATCCTCGGGGTCATCCTGCTGCTGCTGGCCCTCTTCTTCAGCGATTCGATCCTGACCCTGTTCGGCGTCCTGCCGAAGGCGATCCTGGGCGTGATCCTGTTTCTCACCGGCGCCCAGCTCGCGCTCGGCGCTTGCGACTTCAGCAAGGACAAGGGGGAGCGGTTCGTCACGCTGGTGACGGCGGCGTTCTGCATCTGGAACGTGGGCCTCGGGTTCCTTGCCGGAATGG
>JBGPPD010000162.1:0-6921 GCA_041488375.1 Gammaproteobacteria bacterium | reverse complement strand
GCCGGGGCGGAGCGCCTGTTTGCCGCGCCGCGGCATCCCTACACGCGCATGCTGATGGACGCGATCCCGGACCTGCAGATGAGCGGCAAGGCGCGCACGCCGGTGGCCGGCGAAGTGCCCAATCCGCTCGCGCCGCCCGAGGGCTGCGCCTTCCACCCGCGCTGCCCCCACGCCAACGCGCGCTGCCGCGCGCAAAAGCCGGCGCTCATCGGCGCCGGCGCGGCCGCCGTGGCCTGCCACGCGGTCGAGGAAGGCCGGCTCAGCGCCTGAGCAGGCCGCGCAGTTTTTCCTGCACCTTCTCCTTCGCCTTCGCCTTCGCCGCGTCGGAGGCCAGACCGCGATAGTCGATTTCGATCTTCGGCGCGTCGAACGGGCCCGTGAGCTTCACGGGGATGGTGAGGCCGGCCAGATGGTCGAGGTCCGCACCGCCCTGCCCCTTGGAGGTCGCCACCACCGTCGCCTTCGCGACATAGTTGAGCTGCGAATTACCGAAGTCGATGTCCCCCGCGCCGGTCACGCGCACCAGCGGCGCCTTCACCACGAGATCGTCGTTGTGCGCGACCCCGTTCTTGATGGCGAAGCCCGCCGTCATCTCGGAGAAGTCGGTGCGTTGGGACTGGTCGGCGGGCTGCTGCTGCGCCGACTTGGAGCCGAAGGCGGCCTTGGTCTTGCGCAGCGCTTCCGTCAGGTTGAATCCCTTCACCGCGCCGTCGCGCAGCGCGATCCGTGCCGTGCCGCCGAGGGCTTTCTTCATCGCGTTGAGCGTCGCGCCCGCCGCCGTCACGTCCAGCGTCACGTTGCCATGCCCCTCGAGCGCGTCGCGCCCCGTGAGGTCCTTCACCAGCGGCCCGATGGCGACATTGGCCAGCGTCTCCTTCAGCGCCACCCGGTTGCCGTTCGCGTTCAGGGTCAGCGCGCCCTGCAGCGTCCCCTGGTAGAGCTTGGCGGAATGCGGCGCAAGGTCGGCACGGCCGCCGGCGGCGTGCAGTTCGGCCTTCAGGTCGGTCAATTTGAGGCCCTCCACCTGCAAGGCGCCGACCGAGAGCTTGCCATCGGCCTGCACGCCCTTCAGCGCGCTCAGGTCGACGGGGACATCGACCTCGACCTTCGCGTTCGCGCCCGGTGCCGGCTTGCCCTTGGGGCTTGCTGCCAGGTAGCGATCGAGGTTCAGTTTGTCGATGTCGACGTCCAAGCCGTAGTGCGGCGACGCGAACTTGGCCATGGTCGCCTTCGCCTTGAGCACGGTCTCGTCGAACTTCGCGGTCAGGTCGGCGCTCACGCTCTCCTTGGCCACGTCGGCGCGCACGTCTCCGGAGAGGGCCAGCTCGAGGCGGCTGAACTCCGCCGCGGTGCCTTCCACCTTCAGGCTCATGCCGCTCAGCGCGTACTCCTGGCGCGCAAGGCTGAAGCGGTAGCCGGCCTCCAGCGCCAATTTGGCGTCCACCAGCGGATTCTTGCCTCTGAGGCTCGCGGCAAGGCTCAGCTTGCCAGGCACCTCCTCGGCGATGCGCCCGGTGCGGAAATCCAGGTTCGTCACCTCGAGTGTCTGCTCGCTGCCCTCGTCCCTGTAGGCGAGCGTGCCGTTCTCCAGGTGAACGCCCGCGACATCGAACTTGACCTTGGCGGGCCTGGCCGGCGCCGCCGCCGGCGCCCGCTTGGCGCCGGCGGCGCCCAGCAGGTCCTCGAAGTCGAACTTGCCGCCCTTGGCGCGGATCACGCTCGCCTTGAGTCCGGCGATGCGCACCTGGTCGACCAGCGCCTCGCCGCGCAGCAAGGGCAGCAGGCGCACCGAGACATGGGCCGAGTCGAAGGCGGCAAAGTCGTGCTCGCTCGCGCGTCGCGACAGCGTCACCTTGCCCACCTGCACGCCGAGCGAGGGCCAGAACGCGAGCTTCACGTCGCCGTGGAATTTCAGCGTGCGGCCGGTCTGCTCCTTGACCAGCTTTTCCACCTCGTCCTTGTACTGGTTGGGATCGAAGGTGAGCGCCAGGATCGCCGCGCCGGCGGCGAGCAGCAGCACCAGCGCCAGCAGGGCATAGAGCGAGACCTTGAGCCAATTCATGCGGGTTTCCTCCCTGCGATGCCGAAGGGCACGTGGCCGGTGGCCACGTGCCGGCCGGCGGATTCCACGTGGCTGCGCTGGTCGTCGAAATAGAAATCAGGCTCGAAAGCCTTGAGGAACTCCCCCTTGTCCAGGCCGCCGAGGAACAGGGCCTCGTCCACGGCGACTTTCCAGTGCATCAGGGTGCGCACCGCGCGCTCGTGCGCCGGCGCGCTGCGCGCGGTGACCAGCGCAGTGCGCAGCCTCATGCTGGTGCCCGCGGTCTGCAGCCGGTGCAGGGCTTCCAGCAGCGGCTTGAACGGTCCGGGCGGCAGCGGCGTGTCCGCGCGCGCGGCCTCGTGGCGCGTGAAGGCCTCCAGCCCGTCCTGCTGGTAGACGCGCTCGGCCTCGTCGGAGAACAGCACTGCATCGCCGTCGAACGCGATGCGCACCTCGTCGAGGTGGCGGCTCGCCGCCTGCGCCGACTCCGGCACCACGCGCGCCGCCGGAATCCTGGCGTCCAGAGCGCTCATCACGTCGTGCTCGTTGGCGGACAGGAACAGGTTGGCGCGCAGCGCGTCCAGGTAGCGGTACGGATGCCGGCCGCGGGTGAATACGCCGCGCTCCACGCGCAGCCCGGCGCGCTGCGCCGAGCGGAACACGCGCAGGCCGCTGACCGGGTCGTTCTTGGACAGGATCACCACCTCCACGCGCTGCGCGTCCGGCGTGTTGAAGGCCAGCAGCTTCTTCACCAGCGGGAAGGCGACGCCGTGCTTGGCCGGCACGTCGATGCGCCCGAGCTGCAGCGCGACGTAGGCGCCCTCGCCGTCGCGGTCGAATACGCGGTTCTCCTCCTCGAAGTCGAACAGCGCCCGCGAGGAGATCGCGACGACGAGCTTGCCTTCGAAGGATACGGGCATGGCCAGAGTGACCGACGGGGCGATTTTAAGGCAGATTGCGCGCCCGCCGGGCGCTCTTTGCCAGCGCAGCCCTAATCAGGGAGAATCGCCTGCGCTTGTGCCATGGGGCACAATGCGCCGGAGGAGAGAGGACCCATGATGAAATCCCTGCTGGCGTTTTCGCGCGCCATCGACTGGGCGAACGAACGCATCGGACGGCTGGTTTACTGGTGCGTGCTGATCATGGTGCTGATCAGCGCGGGCAACGCAGCGGTGCGCTATTCGCTCAACACGAGCTCCAACGCGTGGCTGGAAATCCAGTGGTACCTGTTTTCCTTCGTGTTCCTGTTCAGCGCCGGGTACACGCTGCTGCACAACCAGCACGTGCGCATCGACATCCTGACCGGACATTTGTCGGGACGCGCGCGCGCCTGGATCGACATCCTCGGCACCCTGTTCTTCCTGCTGCCGATGGCCGTGACCATCATGTGGCTGTCCTGGCCGGTATTCGTTGACGCCTACAAGAGCCACGAGGTGTCCACCAATGCAGGCGGCCTCACCGTCTGGCCCGGCCGGCTGATGTTGCCGGCCGGCTTCTTCCTGCTCGTGCTGCAGGGCCTCTCGGAACTGATCAAGCGCATCGCCTTCCTGCGCGGCATGATCCCGGATCCCACAGAGAAGGACGAGGGCCCGACCCTGGAAGAGCAGCTGGCCGAGGCGCTGCGCAAGGAACGGGGAGAGGCCGCATGACCGCGTTCCTCATCCAGAACATGGCGCCGCTGATGTTCGGGTCGCTGATCGTGGTGATGCTGTTCGGCTACCCGGTCGCCTTCGCGCTCGCCGCCAGCGGCATCTTCTTCGGCTTGCTCGGCGTGGAGCTCGGCCTGCTGCACCCTTCGCTGTTCCAGGCGCTGCCGCAGCGTATCTGGGCGATCATGTCCAACGACACGCTGCTGGCGGTGCCGTTCTTCACCTTCATGGGCTTGATCCTGGAGCGCAGCGGCATGGCCGAGGACCTGCTCGATACCATCGGCCAGCTGTTCGGCCCGCTGCGCGGCGGGCTGGCGTTCGCGGTGATCTTCGTGGGTGCCCTGCTCGCGGCGACCACCGGCGTGGTGGCAGCCTCGGTGATCTCGATGGGATTGATTTCGCTGCCGATCATGCTGCGCTACGGCTACGACCGGCGCTTCGCCAGCGGCGTGATCGCCGCCTCCGGCACGCTGGCGCAGATCATCCCGCCCTCGCTGGTGCTGATCGTGATGGCCGACCAACTCGGCAAATCGGTTGGCGACATGTATGCGGGAGCTTTCATTCCCGGGCTGGTGTTGACCGGCCTGTACGCCGTCTACGCGGTCGGCGTGACGTTGATCAAGCCGTCCTGGGCGCCCGCGCTGCCCCTGGAGGCGCGCACTTTCCGCGAGGCGAACGGCAGCAGTGGCATTCCGTCCCTAGTCGTCGTGTTCGTCATTTCCCTGGCGGCCGCCGTGGGGTTCGCCAAGTACAAATTCGGCGCGCCCGATGCGCCCACGGATGAAATGCTCGTCGTGTCGACCGCGGTGGGCGTCGGGGTCGCGTTCATCGCGTCGGTCGTCAACCATACGCTCAAGCTCGGCCTGCTGTCCCGGATCGCGGAACGCGTCACGTTCGTGCTCATCCCGCCGCTGATGCTGATTTTTCTCGTGCTTGGCACCATCTTCCTGGGGGTCGCGACGCCGACAGAGGGCGGGGCGATGGGCGCGACCGGCGCATTGATCATGGCGATCGTGCGGCGGCGCCTGAGCATCAACCTGATGCGCCAGGCGATGAACACCACCGCCAAGTTGACCTCCTTCGTCGTATTCATCCTGGTCGGCGCGCGCGTGTTCAGCCTGACCTTCTACGGCGTGGACGGCCACATCTGGGTCGAGCACCTGCTGAGCGGCCTGCCCGGCGGACAGCTCGGCTTCCTGATCGTCGTCAATCTGCTGGTGTTCGTGCTCGCGTTCTTCCTCGACTTCTTCGAGCTCGCCTTCATCATCATCCCGCTGCTCGGGCCGGTCGCGGAGAAGCTCGGCATCGACCTGATCTGGTTCGGCATCCTGATCAGCATCAACATGCAGACCTCGTTCATGCACCCGCCGTTCGGCTACGCGCTGTTCTACCTGCGCAGCGTCGCCGCGACCAAGGACTACGTCGACAAGGTGACCGGCAAGCCGATCGCCAAGGTGACCACCGGGCAGATCTATTGGGGCGCGGTGCCGTTCGTCATCATCCAGCTCATCATGGTCGGCATGGTGATCGCGATACCCGACCTGGTCAGCGGCGGAATGGTCAAGAAAGCAATCGTCAATACGGACAAGATTCAGATCGAGGTTCCCGAATCGGCCTCGGGCGCCGGCGCGAAACTTCAGGACGACATGGAGAACGCCCTGGACAAGGCCCTGGAGACCGATGAAGGCAAGGCCGGCAAGGGCAAGTAGCGCCCTCCGGTCGGGCGCACTAAAAAAAACCCCGCGCGAGCGGGGTTTTCGTTGGTGCGGGTTGCCAGGTCTACTTCTTCGAACGCTGCGCCGCGCGCTGCGCCGCGCTCATGAAGCTGTCGAAGCGGTTTTCCGCGATCGAGAACCACTGCTCCTGATCGGCGCGGAATTTCTTCCACGGCTCGTACACCTTCCTGAACTTGGCGTTCTTCGCCGCGACCTCCTCGTAGTTCTCCTCGGAGGCCTTGTAGCACGCGGCCATGATCTCGTTGGAGAACGGCGCCAGGATCACGCCATTGGCGACCAGGCGCTTGAGGGCCGCCGGATTGCCCGCATCGTACTTGGCCAGCATCCAGGTGTAAGCCTCGGCGCAGGCGGCCTCGAGGATCGACTGGTAGTCCCTGGGCAGGGATTCCCAGGCCTTGACGCCGATCAGGCACTCCGTCGAGGGACCGCCTTCCCACCAGCCGGGGTAGTAGTAGTGCTTGGCCACCTTGTAGAAGCCGAGCTTCTCGTCGTCGTAGGGCCCGACCCACTCCGCGGCGTCGATCGTGCCTTTCTCGAGCGCCGGGTAGATGTCGCCGCCCGCGATCTGTTGCGGCACCACGCCGAGCCGCGTGAGCACCGTGCCGCCGGTTCCGCCGATGCGGAACTTGAGGCCCTTGAGATCCGCGACCGTCTTGATCGGCTTGCGGAACCAGCCGCCCATCTGGCAGCCGGTATTGCCGGCCAGGTGGTTGACGACGCCGTAGTCCCGGTAGAACTCGCGCATCAGCTCCAGGCCGCCGCCGTGGTAGTACCAGGCGTACTGCTGGCGCGCGTTCATGCCGAACGGGATGGCCGTGCCGAAGGCGAAGGTCTGATCCTTGCCGAAGTAGTAGTACGAGGCCGTATGGCCGCATTCCACCGTGCCGGCCTGGACCGCGTCGAGCACCTGCAGCCCGCCCACGATTTCACCCGCCTGGAACAGCTTGATGTTGAACTTGCCGCCGGTCGCCTCTGCCACGCGCTTGCAGATGTGCTCGGCGCCGCCATACAGGGTATCCAGGGCCTTCGGCCAGCTCGCCGCCATGCGCCAGTTAATGGTGGGCTGCGATTGCGCGATTGCCGGCGCGGCAACCGTGCCGACGGCGAGGCCCGCGGCTGCCTTCTTCAGAAATGATCTGCGTTTCATGGGATCTCTCTCCTCCTTCGGGAATGGAATACTGAATGAAGAAATTACGGGGCGTATCTTAGCGTGCAGCTTGGGAAGCTGTGAAGCCGTTCCGATTCTCAACCCCCAGGAACAACAACCTCATACGGCCTTGATTCCATAGGGGGAAGACAGGATCTACCCGCTGCCGAGATGGCGCAGCCCCCACTTGCGGATCGCAGCGACGACGGGAATGAAGCTCTGTCCCCTGCGCGTCAGGCGGTACTCGACCTTGGGCGGAACCACGCCGTAATCCTTGCGGTCGATGAGACCTGCCTGGGCAAGGGCCTTCAACTCGCGGCTCAGGACTCGCGGCGCGATTTCCTTGCT
>JBGPPD010000161.1:0-7087 GCA_041488375.1 Gammaproteobacteria bacterium | reverse complement strand
GATTCCTTGCACAGCCACGCCACGCGGAACGCGCGCGAGCGGTACTGGCCGTAGAGCTTGAGCATGACGCCTCCGTGGATTCGTGGAACTGGCGCTGGGACTAGGCTATTCTCCGCAAGCAGGCGGCGTCGCGTCAACGCCAGTTCGAGGAGAGCCATGAGCCAGCCCAAACCGCACCTGGAATTCGTCGGCGTGGACCTGCAGCGCGGCTGGGAGTCGCCCGGCGCGAACTACCCGCCCGGCTTCGCGCAGAAAGTGCTCGCCTCCGACATCGACGAAGTCAACAAGCGCGGCAGCCGCACGCGGCTGCTGAAGATCGAGCCGGGCGCCTATTCCACCGAGCCCTTCGTGCACGACCACTGGGAGGAGGTGTTCCTGGTGCAGGGCGACCTGGTGGTCGGCAACGACGCCAAGGGGCGGGGCGGGCAGTCCTCGCAGGCCTTCACCTACGCCTGCCGGCCGCCGGGCGTGCGCCACGGCCCGTTCACCACCAGGGACGGCTGCCTGCTCTACGAGATCCACTACTACGAGACCAGCGGGAAGCGGGGCTAGCCATGCTCAAGACCGGAGCCGAGCACCTCGAGTCGCTGCGCGACGGACGCGTCGTGTACATCGGCGGCGAGCGGGTGGAGGACGTCACCACCCACCCCGCGTTCCGCAATGCCGCGCGCTCGATGGCGGCGATCTACGACCTGAAGGCGGCCGACCCCGGCTACAGCTTCGAGGAGAATGGCGAGCGCTACAGCGCCTATTTCCTGCGCGCGAAGACCAAGGCGGACCTGGAGAAGCGCACCCGAGTGCACCGCGCCATCGCCGATTTCAGCCACGGCCTGCTCGGGCGCTCGCCCGACCACGTGTCGAGCTTCGTCACCGGCATGGCGACCAACCCGCTGGTGTTCGGCAAGTACGCGCAGAACCTCGAGCGCTACTACGAGCACATGAGGCGCGAGGACGTCTACGGCGTGTACGCGGTGATCCCGCCGCAGGCGGCGCGCAACCCGGAGTTCTACGTCAGGCAGAACATCCCGATCCCGACGCTGCGCGTGGTGCGCGAGGACGCCGAGGGCGTGGTGATCTCGGGCATGAAGATGCTCGCCACCGGCGCGGTGTTCGCCAACGAGATCTGGATCGGCAATCTGATCCCGCTGGCGCCCGACCAGCTGGCGGAGTCCATCACCTGCGCGATCCCGGTGAACGCGCCGGGCGTGACGCTGTGGTCGAGGAAGCCTTTCGAGCTGCACGCGCCGAACGAATTCGACAATCCGCTCGCCTTCCGCTTCGACGAGAGCGACTCGATGGTGATGTGCGAGAACGTCAAGGTGCCCTGGGAGCGCGTGTTCGTGCACAGGGACGCGCTGCTGGCGCGCGACATCTACATCAAGACGCCGGCCCATTGCTACGGCAACCACCAGTCCAACGTGCGCTTCCATTCCAAGATGCAGCTGATCGTCGGCCTGGCGAGCAAGATCGCGCAGGCCTCGGGCGCGCACGAGGTGCCGGCGGTGCGCGAGGTGCTGGGGCGCTTCTGCGCGCTGGAGGCGGCGCTCGGCGGCATGATCGCCGGGCAGATCCAGGACGCCGAGGCCTGGCCGAAGGGCCACCTGACCTACAACCGGCGCTACATGTACGCGGCGCTCAACTGGTGCACCGAGAGCCACTCGCAGATCATCGACGCGCTGCGCGAGTTGTGCGGCGGCGGCATCTTCCAGATGCCCGCCGACATCACGGTGATGCACGATCCGAAGCTCAAGCAGCAGTTCGAGACCTACTGGCAGACGCCGCAGCTGCCGGCGCTGGAGCGCATGAAGCTCTACAAGCTCGCCTGGGACCTGATCGGCTCGGAGTTCGCCGGGCGGCACCTGCAGTACGAGAAGTTCTACGCCGGGGCGTCCTTCATCGTGCGCAACCACAATTTCCGCGAAGCGCCCTGGGACGGCTACCACAAGGTGATCGAGGACCTGATGGCGGGCTACGGCGTTCCGCAGGCGGCCTGATGGAGGTGCAGCACCTGATCATCGCCGGCTGGACGGGGCGCGACGCGGCTGCGCTGCGCAAGCACATCCGCGAGCTGGAGGAGATCGGCGTCAAGCCGCCGCGCACCACGCCGATCTTCTACCGCGTGGCGGCGAGCCTGCTCACCACCGCGGAAGAGATCCAGGTGTCCGGCCCGGACAGCAGCGGCGAAGTCGAGTTCGTCCTGCTGCAGAAGGGCGACGGGTTGTGGGTCACCGTGGGCTCGGACCACACCGACCGCAAGGCCGAGACCATCGGCGTCTCGCTCTCCAAGCAGATGTGCGCCAAGCCCGTGGCGCGCGACGCCTGGCGCTATGCCGAGGTCCAGCCGCACTGGGAGCGGCTGGTGCTGCGCTCCTGGGCGGACGGCGAGCTCTACCAGGAGGGGCCGGTCACGGCGATGCGCGCGCCCGAGGACCTGATGCAGAAGTACGGCGGCCTGCGCCCGGCGAGCGCGATGTTCTGCGGCACGCTCGCCGCGATCGGCGGCATCCGCGGCGCCGCGCGCTTCAGGATCGAATTGGAGGACCCGGTGCGCAAGCGTAAGCTCTCTCATGAGTACGCCATCAAGGTGCTGCCGGTGCAAGGCTGAGCTTCAAGACCGAGGCTCGGAAAAGGGGGAAATCATGAATGCGGGTGCCAAGCTCGGTGCGGCCTTGTTCCTGGCCGCGCTAACAGGATTCGTCTACGCGGAAGGCAACGCCAACGAGGCGGCGCAAGCCGCAAGCCGTGGGCAGAGCGTGCGCGCCGTGGGCACTGCCGCAGGCGGGGCTGCCGAAAAATTTGGCGGGGCGGCCGAAAAGGATGCGGTGTCTGGCGGTGCAGGTGGAAGCGCCGCAAGCGCCAAAGGCGGAAGCGCGGCTGGCGCAGGGGCTGCCGAAAAGGGTGCGGCGGCTTCTGGCAAAGCAGGTGGAAGCGCAGCCAGCGCCAAAGGCGGAAGCGCGGCTGGCGCGGGGGCTGCCGAAAAGGATGCGGTGTCTGGCGGTGCAGGTGGAAGCGCCGCAAGCGCCAAAGGCGGAAGCGCGGCTGGCGCGGGGGCTGCCGCTCAGGCCGGCGCGGCCGGGAAATTTGACGGGGCTGCCGAAAAGGGTGCGGCGGCTTCTGGCAAAGCAGGTGGAAGCGCAGCCAGCGCCAAGGGCGGAAGCTCGGCTGGCGCAGGGGCTGCCGCTCAGGCCGGCGCGGCCGACAAATTTGGCGGGGCTGCCGACAAGGATGCGTCGGCATCGAGCAAGGGCGCCTCGAGCAGCAAGTACCGGGGCGGCAGGCGGCTGGGCGGCGAGGAAATCGCGACGCCGAAATCGCCGCAACCGGTGCTCCTTCCGATCGATCTGCCTCCGGTGACCATGCAGCCACAGCCCGCGCTGCGCCCGATCGACCTGCCACCAATGACGATGCAGCCGCGGCCGGCGCTGCGCCCGATCGATCCATTGTCCACGCCCACGCCCCTGCAGGCGCCCATAACGCTGCCGCAGCCAGTGCTGGCGCCGCAACCAGTGCTGTTGCAGCCGTTACCGCCGCGCCGGTGACGTCAGTAAATCGGGGTCTGACCCCGATTTATCCAGCCACCGAGACCCCGCGCACGTTGTGGCGGCGGATCGCGTCCGCGACGAATCCCGAGGACTTCATCTCTGCTGCGAAAGCCAGCAGGTAGCTCGCGGCCGCGGGCCGGCCTTTCGGCGTGCCGATCGCCTGCTGCACCGCGGTGAATCTCCCGTCCAGGATCCTCGAGCCGGGCAATTTTTCGCGGTCCTGCAGCAGTCGCGGTTTGAGGCCCGCGAGCACGTCGAGTTTTTCCTTGAGGAACAGCTGGAAGGAACCCTCGATGCCCTCGGCGCGCACCAGTTCGGCCTGGCGGATGTTGCGGCTCAGCCACAGGTCGTAGGCGCTGCGGCCGGAGACCGCGATCCGCACGCCCTTGCGGTCCACTTCGTCCAGCGAGCGGATCGGCGAGCCGGCAGGCACGAGGTAAGTCGCCTCGATTTCGAGATAGGCCGGCGTGAAGTCGATCTCGTTCGCCCGCTGCGGCTCGGCGCCGATGAAGGCCACGTCCCATGCGCCCGACGCGGCGGCATCCGCCACCGGACCCGCCTGCGGGTAAAGCACGAACTCGATCTCCGTGCCCAGGCGCCTGGCCAGTTCCCGCGCAAGGTCGGGAACGATGCCCTGCAGTTTCTTGTCCGGGGTCTGGCTGACTAGGAGGAAATTGCCGAGGTTGACGCCGACTCGAAGCCGGCCGGCGGGGGTGAGGGCGCTAGTCATGGTCTCAATAGCGTACCAGCACGCGGTAGCGCAGGGTGGCGTTGCCCTCCGCGGGCACCCGGATCTTCCATTGCGCCGTCCCCGCGGCGACCTTGGCGTGCCGCTGGCTCTCCTCCAGCATCGTCCAGTCGCCCGGCACCGGTTCGCGCACCACGACGACCGCGGGCTCCTTCTTCGCGTTGCGCAGGACGATTTCGTAGGCGCTCTCGTGAACGTAGTTCCACGGGCTGTAAGTGTCGCGGCGCTTGAAATCAGTCTGCTTCTTGTCCGCCGTGACCTCGAAGGCCTCGCCCAGCTTCAGGCGCACGCTTTCGTTTTTCGGCGTGTGGTCGATCGCGTCCTCGCCGATGAACTGCGCGTTGCCGGCGCTGTCCTTCTTGTAGACGCGCACCACGCCCTTGGGCATCGGCATGCCCAGGTGCGCCGCCTCGCGGTTCTCGAACTGCACGAACACGCCCACCTTCATCTTCTGGCCGATGCCGCCGACGCTGGAGCGGTAGTAATAGTCGCTGCCCTGCAGCACCAGCTCCTTGGTGACGGGCACGCCGCTCGCGCCCAGCAGTGCGACCTGTTTGGTCTGGTTGTCCTCGATATTGGTCGGGCGCGCGAGCGTGTACAGGTGGTACTCGAAGAGCGATTCCTGCGCCATCGGACGCGCGGCCGGCGCCTCGGCGCGCAACATGCCGTTTGCCTTGGCCGCGAGCCGTACCTCGTCGCGCACGCGGTTGACGTCCCCGGCAACCAGCTGCAGCCTGGCGTTCGGATACGCAGTGCCGCTGCGGTTGGTGAGCGTCACCCAGCCGTTCAGGTCGAGCGCGTCGTCGGCCGCGCCCAGCTCGGCCACGTAGTCCGCTTTCCAGGACAGCCCGCCGGAAAGGTAGGACAGCTCCAGCGTCTGGGGGCCGGGCCGCGCGCTGGCCAGCTCGGTGACCAGGGTCGGGCGGTCGCGCAGGTTCTGCGGCACGCCGTCGTAGACGATGCGCCCGGGAAGCCCGGTCTCGATCCGGTCGCCGATCTTGAGGACCACGCCGCCATTGGCCGCGAGGACTTGGGCCGACTCGACCGATTCGACTCCGGTCCGGGGATGGGTCTTGACGATGCGCACCTCGCGGCCCACGTACTTCTCCAGCAGCTTGGCGGGGGTGAGGAGGTCGAAATCGAAATTCTGCTCGATCAGGTTGAGCGAGCCGGGATGCGACAGGCTGCGCAGCAGCGCGGTCTCGGGGCGCATGGCGCCGCTCACTTCGCGCAGGGCGAGGCGATTGAGCCCGCTATCCAGGGCGATGCGGCGCACATCCTTCACCAGGGCCAGGTTCTCGTTATAGATGGTGACCGCGACCGACTGCTGGTCGGCGAGGGTGCTCGGCCTCTCCGCGACCGCGGCGTGGGCGCAGGCAATAGTGCACAGGGCGGCCGCGACGGCGGCCTGGAGCTGGGTGCGGAGCATGATGCTGTCCTTTCGTGGTTGGCGACCTTCGATTAAACGAAGGACAATCGAAAAAGGGTTACCAGGGAGGCGGCAATGAGCGAAATGCACGAGGGCGGTTGCGTCTGCGGGGCGGTGCGCTACCGGGTCAGGGCGAAGCCGCAGGCCGGGCTGGTATGCCATTGCAAATGGTGCCAGCGGCGCAGCGGCAGCGCCTTCGCGTTCGTCGCCTACTTCAACGAAGCCGACGTGGAGTTCCTGCGGGGGCGCCTCACGACCTACGAGCATCGCTCGGACGAAACCGGGCGCTGGCTGCGCACCGAGTTCTGCCCGGTCTGCGGCACCACCGTCACCCACACCACCGAGCTGCGCCCCGGGCTGCGCGGCATCGCCGCGGGGACGCTGGACGACCCGGACTGCTTCCGCATCGACCGGCACATCTGGACGCGTTCCGCGCGTCGCTGGGTCACGATCCCCGAGGGCGTGGAGGTGTACGAGAAGGGCTCCGCCGGCGCGACGCCGATCCGGCGGTGAAAATCGGGGTCAGACCCCGATTTTCGCCAGCGCCGGCCGCAGGTAGTCGAGGAACGCCTCGGGGTTCTCGGTCATGGGGAAGTGGCCGAGGCCCTTCATCTCCTGGAACTGCGCGCCGGGAATCTTCGCCGCCGTCAGGCGCGACATTTCGGGCGTGCAGGAATAGTCGTATTCCCCCGTGAGCATCACCACCGGGCAGCGGCGCGTGTCGATGCGCGCCACCCGCTCGCGCGCGTCCCAATCGTGCGCGTAGAACTGGATGTCGCCGTGGAACACGCCGTAGCCGCCCTGCGAGTACTCCCACCAGATCTCGGTCGCGCGCGCGCGCGGCGTGGTGGGCGACATCAGTCCGTAGACCCATTCCGGCACCGCGAGCGACTGGTTGTAGAGCGCGTGCTTGGCGAACGGCACCTCGCGGCCGCTGATGCGGTCGCAGGCCTCGCAGGCGATGACGCCCCCGAGCGCATCGCCGAAGCGGTAGGCCATCTCCAGGCAGATCTGCCCGCCCATCGACGAGCCCATCAGCACCGGCCGCTCGAGCCCCAGCGCGCGGATCGCGGCGTCGATGCAGGCGACGTAGCGGTCGGTGTTCAGGCTCCATTCGCCGGGCACGCCGCCCTCGGGCGGCAGGCTCTTGCCGTGCCAGGGCAGGTCGAAGGCGCTCATGCGCCAGTCGCGCAGCAGGCCGGCGTCGTTCATCAGGCGGTGGAACTGCCGCGTGTCCGAGCCGGCCGTGTGCAGGAACAACAGGTCGCGCCCTCCGCCCGCCTGCTCGTAATAGATGCGATGCCGGCGGCCCTCGATCTCGATCGCCGCGTAGCGGCCCGCGATCGGCTCGACGCTGCCCGCGGGCGT
>JBGPPD010000160.1:0-7102 GCA_041488375.1 Gammaproteobacteria bacterium | reverse complement strand
GCTGCACCTCAGGAAGCGCAGCGCGGTGTCGATGGCGACTTCGGCGGCGGCGGCCTCCCAGTGCTGGCCGCACTCGATCAGCACGGCGGCCTTGGCGCTCTTCGGGTCGTTGAAGCCGCCGCGTTCGATCATGCGCAGTCCCGCCGGATGCCCGGTATCCAACATCAGGTCGGCGGGAACGCCGATGCGGCGCGACAGCGCCACGCTCTTCTCGCTCTTGGCGCACACCATGATCGGCCGGCAGGGCTCGTGCATCGAATGGATGTCGAGCAGCAGGTCGGCGGCGTCCACGAACGGCCGCAGCTCGCGCGCGCGGCGCAGCTCGGCGGAATCGCGCGGGCCGGCGAGCACGTCCTCGCCCCACAGCCGGTTGTAGTCCTCGTCGATGCAGCGCGAGCGGTCGGGATTGTCGAAGTCGAAGCGCTCGTAGGCGGCGACGTTGGCGAAGGCGAGCGTGAGCCGGCCGACGCGCGGGCGCACCCTTTCCGTGAACAGGTAGTCGAGCGCGATGGCGCCGCAGAACTCGTTGCCGTGGGTGAGCGCCTGCAGCATGACGTTCGGTCCGGGCCGGCCGGAGTCGAACACGTGCACGTAGTCCACGCGCGTGTTGCCCTGGCGGTAGACCGTGATTTCCGGCGGCTCGATCTGGATCGGGTGGTGTTTCATTGCAGCCAGGCGGCGAGCGAGCGCAGCAGGAACGCCAGGTCGGCCTGCAGTCCGGCGAAACCGGCGGACTTCTGCAGCGTCGCCTCGTCCATGTACAGGCGCTTGTTCACCTCCACCTGCAGGCTGTGGCGACTGGCGCGCGGGTCGGAATAGGCGCGCACCAGCTCCACGCCCTTGTAGGGATCGTTCACCTTCACGTCGTAGCCCATGCCGGCGAGCGTGGCGCGCACGAACTCGGTGAAGCCCGGGTCGCAGGTGGTGCCGTCGCGGTCGCCGAGCACGATGTCGGCGCGCGGCCGCCCTTCCCCGTCGTCGCTCTGCCGGCCGGCCACCGCGCGCATCGAGTGGCAGTTGAGGTGCCAGACGGCGCCGAAGCGCTGGTGCGCTGCATCGAGCAGCGTGCGCAGCGCCGCGTGGTACGGCGCATGGAAGCGCTCGATGCGCAGGCGCACCTCGCCGGCCGTGAGCTTGCGCGCGTAGATCGGGCGGCCATCCTCCAGCGTGCGCCAGATCAGGCTCTTGCCGATCCGCGCCTTGCCGCTGGCCACGGTCTCGCCCCGCCACGCGCCGTCGATCAGCTCGGCGTCGATGTCGCCCGCGTGCCGGTTCGGGTCGAGGTAGGTGCGCGGGAACTGCGCCGCGAGCAGCGGCACGCCCAGGGCGGGCGCCGCGCCCCACAGCTCGTCGACGAAGCAGTCCTCCGCCTCGCGCAGCTCCGCTTGGCTCACCACGGCGTCGAAATCCGCCGGAAAGCGGTTGCCCGAATGCGGCGAGTCGAGCACCAGCGGCAGCTCCGGCTCGCGCGGACCGCGGATTTCAACCACCTCCCTCATCGCGGCGCCCAGAAGCTCAGCAGCCAGTGGTAGGGCAGCAGCTCGACGTTGGCGCCCCAGCCCGCGCGCGACGCGCGCTTGATCAGCTCGCTTTCCCCCGGATAGTTCTTCAGCACTTCGTGCACGCTGCCGTCCTCCAGCTTGCGCGCCTGGTAGGTGTTGCCATCGGCGTCGTGCCGCAAGAGCGGCGTGCTGGAGCCCTCCACGTAGCGGCCGTCGAGGAAGGCGAGCAGCGCGCCGGGGGCCAAGGCGCGCACGCAGCCGGCGAGGAACTGGTCCAGGCGCGCGAGCGGTACGTGCGACCACCAGAACGCGGCGAACAGCAGGTCGTGGCGGCGGCCGAGCTCCGGCAGCGCATAGGCGTCCGCGCGCAGGAACTCGACGCGCCCGGCCGGCAGCGGCTTGGCGCGCGCGATCTGCAGCACCTCCTCGTTGACATCCAGCGCCGTCACTTGCCCCGCCACCGGCGCGAGCACCTCGGTCCACCAGCCGGTGCCGCAGGCCACCTCGAGCACCTTTCGGCCCGCGCACATGCCGGACACCCGCTTGCGCAGCAGCGAGAGGTCGGCCCGCCGCTCGGGCTTGTCGTAGAAGCGCTCGTATTCCGGGGCGCGCTTGGCGTAGTAGTCGGCGAGTTTATCCATGGTTCATCCGTTGAGGTGGCAGGCGGCCATGCGCCCGGGAGCGATCTCGCGCAGCAGCGGCGCCTCGGTGCGGCACCGCTCCATGGCGTGCGGGCAGCGTGGGTGGAAATGGCAGCCGGTGGGCGGCCGGATCGGGTTGGGCACGTCGCCCTGCAGCACGATGCGCCGGCGCTGCAGCTCCGGGTCCGGGATCGGCACCGCGGACAGCAGCGCCTCGGTGTAGGGGTGCTTGGGCGCGGCGTACAGGTCGCGCGCGCTGGCGGTCTCGACGATCCTGCCCAGGTACATGACCGCCACCCGCCGGCTGATGTGCTCGACCACCGACAGGTCGTGCGCGATGAACAGGTACGCCAGGCCGAACTGCCGCTGCAGGTCTTCCAGCAGGTTGATCACCTGCGCCTGGATCGACACGTCCAGGGCCGACACCGGCTCGTCGCAGACGATCAGGCGCGGCGACACCGCCAGCGCGCGCGCGATGCCGATCCTCTGGCGCTGCCCGCCGGAAAATTCGTGCGGGTAGCGTCGGCGGTGGTCCGCGCGCAAGCCGACCGTTTCCAGCAGATTGACCACGCGCTCATCGTACTCGCGCCGGTTGCGCGCGAGGCGGTGGATGCTCAGGGCTTCCCCGACGATGGCGCCGACCGTCATGCGCGGGTTGAGGGAGGCATACGGATCCTGGAAGATGATCTGCATGCCGCGGGTCAGCTGGCGCAGCGCGCGCGCGTCCATGGCCATCACGTCCTGGCCGTCGAAGCGCAGCTCGCCCGAGGTCGGCTCGATCAGGCGCAGGATGCAGCGGCCGGTGGTGGACTTGCCGCAGCCGGACTCACCCACCAGGCCGAGCGTCTCGCCGGCGTCGAGCTCGAAGCTGACGCCGTCCACCGCGTGCACCTGGTCCGCCGTGCGGGCCAGCAGCCCGCCCTTCACCGGGAAGCGCTTCACCAGGTCCCTCACGCGCAGCAGCGGCTCGCTCATGCCGCCTGCTTCCACAGCACGCAAGCCACCTTGTGCCCCGGCACCACTTCACGCAACGGCGGCGTTGCCGTGGTGCATTCGGCGCGCGCGTGCGCGCAGCGCGGCGCGAACCGGCAGCCGGGCGCCGGATCTAGCAGGCTAGGCACCACGCCCGGAATCGCCTCCAGCCGCTGCTTGCGTCGCGCGGCGAGGTCGATACGCGGGATCGAACGGATCAGTCCCTGGGTATAGGGATGGCGCGGCGCCCGGAACAGCTCGCGCACGGGAGCCTCCTCCACCACTTTGCCAGCGTACATCACGGCCACGCGCTGCGCGGTCTCGGCGATCACGCCCATGGCGTGCGTGATCAGCATCACCGCCATGCCCATCTTCTGCTTGAGCTCGCCCAGCAGCTCGAGGATCTGCGCCTGGATGGTCACGTCGAGCGCCGTGGTCGGCTCGTCGGCGATCAGCAGCTGCGGGTTGCAGGACAGGGCCATCGCGATCATCACGCGCTGGCGCATGCCGCCGGAGAACTGGTGCGGGTAGTCGTGCAGCCTGCGCTCGGCATGGGGGATGTGCACCAGGCGCAGCATCTCCGCCGCGCGTTCGAGCGCCGCGCGCCGCCCCAGGCCCTGGTGCAGCCGCACCACCTCGGCGATCTGCTCGCCGACGCTGTACACCGGGTTGAGCGAGGTCATCGGCTCCTGGAACACCATCGCGATTTCCTTGCTGCGCACGGCACGCATCGCTCGCGGCGGCAGCGCCAACAGGTCGCGCCCGCGCCACCGGATCTCGCCCGCGACGATGCGCGCGGGCGGCATGGCCAGCAATCGCATCACGCTGAGCGCGGTGACCGTCTTGCCGCAACCGGACTCCCCCACCACGCCCAGCGTCTCGCCGCGGTCGAGCGCGAGGTCGACGCCGTCCACGGCGTGCACCATGCCGTCCTCCGTGGCGAAGTGCGTCTTCAGGCCGCGGATCTCCAGCAGCCGTTCGGCCATGCGCGGCGCCCTAGAGCACCCGGCGCGGATCGAGCGCGTCGCGCAGGCCGTCGCCGAGGTAGTTGATGGAAAGCACGGTGAGGAAGATCGCCGCGCCGGGGATCAGCGCCCAGTGCGCGGCGATGTCGAGGTAGTCCTTGGCGTCGTACAGGATCCGGCCCCAGGTGGGCACGTCCGGCGGGAAGCCCAGGCCGAGAAAGGACAGGGTCGATTCGGCGATGATCGCCGCGGCCACGTCGATGGTGCCCGCGACGATCACCGGGCCGAGGGCGTTGGGCAGGATGTGGCGCAGCACCTGGCGCGCGGGCGAGGCGCCCAGCGCGCGCGCCGCTTCGACGAACTCCTTCTCGCGCAGCGACAGGAACTGGCCGCGCACCAGGCGCGCCACCGGCATCCAGCGGAATCCCCCGATCACCGCCACGATCAGCATGAAGGTGCCGGCCTCGACGCCGACCACCGCCTTCAGCGCGTCGCGGAACAGGTAGATCATGAGCAGCAGCAGCGGCAGCTGCGGCAGCGACAGGAACAAGTCGGTGAACCACATCAGCGCCGCGTCCACGCTACCGCGCGACATGCCGGCCATGGCGCCGATGATGGTGCCGACGACGATCGCGATCAGCATCGCCGCCAACCCCACCGCCAGCGAGATGCGCCCGCCGTAGAGCATGCGCGCGAGCAGGTCCTGGCCGAGGTCGTCGGTGCCCAGCGGGTGCTGCCAGGACGGACCCTGCAGCTTGGCGCTGAAATCGATCTCGTTGATCGGCACCTTCCACGCCAGGTGCCCGAGCAGCACCGCCAGGGCGATCACCCCGAGGATCACCGCGCCGGCCAGCGCCAGGCGGTGGCGGCGAAACCGGCGCCAGGCCTCCGCGCCGGGGGAGACGCGGCGCGCATCCGTGGGCGACATGCCCACGCTACCGGTAAGCGATGCGGGGATCGAGCCAGCCATACAGCAGGTCGGCGAGCAGGTTGAACAGGATCACCAGGCACGAGAGCACGAAGGTCACCGCCATGATCACCGGCGTATCGTTGGCGAGGATCGCGCTGATCAGCAGGGAGCCGATGCCCGGCACGCGGAAGATCTGCTCGGTGACGATGGCACCGCCGAACACGGCGGGCATGGTCAGCGCGACCAGCGTCACCACCGGAATGAGGGCGTTGCGCAGCACGTGCTTGACCACCACCACCCGCTCGGCGAGGCCCTTGGCGCGCGCGGTGGTGACATAGTCCAGGCGGATCACGTCGAGCACCGCCGAGCGCACATAGCGCGTCCACGAAGCGCCCTGGAACAGGCCGAGCACCGCCACCGGCATGATCGACTGCTTGAAATGCTCCCAGTACCAGTGCCAGCCCGTGGCGCTGATGTCCGCGCGGTAGACGAAGGGCAGCCACCCCAGCGTGATGCTGAACAGCAGGATCAGCAGGATCCCGGTGAAGAAGGTGGGCAGCGAGAAGCCGATGAAGGCGAGCGTGTTGGCCACCTGGTCGAACAGCGAGTAGGGCCGCGTGGCGGCGTACACGCCGACCGGCAACGCGATCGCGAGCGCGAGCAGCTGCGAGCAGCCGATGATCAGCAGCGTCACCGGGATGCGCTGCAGGATCAGGGTGTCCACGTCCACGCGGCTGGCGAAAGAAAATCCCCAGTCGCCCTGCACCATCGCGCCGAGCCAGCGCACGTAGCGCACGGCGACCGGGTCGTCGAGGCCGAATTTGGCGCGCAGGTTGCTGCGCACCTCGGCCGGCACGTTGGGGTTGGTGGCCAGCTCCTCGAACGGATCCCCCGGCGCCAGCGCCAGCACCGTGAACAGCACCATGCTGATCCCGATCACGCTCGGGATCACGATCAGCAGGCGCCTGAGCAGGTACCGGCTCACGGCTTGGCGCCTGCCGGGCTCACGCTTCCTTGTACCAGTCCCTCAGGTTCCAGAGGTCGTTGTCCCAGCCCGAAAGCGATGCCACCAGTTTCGCCGCCACCGCCGAGACGCGTGGCCGGTAGACCACCGGGATGATGTAGCGCCCCGCGATCACCAGGTCGTTCATGCGGATGAACAGCGCCGCGCGCTTGACCGGGTCGAGCTCGCCCTCGGCCGCGCGGTAGGTCCGGTCGTAGTCCTCGCTTTTCCAGCGCGTGATGTTGCGGCCCTGCCACTTGTTCTCCTTGGAGGCCGCCTCCCACGAGCAGAACTGGTTCATGAACAGCTCGGGGTCCGGCTGCGTCATGGTGGTGGTGTACATCTGCACGTCGCAGTAGAACTTGGTGTAGGTGTCCGGATTGGCCACGTCCGAGGAGAAGAACACCGACGCGGTCACCGATTTCAGCTCCATGTCGATGCCCGCTTTCTGGCAGGCCTGCTTGACGATGGCCTGGTTCTTCTGCCGCGGCGCGTTGATCGAGGTCTGGAACACCACCTTCAGCTTCTTGCCGTCCTTGGCGCGGATGCCGTCGGGCCCGCGCTTCCAGCCCCCCGCGTCGAGGGCCTGGTTGGCCTTGTCGACGTTGAACTCCCAGCGCGTGTTCTTGGAACGGAAGCGCTCCGGGTTGTTGAGGAAGTTGGCGGTGGCGACGCCGGTGCGGCCGTAGATGTGCTCCTCCACCGCGCCGCGGTCCACCAGCAGGTTCATCGCCTCGCGCACCGCCGGGTCGGAGAACAGCGGGTGGCGCGTCTTCAGGCTGGCACGCTCGCCGTCCACCTCGGCCCAGGGGTCGGTCGCGTTGAGCATCATGTGCTCGATGTTGCCGCCGGGGGTGATCTCGGCGCGGCCCTTGCCGCCGGCTTCCAGGCGCTTGAGGATTTCGTCCTCCACCTGCATGTTCCAGGCGTAGTCGAACTCCCCGGTCTGGATCACTGCGCGGGCCGCCGACACGGCGTCGCCGCCGCCTTTCATCTCGATGCTGTCGAAGTGCGGCCGGTTCGGCAGGTGGTAGGTCGGGTTCAGCACCCCGCGCACCATGTCGCCGGGCTTGAAGTCGGTGAAGCGGTAAGGCCCGGTGCCCACGGGT
>JBGPPD010000159.1:0-7122 GCA_041488375.1 Gammaproteobacteria bacterium | reverse complement strand
TGGCGAGCCGCGGCTTCGTCTCCGACCCGGCGCAGTGGCGCGCGGTGGAGCGCCTGCAGCGGCTGTACGAGGAATGGAGCGCCTACAAGGCGCGCCGCTCGAATTCGCTCAAGCGCCTGCTGGTCAAGCCCGCCTTGCCCAGGGGCGTGTACCTGTGGGGCAGCGTCGGCCGCGGCAAGAGCTTCCTGATGGACGCGTTCTACCTTTGCGTGCCGCTGGTGCGCAAGCGCCGCGTGCATTTTCACCACTTCATGCGCGAGATCCATCGCGAGCTCGACCAGCTCAAGGGCACCGAGGACCCGATCGCCGCGGCGGCCGAGCGCACCGCCCGGCGCTATCGCCTCATCTGCTTCGACGAGTTCCACGTCTCCGACATCGCCGATGCCATGATCCTCGGCCGCTACCTGGAGCAGGCGATGGCGCGCGGCGTGCAGTTCGTCATGACCAGCAACTACCATCCCGACCAGCTCTACCCGAACGGCTTGCAGCGCGAGCGCTTCCTGCCGGCGATCGAGCTACTCAAGCAGCGGCTGGACGTGCTGGAGGTGGACAACGGCACCGATTACCGGCGCCTGAAAATGCAGAAGCTGCAGGTCTACCACGCCGGCGCGGGCGCCGAGGCGGCGCTGGAGCGCATCTTCGGCGAGCTGAAGGACGTCGAGGAGGAAAAGCAGCCGCTCGACGTCGAGGGCCGGAAAATCCCCTATCGCAAGCGCGCGGGCGGGCTGGTCTGGTTCGATTTCGCCGTCCTGTGCGCGGGGGCGCGCTCCTACACCGACTACGTGGACCTGGCCAGACGATTCCACACCGTCATCCTGTCGGGGGTGCCGCGCATGTCGCGCAAGCACGCCGACGCGGCGCGGCGCTTCACCTGGCTGGTGGATGTGTTCTACGATGACCGGGTGAAGCTCGCGGTCGGAGCCGAGGCGCAGCCCGAAGAGCTGTTCACCGAGGGCGAGCACAGCGCCGAATTCCAGCGTACCGTGAGCCGGCTGCACGAGATGCAATCGGCCGCGTATCTGCAGGCGCAGCGAACGCAGAGGTAAGGGAACAGCATGTCGGCGTCAATCGAGGGCGCGACCGCCGAGGCGCTCAGGGCCTACCCGCCGTTCGACCAGATGGGGTCGAAGTCGCTGCAATTCCTCGCCGCTCGCCTGCAGCTGGCGTACTACCCTCGCGGCGCGACCATCGTGGCGCCCGCGGGCGGGGTAGTGCAGCGCCTGCACATCCTCAAGCAGGGACGCGTGCGCGGCGGCACGGCGGGCGCCCTGCCCGGGGCGGTGGACGTGGTGATGGGCGCGGGCGAGTGCTTCCCGCTGGGCGCGCTGCTGGGCGGGCGCGCCACCGTCTATACCTACAAGGCGGACGAGGACAGCTTCTGCTGGGAGCTGCCGGCGGAGGATTTCCGCAAGCTGATGGAGCGCAGCGCGCGTTTCCGCGCCTTCTGTACCAGCCACCTGGCGATGCTGGTGGAACAGTCGCATCGCGCCCTGAGATCGGATGCCAGCGAAGGCGTGACCGGCAGCATGCTGCGGCCGCTGCGCGAAGTCATATCGCGGCCGCCGGTGTCCTGCGCGCCACAGACTCCCGTGCGCGAGGTCCTGCAGCAGATGCACGACCTTCGGATCGGCTCCATGGTGGTGGCGGAATCCGGGGTGCCGAAAGGCATCTTCACGCACCTCGACGTGCTGAATCGCGTCGCGCTGCCGCAGGCCGACATCGCCGCGCCGATCTCCAGCCTGATGTCCGCCAACGTGATCGCGCTGGAACAGGAGGCGCCGGTGGTGGATGCCGCGCTGGCGATGGTGCGCCACGGCATCCGCCACGTGGTAGTGACGCGCGACGGCCGCCTCGCCGGCGTGGTTTCGGAGCGCGACCTGTTCGGCATGCAGCGCACCAGCCTCAGGCGCATCGTCGAGCGTGTACAGGCCTCGGCGGGCGTGCCGCAACTGGCCGCGGCCGCGGCGGACGTGCGCGCCCTGGGTGGCGCACTGCTCGCGCAGGGCGTGGCGGCCGAGCAGCTGACGCAGATGACCAGCGCCCTGAACGACAGCATCGCACAGCGCGTCATCGAGTTGGTGGCGCCGAAGCACCGGCTGACGGGCGAATGGTGCTGGCTGGCGCTGGGCAGCGAAGGGCGCCTCGAGCAGACGCTGGCTACCGACCAGGACAATGCCCTGATCTTCTCGGCGGCAGGCGACGTGGAGGCCGCGCGCGCGCGCTTCCTGGCGTTTGCCGGCGAAGTCAACCTTGCGCTGGATGCCTGCGCTTTCCCGCTTTGCAAGGGCGAAATCATGGCGCGCAACCCGAAATGGTGCCTCACGCCGGAGGAATGGCGCGACGTGTTCGCGGGCTGGATGCGCGCTCCCGAACCCCAAGCCTTGCTCAACGCCAGCATCTTCTTCGATTTCCGGGCGCTGGCGGGCGATGCGAGGCTGGCGGGGGAACTGCGCGACTACGTGCTGCAGACGGCAGCGGGCAATGCCGCGTTCCGACGCGCCATGGCGGAGAACGCGCTGCGCGCGAGGCCGCCTCTCGGCCTGCTGCGGGATTTCGCGACCGACGATGCCGGCGCGTTCCCGGGCACGCTCGACCTCAAGGGTTACGGCACCCGCCCGATCGTCGACGGGGCGCGGCTGCTGGCACTGGCCCACGGCCTGCCGGCGACTTCGACCGCTGCGCGCTTGCGTGCTGCGTCCGCGGTGGGCGCACTCCCGCAAGGCGAGGCGCAGGCGCTGGTCGGCGCCTTCCATTACATCCAGACGCTGCGCCTGCGCCGCCAGTACCTGGAATCCGGCGTCGCCCCGGGCGCGGAGAACCGCATCGACCCGGAGCAGCTCAACGCCATCGACCGCCGGATCCTGAAAGCGGCGTTCCGCCAGGCGAACGTCCTGCAGGAGCGGCTCAAGCTGGATTACCTGCTTTGATGCGCGCCCTGGCGCGCTGGCTGGGCCGGCGCGGCGACGCGGATGCGGTGCCGCCGCGGGCCGTGCGTTGGGTGGTGGTGGACTGCGAATCCAGCGGGCTGGATCCGAAGCGGGACCGCCTGCTGTCCATCGGGGCCGTTGCGGTGCGGGGCGGCCGCATCCATCACGCAGACAGTTTCTGCGCCGTGCTGCGCCAGGCGCGCGCCAGCGCGGCAGCCAACATCCTGGTGCACGGCATCGGCGCCGAGGCGCAGCTGGGCGGGCGCGACGGGGCCGAGGCGATGGCCGATTTCGTGCGCTACGCGGCCGACGGGCTGCCGGTGGCCTTCCATGCCCCGTTCGACCGGGCGCTGCTGGAGCGCGCCGAGCCGTCATGGAAAAAGCGTTGGCTCGACCTGGCGCAGCTCGCCCCGGCCCTGTGTCCCGCCCAAGCGGCGTCCTGCCAGTCGCTGGATGAATGGCTCGCGGTCTTCAACATCAGGAATCCGGCACGGCATGACGCGCTGGCAGACGCCTACGCCACCGCCCAGCTGCTGCTGGTGCTGCTGGCGGAAGGCGAGCGCCAGGGACTGGCTGCCGTGCGGGAACTTTACGCCGCCGAGCGCGCACGGCGCTGGCTTGGCTAGAATGGCCGCCCAAGTCCGGACCACCGCCATGGAAAAATTCAAGGCCTACCTCATCACCCAGAAGGAAAAGGGAGTCCAGTGCGCCTGGACGGACATGGCGCTGGAGCAGCTCGATCCCGGCGAGCTGGTGGTACGCGTCGCCTATTCGGACGTGAACTACAAGGACGCGCTGGCGGCCACCGGCAAAGGGCGGATCCTGCTGCGTCCCGCGTGCGTCGGTGGCATCGATCTGGCCGGCACGGTCGTTTCCTCGAGCGACACGCGCTTTGCCAAAGGCGACGCCGTCCTGGCGGTGGGCCACCTGCTCGGCGTCAAGCACCACGGCGGCTACGCGGAGTACGCGCGCATCCCCGCGGCCTGGGCGGTGAAGCTGCCCAAGGGCATGACGTTGTGGGACGCGATGGCTTTCGGCACGGCGGGCTACACGGCCGGCCTCGCCATCGTGAAGATGGAACTGAACGGCCTCAAACCGGCCAACGGTCCGGTGGTGGTCGACGGCGCGACCGGAGGCGTAGGCTCGATCGCGCTCGCCGCGCTGGCGAAGCTGGGCTATGCGGTGACGGCGATGACCGGCAAGGAAAGCGAGTCCGACTGGCTGAGAAAGCTGGGGGCAAAGGAGATTCTGCTGCGCCAGAGCATCGACTTCACCAAGATGAAGCCGCTCGACAAGGCGACCTGGGCCGGTGCGGTGGACAACCTCGGCGGCGAGGTGCTGGCCTGGATGGCGAGCACCATGAAATTCAACGGCGTCATCGCCTCCATCGGCCTGGCGGCGAGCCCCAACCTCAACGCCACAGTGCTGCCGTATATCCTGCGCGGCGTGAGCCTGCTCGGCATCAATTCCACCGATGCGCCGTCGCCCGAGCTCGAGCGCCAGGTGTGGCAGCGCCTGGCCACCGACATGCGCCCGCCGATGCTCAAGGAAATGGCGCGCACCGTGCCGTTCGCGAGCCTGCCCGACGTGTTCGACGATTTCATCCATGCCAAGGTGACGCGGCGCGTGGTGGTGGACTTGAACGCATGACCACTTACCGGGAATTCCACCGCCGCTCGATCCAGGAGCGCGATGCGTTCTGGGCGGAGGAGGCGAAGCGCGTCCACTGGCACAAGCCCTTCGGCAAGGTGCTCGACTATTCGCGCCCGCCGTTCGCCAAGTGGTTCGTCGGCGGCGAAACCAACCTGTGCCACAACGCGGTGGACCGCCACCTGGCGGCGCGCGGCGAGCAGAAGGCGCTGGTGTGGATCTCCACCGAGGTGGACCGCGAGGAGAGCTACACGTACCGGCAACTGCACGCGGAAGTGCAGCGCGCCGCGGCGATGATGCGCTCGCTCGGCGTCGGCCGGGGCGACCGCGTCATCATCTACATGCCCAACATGCCGGAGGCGGTATTCGCCATCCTCGCCTGCGCGCGCATCGGCGCGGTGCACTCGGTGGTGTTCGGCGGCTTCGCCGCGGCGAGCCTCGCGGCGCGCATCGACGACGCGCGCCCGAAGCTGATGGTCACCGCCGACGGCGGCAGCCGCATGGGCAAGCCGATCCTGTACAAGCCGCTGGTCGACGAGTCGATCCGCCTGTCCAAGTCGCCGCCGCAGCACGTGCTGGTGTTCCGGCGCGGCATCGACCCCGGCATGCCGGTGCTCGCAGGGCGCGACGTGGACTGGGCCGAACTCGCCGCGAAGCACCGGGGCGCGCAGCTGCCCTGCACCTGGCTGGAATCGAGCGAACCGTCCTACATCCTGTACACCTCGGGCACCACCGGCAAGCCCAAGGGCGTGCAGCGCGACGTCGGCGGACACGCGGTGGCGATGGCCGCGTCGATGCAGCACATCTACTGTGGCGGCCCGGGCGAGACCATCTTCACCACCTCCGACATCGGCTGGGCGGTCGGGCACTCCTACATCATCTACGGGCCCCTGATCGCGGGCATGACCAGCATCCTGTACGAGGGCGTGCCGGTGCGGCCGGATGCCGGCGTCTGGTGGAAGATCGTGCAGGACCACCAGGTGGCGGTGATGTTCTCCGCACCGACCGCGATCCGCGTGCTGAAGAAGCATGACCCCGCGTTCCTGAGGAAGTACGACCTCGCCTCGCTCAAGCACCTGTTCCTCGCCGGCGAGCCGCTGGACGAGCCGACGCACGCCTGGATCGCCAACGGCCTGGGCAAGCCGGTCATCGACCACTACTGGCAGACCGAAACCGGCTGGCCGGTGCTGACGTCGATGCCGGGCGTCGAGCGCACGCCGATCAAGTTCGGCAGCCCCTCGTTCCCGGCCTACGGCTACGACCTGAAACTGCTGCGCGAATCCGACGCGAGCGAGGCGGGAGCGGACGAGAAGGCGGTGGTGGTGATCGAGCCGCCGCTGCCCCCGGGCTGCATGACCACCATCTGGGGCGACGACGAGCGCTTCGTGAAGACCTATTTCTCGACGTTCAAGAACAAGCTCGTCTACACCACCTTCGACTGGGGCATCCGCGACCGGGACGGCTATTACTTCATCCTCGGCCGCACCGACGACGTGATCAACGTGGCGGGGCACCGCCTGGGCACGCGCGAGATCGAGGAGGCGGTGAACATGCATCCGGGCATCGCCGAGTGCGCCGTGGTGGGCGTCGCCGACCCGCTGAAGGGCCAGCTGCCGATGGCATTCGCGGTGGTGAAGGATCCTGCGCGCATCGCTTCGAGCGAAGGGCGCATGCAACTCGAAGGGGAGATCATGCAGACGGTGGACAAGCAACTCGGCGCCATCGGGCGCCCCGGGCGCGTATTTTTCGTGACGCTCCTGCCCAAGACACGCTCGGGCAAGGTGCTGCGGCGCTCGATCCAGGCGCTGGCCGAGAAGCGCGACCCGGGCGACCTCACCACCATCGAGGACCCGGCCGCCCTCGAACAGATCCGGCAGGCACTGCAATGAAGACACGGCAGGAACTGACGCTCGCGGATTGCGAGACCATCGCCGCGGCGGCGCTGGCGGAGGCGCGGCGCAACAAGTGGATCGTGGCGGTGGCGATCCTGGACGACGGCGGCCACCTGCTGCATTTCGCGCGCATGGACGGCGCCAGCCCGGGAAGCGCGGCCATCAGCGTGGAGAAGGCGCGCACTGCGGCCGTCACGCGCCGCAACAGCGGGGTGTGGGAGGAGAGGATCAAGCAGGGACGCACGGCGTTGCTGAAGATGCCCGGCGTCCTTCCGGTGCAGGGCGGCGTGCCGATCCTGGTCGAGGGCAGCTGCGTGGGCGCGGTGGGCGTTTCGGGGGTGCAGTCGCACGAGGACGAGAGAATCGCGCAGGCGGGAATCGACGCGCTGCTCAAGCGCTAGGGCGCGGCCACCACCTGGTCCGCGATCAGCGCGTCGATGCGCGCGGGCGCGTAGCCGAGCGAGGCCAGCAGCTCGCGAACGTTTTCCGATACCACCGGCGGCTGGTTGCGCAGGGGCAGGCGCTCGCCGCCCAGCTCCAGCGGCAGGCCGGGCACCTTGAACGTCGTGCCGCGCGGGTCCTTGATCTCGAGCATGCCGCCGGCGTTGAGGTGCGGATCGTCGAACAGGTCGCGCGGGCGCGCGATCGGCGCG
>JBGPPD010000158.1:0-7128 GCA_041488375.1 Gammaproteobacteria bacterium | reverse complement strand
CCCTTGGGAAACTCGATCTTCAGCACGAAGTCGAGCACGCCGATCAGCAGCGCGGCGAAGAACACCCCCGTGACGCGCCCGAGGCCGCCCACCGCCACCACGATCAGGAAGTACGCCAGGTAGCGCAGCGGGTACTGCGGGTCGAGGCCGAGGATCTCGGCGCCCAGGCCCCCGCCCACCGCGGCGAGGCCGCTGCCCAGGGCGAAAGTGAGCGTGAACAGGCGCCGGACGTCGACGCCCAGCGATTCGGCCATGCGGCGATTGTCCACCGCCGCGCGGATCTTCGCGCCGATGCGCGTGCGCTCGAAACCGAGCCACAGCGCGAGCATCAGCAGCGTGCCGCCGGCGATCAGCACCAGGCTGTAGGTGCGGTACTGGAGGAAGCCGAGGTCGGTCTGGCCGTCGAGCCACGCGGGCAGCACCACCCGCTGCGACTCCGGGCCGACCCCGAGCGTGACCAGCGCGATCAGCACGAACACCAGGCCGATGGTGAACAGCACCTGGTCGAGCTCCGAGGCGCGGTACAAGCGCGCGTAGAGCGTGCGCTCGAGAAGCACCGACAGCGCGGCGACCGCGGCGAAGCCCAGCGCCAGCGCCGCGCCAAACGACAGCCCCCAGTGGCGCATGGCGAGCACGACGGCGTAGCCGCCCAGCATGGCGAAGCCGCCGTGCGCCAGGTTGACGAAGCCCATCAGGCCCATGGTCACCGACAGGCCCACCGACACGATGAACAGCACCATGCCGGAGGCGAGTCCGCCGAGCAGGGTGCTGACCAGGTCCATCTACAAAAAAAGCCGCCGCCCTGGGGCGGCGGCTCGGGTGTCGGAGGGTCGGGGGGCCGGCGCTATTGCGCGCACTTCCCTTCCTTGAGCACCTTGCACATGTCCTTGACCGCGTTGACCACGCCGATGTTCTTCTGCACCAGGCGGCCGTTCACTTTCACCAGCTCGCTCAGGTACTCGTTCATCACGATGTCGCGCGTCTGCGGGTCGATCATGATCGGGCCGCGCGGGCTGTCGTCGTACTTCCAGCCCTTGAGCGCCTCCTGCGCCTTGTCGGGGTCGATCTGGCCCTTGAGCGCCGTCACCACGTGGGCGATGGCCGCCATGCCGTCGTAGCCCTGCACGCCCATGAAGTCCGGCGTCGCGTTCGCGCCGTACTCCTGCTTCCAGGCCGCGACCAGGCGCCTGTTGGCCGGGTTGTCCAGGTCCGCGTTGTAGTGGTGGATGGTGACCAGGCCCACGGCGGCGTCGCCCATCGACTGCAGCTTGATGTCCTGGGTGATGTCGCCCGGCCCGATCAGCTTGATGCCGGCCTGGCGCATGCCGAGCGCGCCGTAGGTCTTCACCACGCCGACCGCGTGGTCGCCCGCCGGCACGAAGACGTAGAACACGTCGGGCTGCTTGTCCTTGGCGCGCTGGAAGAACGGCGTGAAGTCGGGCACCTGCCCGGGGCCGCCCATCGGGATCGCGTCGATCACCTTGCCGCCGTTGGACTCGAAGCCGCGCTTGAACGCGTCCAGGCTGTCCTTGCCCGGCGGGAAGTCGGTGTAGCCGACCACGGCGGTCTTGGCGTGCATCATCTTCGCCGCCGCCTCGCCCATGGCGAAGCCCGAGTGCCACATCGAGAACGACACGCGCGAGATCATGGGCGAGAGATTCGTGATCCAGGCGGTGCCGGCGTTCATGATCACCATCGGGGTCCTGGCCGCGCTCACCAGCGGCGCCGAGGCGATCGCGTCCGGCGAGTAGATGAAGCCAGTGACGATGCTCACCTTCTCCTGCGCGATCAGTTCCTGCACCGCGGTCTTGGCCTCCGCGCCGCTCGGGTTCTTCGAGTCGCGCTTCACCAGCTCGACCTTGTAGGGGCCGAAGGCGGTCGGGTTGAGCTTCATGAACATCTGGATGCCGCGGTCGACCTGCTGGCCGAACTCGGCGCCAACGCCGGTGAACGGCAGCACCACGCCGACCTTGACCGTCTGGGCGCTCGCCCCCGTCGTGGCGAACAGCGCCGCGGACAGCACCAGCGCCAGTCTGTTCTTGGCTTTCATCTTCACTCCTCCTGGGTACGCGGCGGTCTGCGCCGCGGCAGCGGTAATATGGACAAAAGCCCGCCCGCTGGCAAGCCTTTTGCCTCAGCGGCGGGGCAGGAACGCCAGGTAATGGGCCAGATCCTGCAAGTCCCCGTCCGCCAGCCCGGCCACCGTCTCCGCCATGGCCGCATTGCCGTAGCCGATGCGCTTGCCGCTGCGGTAGTCGCGCAGCGCCTTGACCAGGTAGTCCTCGCGCTGGTGCGCGAGGCGCGGGACATTGTCGTGGCCGGAGTAGTCCGGATTGTGGCAGTTGCCGCAATGGCGCTGCCGCGCGATGGCGGCGGCGCGCCCGGCGCGCGCCGCCTCCGGCGGGGCGGCGGGCGGAGGCGGCGGCGGGAGCTTGGCGATGCGCTCGGAGTAAAAGCGCAGGTCGTCGTCGGTCAGGCCTTTCGCTGCCGCGATCATGGCGGGGTTGTCTCGCCTTCCCTCACGGAAGAGAAACAGCTGGGCGATGACGAAGAAGGCGGGCTGGCCGCCGAGGGAGGGCGTTTCGCGGAGCCGGGACTGGCCTTGCTCACCGTGACATGCGAAGCAAACTGCCAAACGCGTCTCCTGCGTTTGGCCAAGGACGGGCCAAACGCAGGAGATCGATAGAAAAGCAAAGACAAACCTCAATTCTTGTAGCTGATGCGGTAGATCGCCCCGTTGTGGTCGTCCGACACCAGCAGCGAACCGTCTTTCATCACCAGCACGTCCGCCGGGCGGCCGAGGTAGGCGTTGTTCTCCACCAGGCCGGTGAGGAACGGCTCCATCCTGGCGTGGCCCTTGGCGTCGACGAATATCGCGACCACGTCCGCGGCGTACTTCTGCGTCTTGTTCCAGGGGCCGTGGCGCGTCAGGAAGATCGCGTTGCGGTATTTCGCCGGGAACATCTTGCCGGTGTAGAAGCGCATGCCGAGCGGCGCGGCGTGCGGCCCGAGGAGCAGCGCGGGCTTGACGTACTGTTTGCAGTCATGCCCCCAGCCGAACTGCGGGTCGGCCATGATGCCCGAATGGCAGTACGGAAAGCCGAAGTCCTGCCCCGTCTTGGTGACGTGGTTGACCTCGTCGAGCGGCATGTCCTCGGACAGCCAGTCGCGCTGGTTGTCGCCGAACCAGAGCTGCTTGGTGCGCGGATCCCAGTCGAAGCCGACCGTGTTGCGCATGCCCTTCACCACCGTCTCGACACCGGTCCCGTCGAGGTTCATGCGGATGATCCGCGTGAACACCTCGCGGTCCGGCTCGCAGATGTTGCACGGCCCGCCGATCGGCACGTAGAGCTTGCCGTCAGGGCCGACCTTGATGAACTTCCAGCCGTGCGGCACCAGGCCGGGCAGCTTGTCGTACACCATCACGGGCTTGGGCGGGTTGTCGAGGTTGGCCTCGATGTTGTCGTAGCGCGTGATGTCCTTCGGCGTGGCCACGTACAGGGAGCCCTTGTGGAACTCGATGCCGTTGGGCAGGAACAGCTTCTCGGCGATGGTCTTCACCTCGTGCTTGCCGCCTTTGGTGGTCACGGCATAGATCTTGCCGGCGACGAACAGCGTGCTCACGAACACCGTGCCCTTGTCGCCCAGGCGCATGCCGCGGGCGTCGAGCAGCCCCGCCTGCCACACCTCGGCCTTGAAGCCGGGCGGCAGCTTGATCTTCTTCACCGGCAGCTGGTCGGCGGCGGTGGCCACCGGGAACGCCGGCACCGGCGCCATCTTGTTGCCGGGACCGGCATCGGGCCGGCCGATTGCCCAGAAAGGCACTTCTTCTTTCTTTTCTTGCGCCGCAGCAGGCAATGCGGCAACGATCATGCCCGCGCAAATGGCGGACACCAGCACCCGCGGTTTCAGCATGGGATTCATGGGTCCCTCCTTCTGCGGCTAACTTACTCCATTGGCCGGCGCGGCGCCACAAGGCCGGCATCGATGTGCTGCGCCTCGCGCACGCCCGAGAGTTGCAGGGCGCGCTCGAACTCGCTGCCGAGGATTTCGATGGCGCGTCGCGCGCCCGCCTCGCCGCCCGCCATCACGCCGAACAGCGTCGCGCGTCCGGTGAGCACCGCGCGCGCGCCGAGCGCGCGCGCCTTGAGGATGTCCACGCCGCGGCGCACGCCGCCGTCGAGCAGCACGGTGAGCCTGGAGCCCACCGCGCGCGCCACCGCCGGCAGCGCGTCGAGCGTCGCCTGCGCGCCGTCGAGCTGCCGCCCGCCGTGGTTGGACACCACCACGCCGTCGCAGCCGGCCGCCGCCGCGCGCTCGGCGTCGTCGGGGCGCTCGACGCCCTTCAGCACCAGCGTGCCGGGCCAGGCGTCGCGGATCGCCTTCAACTGCTCCCAGTCGAAGGAGGCGTCCAGTTCGCGGCCCACCGAGGCGGCGACATCGGTGATGCGCGTGGACCAGCGCACCATGCCCTCGAGGTTCTTCATCTTCGGGATGCCGTGGCGCGCCATGTCCGCCAGCCAGGCGGGCTTGGCGAGCACGTCGCGCGAATTGCGCCAGCTCGGGCTGAACGGCGCGACGAAGTCGTTGCGCAGGTCGCGCTCGCGCTTGCCGCCGACGGCGAGGTCCACGGTGACCAGCAGCACTTCGTAGCCGGCGGCGCGCGCGCGCTCCAGCAGCTTCATGCGGAGCTCGCGGTTCTTCAGCACGTAGAGCTGGAACCACAGCCGGCCGCCGGCCTGCTCCGCGATCTCCTCGATCGAGGCGGTGGCCGGCGTGGCGAGCGTGTAGGGAATGCCGGCGGCGCGCGCGGCGCGCGCCAGCATCAGGTCGGCGTGGTTGCGCCCGGCGCCGATGCCGCCGGTGGGCGCGATGGCCATCGGCAGGTTCGAGCGCACGCCGAAAATCTCGGTGCCGGTATCCACCTGGCGCACGTCCACCAGCACCCTGGGCAGCAGGCGCACGCGCTCGAAGGCCGCCCGGTTCTCGCGCAGCGTGGTCTCGTCCTCGGCCCCGCCGTCGAAGAAGTCGAACACCGAGCGCGGCAGGCGGTGCCGCGCCAGCCGGCGCAGGTCCTCGATATTGGCGGCGCGGGAGAGGCGGGACATCGGGCGCGAGTCTACCGTAGCGCGTCCGCAGTGCGGCGCGCATAATCGCGCCTTTCCCTCCACGCGATTCCCGCCATGGCCACCCCCCTGTCCCCCGCCTTCCTGCAGCCGAAGGCCGCCGCGCGCCTGCGCGGCGTCCTCTCTCCGGTCGTCACGCCCTTCAAGCCGGACCTCTCGCCCGACAGCGAGAAATTCGTGCGCCACTGCAAGTGGCTGCTGAAGAACGGCTGCTCGGGCCTGGCGGTCTTCGGCACCAACAGCGAGGCCAACTCGCTCTCGGTCGAGGAGAAGCTCGGCATGCTGGCGGCGCTGATCCACGCCGGCGTGCCGGGTTCGGCGCTGATGCCGGGCACCGGGCACTGCGCGCTGCCCGCCACCGTGCGCCTCACCGCGCATGCGGTGAAGCAGGGCTGCGCGGGCGTGCTGATGCTGCCGCCGTTCTACTACAAGGGCGTCACGGACGAGGGCCTGTACCGGTATTTCTCGGAGGTGATCGAGCGCGTGGGCGACGAGCGGCTGCGCCTGTACCTGTACCACATCCCGCCGGTGTCGCAGGTCGGCATCTCGCTCAAGCTCATCGGCATGCTGCTCGCCAAATACCCCGGCATCGTCGCGGGGGCGAAGGACTCCTCGGGCGACTGGAACAACACCAAGGCGATGCTCGACGAGTTCGGCAAGTCGGGCTTCGACGTGTTCCCCGGCAGCGAGGCCTTCCTGCTGGATGGCCTGCGCCACGGCGGCGTGGGCTGCATCACCGCCACCGGCAACATCAATCCGGGCCCGATCGACAACGTCTACCGCAACTGGCGCTCCACGGAGGCCGACCAGCTGCAGGCGGGCATCGGCGCCACGCGCAAGATCATGCAGAAGTACCCGATGATCCCGGCGCTGAAATCGGTCATCGCCCACTTCGGCAACGACTCGCAATGGCGCACCGTGCGCCCGCCGCTCGTAGAACTGTCGAAGGAGCAGGAAGCCGCGCTCATCCCGGAGCTGAAGGCTTCGGGGTTCAGCATGCCGGGCCTCGCCGGTTAGCGTGCCGACGGCGCTGGTCACGGGCGCGGGGCGCGGCATCGGCCTTGCCACCGCGCGCGCGTTCCTCGAGCAGGGCTGGCGCGTCCTCGCGCTCGACAAGCAGTTCGGCACGCAGATCGCCGGCGAGCGCGTGGACTACGACCTCGCCAATCTCGCCGGCATCCCGAAACTCGTTTCCTCCCTGGGCCAGGTCGACACGCTGGTCAACAACGCCGGCGTCCTCTACTGCGATCCCTACGACGCGATTCCCGAGGTCCACACGGTGGAAATCCTCACCATCAACCTGCGCGCGCCGGTGGCGCTCATCGAAGCCGTTGCACCGCAGATGAAGAAGAGAAAGTCGGGACGCATCGTCAACGTCGGCTCGGTGGCGGCGTTCACCGGGCACCCCGACCTTTGGTACGGCGCCACCAAGGCGGCGCTGCTCAACATCACCAAGAGCTACGCTGGCAGCCTCGGCAAGGACGGCGTGCTGGTCAACGCCGTCGCTCCCGGCCCGACGCTCACCGCGATGTTCGAGCAGCTGCCGCAATCGAGGAAGGACGGCGTGATGAAGTCGGTGCACGCGGGCCGCGCCTGCACGCCGGAGGAAGTGGCGCGCGTCATCCTGTGGCTCGGCACCTCCAGTCCGGACTACGTTTCCGGTAGCACCGTGGACGTCAACAGCGGCTCCTATCCGCGCTAGCGGTCAACGCCGCGGCGCGGCGGGCGTTCTCGGTTGCATGGAAACGCGCCTTACCCTGAGGCCGGGACAGCCCGGCACCCGCAAGCTCGTCGAAAAGTACGGCGAACGCCTCGTCTGCGTGCGCTACGTCTACGACGCCGCATCTGGCCGGCGGCTGAAGACCGTCGAACTCGTCGTCGAGTCCGTGACATGGAACCCCAAAGGCCGAAAGCGCCGGCGCCAGGACGACGACGTCGTGTACGTGCGCATCGCTTACCACGAGACCGAACTGCGGGAGCGCGCCAAGCGGCTGGGGGCGAT
>JBGPPD010000157.1:0-7161 GCA_041488375.1 Gammaproteobacteria bacterium | reverse complement strand
GTCGCTCATGGAGTTGAATCGCGCCTGGAAAGGATGGAGAGTACGAAACAGGCGCCATTCTATAGAGCGAGCGCGGGAATGTCCACGATTTGCCGTCTAAGCGGTTCAATTTGCAGGGTTTTGTGCTAGATTAGCGGCCCCTGATGCTGCACCGCCTCTGGCTCGTCTTTGCGCAGGCCGCGACCGTTTGTCTCGCGGTGCTGTTCGTCGTCTCGACCCTCAAGCCCGAGTGGCTGCCGCTGCGCGGCGAGGCGCAGCCGGTGAAGGCGATCGTGGCGGTGCAGCCCGACGCCGGGGCGCAGGGGCCGCGTGCCGAGTCCACGCTCCACGAGGCAGTGCGGCGCGCCACGCCCTCCGTGGTCAACATCTTCACCTCGAAGGAAGTGCGGGCGCAACGCAGCCCGCTGCTCAACGACCCGCTGTTCCGGCGCTTTTTCGGCGATCAGTACAGCGACGATCCGCAGCGCGCCACCAACCTCGGCTCGGGCGTGATCGTCAGCTCCTCGGGCTACATCCTCACCAACCACCACATGGTCGAGGCGGCGGACGAGATCGAGGTGGGGCTGCCGGACGGCAGGAAGCTGCTGGCCAAGGTAGTCGGCATCGATCCGGAGACCGACCTCGCGGTGCTGCGCGTCAACGCCGACGGACTGCCGGCGATCACCCTCGGCCAGTCCGAGCAGCTGCGCGTCGGCGACGTGGTGCTGGCGATTGGCAATCCGTTCAACGTCGGGCAGACCGTGACTTCCGGCATCGTCTCCGCGCTGGGCCGCAGCGGCCTGCACATCAACACCTTCGAGAACTTCATCCAGACCGACGCGGCGATCAACCCGGGCAACTCCGGCGGCGCGCTGGTGGACGTGCGCGGCAACCTGGTCGGCATCAACACCGCGATCTATTCGCGCACCGGCGGCTCGATGGGCATCGGCTTCGCCATCCCGGTGTCCACGGCGAAGATGGTGATGGAGCAGATCATCCGCAACGGCGCGGTGACGCGCGGCTGGATCGGCGTGGAGGTGCAGGAGATGACCCCGGCGCTGGCCGAGTCCTTCAAGCTGCCCGACGCGCGCGGCGCGATCATCGCCGGCGTGCTGCGCGGCGGCCCGGCGGACAAGGCGGGCGTGAAGCTCGGCGACGTGCTCACCGCGATCAACGGCGCGCCGGTGCTGGACCCGCCGAGCATGCTCAACCTGGTGGCCGCGCTGCAGCCGGGTTCGGGCGCGACCATCAAGCTGCGGCGCCAGGCGCAGACGCTCGAGGTGTCGGTCACGGTCGGCCGGCGCCCCAAGGCGCAGCCGCGGGAGTAATCTGGACAAATCGGCAACAACCCCGCTTTGGGAATTTCAAACCTAGGAGAAAGAGCATGAAACGCCTTACCCATTGGCTCGCCGCGCCGGTTCTGGCCGCCTCCGCCGCCCTGGCCTTCGCCCAGGCGAACGAGATCAAGATCGCCCACGTCTACGACAAGACGGGCCCGCTCGAAGCCTACGCCAAGCAGACGCAGAACGGCTTCATGATGGGACTGGAGTACGCCACCGGCGGCACGATGAGCGTGCTCGGCCGCAAGATCGTGGTGATCGAGAAGGACGCGCAATTCAAGCCGGACGTCGCCAAGTCCGCGCTCGCCTCCGCCTACGGCGACGACAAGGCGGACCTCGCGGTCGGGCCGACCTTTTCCGCCTCGGCGCTCGCCATGCTGCCGGTGGCCGAGGAGTACAAGAAGATCCTGCTGGTGGAGCCGGCGGTCGCCGATCAGATTACCGGCGCCAACTGGAACCGCTACATCTTCCGCACCGGGCGCAACTCGACGCAGGACGCGGTGGCCGCCGCCGCCTCCCTCAAGGGAGAAGTGTCGATCGCCACGCTCGCCCAGGATTACGCCTTCGGCCGCGACGGCATCAAGGCGTACAAGGAAGCGCTGGCGCAGCTCAATCCCAAGGCGCACATCGTGCACGAGGAGTACGCGCCGACGCAGACCACCGATTTCACCGCGCCCGCGCAGCGCATTTTCGAGGCGCTCAAGGACCAGCCGGGCCGCAAGATCCTGGCGATGGTGTGGGCCGGCCCGCACCCGATGACCAAGATCGCCGCCTTGAAGCCCGAGCGCTACGGCATCGAGCTCGCCCCGGGCGGCAACATCCTGCCGGTGATGAAGGGGTGGAAGGATTTCGCCGGGGTGGAAGGCGCGATCTACTACTACTACGCGTTCCCGAAGAACAAGATCAACGACTGGCTGGTGGCCGAGCACCGCAAGCGCTTCGGCTCGCCGCCGGACTTCTTCACCGCCGGCGGCATGTCGGCCGCGATCGCCGTGGTCGAGGCCCTGAAGAAGGCCGGCTCCACCGATACCGAGAAGCTGATCGCGGCGATGGAAGGCATGTCCTTCGACACGCCCAAGGGGCGCATGACCTTCCGCAAGGAAGATCACCAGGCGCTGCAGGACATGTACCACTTCCGCATCAAGAAGAACCAGAAGGACGAGTGGGACCTGCTCGAGCTGGTGAACACGATTCCCGCGGCCGACCTGCCGATTCCGATCCGCAACAAGCGCTAAGGGTTCCGGGGTGGAACACCCCGTCCTGGAGACCCACGGCCTCACGATCCGCTTCGGCGGGCACGTGGCCGTGGACGGCGTTTCCTGCGCCTTCCGGCCGGGCACCCTGACCGCGATCGTCGGCCCCAACGGCGCGGGCAAGACCACTTACTTCAACCTGATCTCGGGGCAGCTCAAGCCGAGCGCCGGGCGCGTGAGGCTGTTCGGCGAGGACATCGGCGCCTTGAGCGCCGCGCAGCGCACCAAGCGCGGCATCGGGCGCGCGTTCCAGCTCACCAATCTGTTCCCACGCCTCACGGTGCTCGAGAACGTGCGACTCGCCGTGCAGGCGCGCGCGGGGGTCGGCAGGAACCTGTTCTCGACCTGGGGCAGCCACGTCGAGCTGATCGAGAAGGCCGAGCACTTCCTGCGCCGCGTGGCGCTTGCCGGCAAGCGCGGCCTCGCCGCCTCCACGCTGCCGCACGGCGACCAGAGGAAGCTCGAGGTGGCGATCCTGCTGGCCCTCGAGCCGAGCGTCTTCATGTTCGACGAACCCACCGCCGGCATGAGCGTGGACGAGGTGCCGGTGATCCTGGAGTTGATCGAGCAGATCAAGGCGCAGGGCGACAAGACCGTGCTGCTGGTCGAGCACAAAATGGACGTGGTGCGCTCGCTTGCCGATCGCATCATCGTGCTGCATCAGGGGCAGCTGGTCGCCGACGGCGAGCCCGCCGCGGTGATCGCGAGCCCGGTGGTGCAGGAAGCCTACCTCGGGGTGAGCCGCCATGGCTGAGGCCCTGCTCTCGCTCGCCGGGGTGCATACGCACATCGGCCAGTACCACATCCTGCAGGGGGTGGACTTCGAGGTGCCGCGCGGCGGCCTCACCATGCTGCTCGGCAGGAACGGCGCGGGCAAGACCACCTGCCTGAGGACCGTGATGGGCCTTTGGCGCGCCTCCGCGGGCTCGATCCGCTACGACGGCAAGAACGCGACGCACACGCCGACGCCCGACCTTGCCCGCCAGGGGATCGCCTACGTGCCGGAGAACATGGGCATCTTCGCCGGCCTCACGGTGCGCGAAAACCTGCTCCTCGCGGCGCGCGAACAGGCGCTCGACGAGAAGCGCCTGGAGTGGATCTTCGGGCTGTTCCCGGCGATGGAGAAATCCTGGCACGGCCTCGCCGGCACGCTCTCCGGCGGCCAGAAGCAGATGCTGGCCATCTCGCGCGCCATCGTCGAGCCGCGCCGGCTGCTGCTGGTGGATGAGCCGACCAAGGGCCTTGCGCCCGCAATCATCGCCAACATGATCGACGCCTTCAAGGAATTGAAACGCACCGACACCACGATCCTGGTGGTGGAGCAGAACTTCCATTTCGCCAGGACGCTGGGCGACACGGTGGCGGTGATGGACTCCGGCCGCATCGTGCACACCGGCGCGATGGCCGCGCTGGCGGCGGACCAGGCGCTGCAGACCCGGCTGCTCGGCCTGTCGCTCGAGGCGCACCAGTGAACGCCGCGCGGCGCTTCGACTGGATGCCGCTCGCACTGGTCGGTGCGGTGCTGCTGGCGGCGCTGCCGCTGGTGGGCAGCGCGTCCACCTGGGTGACGCTCACGGTGGCGGGGCTCGCCATGGGCATGATGGTCTACATGATGGCTTCGGGCCTGACGCTGGTCTTCGGCCTGATGGACGTGATGAACTTCGCGCACGGCGCCTTCATTTCGGTGGGCGCCTACGCCGCCGCCTCGGTGCTGTTGGCGCTGCACGGCCGCATGGAACAGCCGAGCCTCGCCGCAAACCTCTCGGCCATGCTGCCCGCCGCGCTCGCGGCGATCGTGCTCGCCGGCGCTCTGGGGCTGTTCTTCGAGCGCGTGGTGATCCGGCCCGTATACGGCGACCACCTGAAGCAGATCCTGGTCACCATGGGGGGGCTGATCGTGTGCGAGCAGCTGATCCACGTGGTGTGGGGACCGGACCAGATCCCGCTGCCGCGCGCGGCGAGCCTCGCCGGCTCGATCACGTTCGGCGACGTGGCCATCGAGCGCTACCGGCTGCTCGCAGTGCTGGTGGGGCTCGCCGTATTCGCCGCAATGTGGCTGCTCCTCGCGCGCACCCGGATCGGCCTGCTGATCCGCGCCGGCGTCGAGAACGCGGAGATGGTGGAGTCGCTCGGCTACCGCATCCGCCGCCTGTTCGTGGGCGTGTTCGTCGCCGGCAGCGGGCTCGCCGGATTGGGCGGCGTGATGTGGGCCATGTACCAGGAGTCGGTCAACGCGCAGATGGGCATGCAGATGATGGTGGTGATCTTCATCGTCATCATCATCGGCGGCCTCGGCTCGGTGGGCGGCTGCTTCGTCGGCGCGCTGCTGGTCGGCCTGCTGGCCAACTACATCGGCTACGTCGCGCCCAAGCTCGCGCTCGGTTCCAACATCCTGCTGATGGTGCTGGTGCTGCTGTGGCGGCCGAACGGGCTGTACCCGGTGGGCAAGAGCTGATGCTGCAGCGGCTCCTTTCCGGCGACACCCCGCGCAGCCGCGTGCTGGCGGCGGTGCTGGTGGCGATCCTGTTCGGGCTGCTGCTGACGCCCTTCGTGTTTCCCGGGACGCGATCGCTCGATGTTGCCGCCAAGGTCATGGTGTTCATCCTGCTGGTGGCGAGCTACGACCTGCTGCTCGGCTACACCGGCATCGTTTCCTTCGCGCACACCATGTTCTTCGGCATCGGCGCCTACGGGGTGGGCATCGCAGCGACCAGGCTCGGCCCGACCTGGGTCGGCCTCGCGCTGGGCGCGGCCGCCGCCCTGGCGCTGTCGGCAGTGCTCGCCCTCGCCGTCGGGCTGCTGTCGCTGCGCGTGCGCGCGATCTTCTTCGCCATGATCACGCTCGCGGTGGCGTCCTTCTTCCAGATCCTCGCCTCGCAGCTTTCCTGGCTCACCGGCGGCGAGGATGGCCTCAACTTCCGCCTGCCGGAGGTGCTGCGCGATCGCCTGGTGTCCTACTACGCCGTGTTCGGCGTAGTACTCGCGCTGTTCCTCGCCCTGCTGCGCGTGGTGAACTCGCCCTTCGGCCGCGTGCTGCTGTCGATCCGCGAGAACGAGTTCCGCGCCGAGGCCATCGGCTCGCGCACGGTCTTCTACCGCACGGCGGCCAACTGCATCGCCGCACTGGGCGCCACGGTCGCGGGCATCCTGTATGCGGTCTGGCTGCGCTACACCGGGCCCGACACCACGCTGTCCTTCAACATCATGATCGACATCCTGCTGATGGTGGTGATCGGCGGCATGGGCACCCTGTACGGCGCGGTGCTCGGCGCGACGCTGTTCGTGGTGGCGCAGAACTACCTGCAGGACCTGATGAAGCTGGCCAGCGCGGCGCTGGCCGGAGTGCCGCTGCTGCCCAGCCTGCTGCACCCGGACCGCTGGCTGCTGTGGCTCGGGGTGCTGTTCATCCTGTGCGTGTACTACTTCCCGAGCGGCATCGTCGGCAAGCTGCGCGCGGGGCGCTGAAAATCGGGGGTCTGACCCCGATTTTTACTTCCCGGCGCGGTAGGCCTTGCCGCGCTTCTTGCCGCGGCCGATGGCGCCCTTGCGCTTCACGGAGCCGAAATTGAAGCTGTTGTCGCCCGCCGCCTGGGCGCTCTCGCGCATGCGTTGCTCGGCGATCGATTCGCGCGCCAGTCCGGCGCCGTACTTGCGTTTCATGCTTGCTCCAGCAGGGTAGGTGTTTCGAGGGGCGCCATCTTACCCCAGAGAGGACTGCTCCGGCTCCGCCGCCTTGGCGCGCGCGCCGACGAAGCGCGCCAGGATCAGGCCGGCCTCGTACAGCAGGCACATCGGCACCGCCAGCATGAACTGCGAGAGCACGTCGGGCGGCGTGATCACCGCGGACACCACGAAGGCGCCGACGATCACGTAGGGCCGCGCCTCCTTCAGCTTGTCCACGCCCACGATGCCGAAGCGCACCAGCAGGATCACCACGATCGGGATCTCGAAGGTCACGCCGAAGGCGAGGAACATGGTGATCACGAAACTGAAATAGGCCTCGATGTCCGGCGCCGGGGTGATGGACTTGGGCGCGAAATTGTTGATGAAGGTGAACACCTTGCCGAACACGAAGTAGTAGCAGAACGCCACCCCGAGCAGGAACAGCACCGTGCTGAGCACCACGATCGGCAGCGCGAACTTCTTTTCGTGCTCGTACAGGCCCGGGGCGACGAACGCCCAGCACTGGTACAGCACGTAGGGCAGCGCCACCATGAACGCGACCAGCGCCGTCACCTTCATCGGCACCATGAACGGCGTGATCACCCCGGTGGCGATCATCCTGGTGCCCTCGGGCAGGGCGTGCAGCAGAGGCGCGGCGAGGAAATCGTAGATCGGGCCGGATCCGGGCCAGATGAACAGCACCACGAAGGCGGCGGCAATGGCGAACAGCGCGTGCATCAGCCGCGTGCGCAACTCGATCAAATGGGAAACGAATGTCTCCTGGGTGCTCACGTCTTCGGCTTTTCCTCGATCGCCGGCGCCGTTTCTGGCGCCGGCGAAACCGGCGCTTCCGCTTTCCCCTCCACCGCCTGATTCAGCTCGCTCTCGGTCTTCTGCAGTTCGCTGTTGACGGAAGTCTCGAATCC
>JBGPPD010000156.1:0-7181 GCA_041488375.1 Gammaproteobacteria bacterium | reverse complement strand
CTAGGTTTCCTCGACGAACACTTCCTCGCGCTTCTTGCGGATGTTGGGCAGCGCGATGACCACCAGCAGCAGGATCGAGACCACGAGGAAACTGGCGCTGATCGGCTTCTGGAAGAACACCAGCGCGTCGCCGCGCGACAGCAGCATGGCGCGGCGCAGGTTCTCCTCCATCAGCGGCCCGAGGATGAAGCCGAGGATCATCGGCGCCGGCTCGCATTCGAGCTTGACGCAGATGTAGCCCAGCAGCCCGAACAGGGCCATCAGGAACACGTCGAAGGGGTTGTTGGACAGGCTGAACACGCCGATCGCCATGAACACCAGGATCGAGGGATAGAGGATCCGGTAGGGCACCGTGAGCAGCTTGACCCACATGCCGATCAGCGGCAGGTTGAGCACCACCAGCATCAGGTTGCCGATCCACATCGAAACGATCATTCCCCAGAACAGCTGCGGCCTCTCGGTCATCACCTGCGGCCCGGGCGCGATGCCCTGGATCATCATCGCGCCGATCATCAGCGCCATCACCGCGTTGGACGGGATGCCGAGCGTGAGCAGGGGAATGAAGGAAGTCTGCGCGCCGGCGTTGTTGGCCGATTCCGGCGCCGCCACGCCCTCGATCGCGCCCTTGCCGAACTCGTGGGCGTACTTGGACACCTTCTTCTCCAGCGTGTAGGCGCCGAACGACGCGAGCAGTGCGCCGCCGCCGGGCAGGATGCCGAGCGCCGAGCCGAGGAAGGTGCCGCGCAGGATCGGGCCGATGATGCGCTTCCAGTCCTCCTTGGTCGGCCACAGGTGCGTCACCTTGTTGGTGAATACCTCGCGGTCGCCCTTCTGCTCGAGGTTGGCGATGATCTCCGCCAGGCCGAACATGCCCATCGCCACGGTGACGAAGCCGATGCCGTCGGCGAGCTCCGACACGCCGAAGGCGAAACGCAGCACGCCGGAATTGACGTCGGTGCCCACCAGCCCGAGCAGCAGTCCCAGCAGCACCATGCCGATCGCCTTGATCAGCGAGCCGTGCGCCAGGACCACCGCCGCCACCAGGCCGAGCACCATCAGCGAAAAATATTCCGAGGGACCGAACTTCAGCGCCACCTCCGCGAGCGGCGGCGCGAACATCGCCACCACCAGCGTCGCCACGCAGCCGGCGAAGAACGAGCCGAGCGCCGCGGTGGCGAGCGCCGGGCCGGCGCGGCCCTGGCGCGCCATCTGGTAGCCGTCCAGGCAGGTGACCACCGAGGAGGCTTCGCCGGGGATGTTGACCAGGATGGCGGTGGTCGAGCCGCCGTACTGGGCGCCGTAGTAGATGCCGGCCAGCATGATCAGCGCACCAACCGGGTCCAGGTTGAAGGTGATCGGCAGCAGCATGGCGATGGTGGCGATCGGGCCGACGCCGGGCAGCACGCCGATCAGCGTCCCGAGCAGCACGCCGACCAGGCACATCAGCAGGTTGAACGGCGACATGGCGACGCCGAAGCCGAGCGCGAGGTTGCTGAAGATTTCCATTGCGCCTTCCCTAGAAGCGGCAGTAGTCGTCGATCAGTGCCGGGCAGATCTGGAACGGCAGCGTCAGCCCCTTCACGAACACCAGCACCGAGAAGACGATCAGCACCCCGTACACGATCGCCACTTCCTTCCACTTGAACTCATGGCCGCCGTAGGCGCTGATGAACACCAGCAGCAGGGTGGCGCCGACCAGGCCGAGCGGCTTGAGCGTGTAGGCGAAGGCGAGGCAGGCGGCGATGATCAGCACCAGCGGCTTGGCGTCCGGGCGGAATTTGACTGTCAGGACGGACACCACCAGCGCGGACAGCAGCATGGCGTAGTCCGCCGACAGCTTCAGCTTGTCGCTATACTTCAGCAGCAGCACGAACATGCCGATGCCGATCGCCAGGTCGACGATGTTGAACGGCAACTGCAGGCGCACCGCTTCGCCGCTCAATCGCGAGGCGAGGGAGCGCACCAGGATCACCGCGCCCAGGATCGCCAGCAGGCCCCCGAGCATCACCGGGAAGTACGCGGGACCCATGCGCAGCGCGCTGCCCATCTGGTAGCCGGGCGCCGCCTGCAGGCCCAGGCCGTGCAGCACCGGGTCGAGGAAAGCCGGCGTACCGGTGGCCAGGATGACGAACGCCAGGCCGAAAGCGAGGAACATCAGCCCGGCCCAGAAGTCCTTTGGATTTCTGATGATCACCTGTGTCCTCCAGCTCTTGCGGCAGCGCTCGCATGCCGCCTTGCGCCGCTCGCCCTCTCTCGCGGCAAGTGTAGCATGCACCCCGATGCGTACTCTTGCGCCTGGGTCAGGCTGGCGCCTTGCACTGGGTTGGCTGGCGGCGCTCGCGCTCGCGGGCTGCAGCGACAATCCGCGGCTCGCGCGTCTCGCGCCCGATGCGGTGGTGCTGGCCTTCGGCGACAGCCTCACCTACGGCACCGGCGCCTCCGAGGCCGAAAGCTATCCGGCCCAGCTCGAGCGCCTGATCGGCCGCCAGGTGGTGCGCGCCGGCGTGCCGGGCGAAGCGAGCGCGCAGGCGCTCGAGCGCCTGCCGGCCGCGCTCGAGGAGTTCCGGCCGAAGCTGCTGCTGCTGTGCATCGGCGGCAATGATTTCCTGCGCAACCTCAGGCAGGCGCAGGTGGCCGCCAACTTGCGCCGCATGATCGCCATGGCCAGGGGCACGGGCAGCGAGGTGCTGCTGATCGGCACGCCGGAGAAGGGATTGCTGGTGAGGCCGCCGAAGTTCTACGCCGAGATCGCGGCGGAGCTCGGCGTGCCCTACGAAGGCCAGGTGATCGGCGAAATCCTGCGCAATGCCGACCTCAAGTCGGACCCGGTCCACCCGAACGCGCACGGCTACCGGCTGATGGCCGAGCGGGTGGCGGAACTGCTCAGGAAGGCCGGCGCGGTCTGAATTCCACGTCGCCGTAGAAGGTCTCGGCGCGCTCCCCGGTATTGTCGGTGTCGGTCATCAGCACCACGCCGCTGATCGCCGGAGGCGCGGTGCCGAAAGCCCGCAGGTAATCCTGCGCCACGTTGCGCTCGTAAGCGACCCAGCGCCCCAGGCGCGCCCGGCCGCTCTCGGCCACCAGGATGCGCACGCGCGAGCTAAAGGGGCTCGGCACGATGCTGCCGAGCGGCGCGCGCGTGTCCCAGACGTAGCAAAGCACGGCGGCGGGCACCTCCGGACCGTAGAGCAGGCGCGCCAGGGCGAGCTCCGCGCGCCCCGCCAGCGAAAGGGAGGAGGCGTCGAGATCGAAGTTGACGTACAGCCGTGCCGGGAAGTCGTCGCCCCCTCGCCTGGCGATGTCGCTTTTTTCCAGCAGCCGCGTCACTTTCCAGCTCCAGGACAGCATCGGCAGCGCGTGCGGATCGACGCGCAGCCGGCGCACGATGCCGGAGGCCGCCGCGTCGGCGCGCGCGCGCAGCGCGACGCGCCCCTCGTCGGCGACCAGCGTGTATTCGGTGGGACGCTTCTTGCCGCGGAACGCGAACACCTGATATTCCGGCGGCAGCGCGCCGCCAGGATGCAGCGCCGAATAGCGCATCGCGGCGAGCGGCTGCTGCGCGGCAGCGCCGAATGGCAGCAGCGCCAGCCCGCCGGCGGCGAGGAAGCGCCGGCGGTTCATGGCAAACGCGCCCGGCGCAGGCGCGCGACATCTTCCGGCCGGTCCACGTCCCACACCTCGGGCAGCTCGCGCCAGCGCCAGCCGAGCGCGACGAGCCGCTCGCGAGTCTGCGCCATCACGCGTGCCCCGCCCCATTCGACGCCTTCGAACAGCCTCGGCGACACGCGGCGCAACGCGATCAGCGCGTAGCCGCCATCCTCCGCGGGCGCGAATACCGCGTCGGCTCCGCCCGCGAGCCAGCGCGCCGCCTGGTGCAGGTCTCTCGCGCGCAGCACCGGGCAATCCGCGCCGATCAGGACCACGCGTTCGGCGCGCCGCAGGCCATGCGCGAACGCATGGTGCATGCGCGCGCCCAGATCGGCGCCGCGCTGGCGCCGTGTGCTCCACAGTTCCACCCCTCCCAGGCCCGACTCCGCCGCGGTGGCCAGCGCGCGGCGCACCAGTCGCGCGTGCAGCCGCGCCGCGCCCTGCTCGCCCAACAGGGGAACGAGCCGCGTCTTCGCGCGCCCCGCACGCGGGGCGCGCGCGAAGACGATGACCCTAGTGCGAGTATCGGCGCGCGAGGTCATCGGGATCGGCGCCCAGCCAGAACCGCAGGCGCAACTGCCACATGAGAAACACGGTGCGCCCGATGCCGCGCGCCTCCCAGCGCCGCGCCGAGGTGCGAACCCGGTCCCGCAGGCAGGCGGGCCGCGAAACGGCCTTCATGCGCTTGCTGAACACCACGTCCTCCATCAGCGCGATCTGCGGGAAGCCCTTGAAGTCCGCGCGGCGCACGAAGATCGCCTGGTCGCCGGTGGCGATACCGGTGAGGCGCGAGCGCCAGTTCATGAAGTATCCAACGACCGCCAGCCGCGTATCGCGCGAGTCGATGTCCACGTCGAAGCGTCCCCAGCACCGGGTCGCCAGCGCCGCAAGCACGGCGCGATCGGCCTCCGGCGGCAGGAGCGTGTCGGCGTGCAGGAAAAGGAGCGCGTCGCCTGAAGCCGCCGCAGCCCCGGCATTCATCTGCGCGGCACGTCCGCGCGGCACCGCCAGCACGCGGTCGCAATGCGGCGCCGCGCGCTGCGCCGTGCCGTCCGTGCTGCCGCCGTCCACCACCACCACCTCGTGGCCGCGCGCGCGCAGCGGCGCGAGCGAGCGCAGGCAGCGCTCGATGCTCGCAGCCTCGTTCAGCGCCGGGACGACGACGCTCAGCCGCGCATCCACTTGTGGAATCTCTCCGCGTAGCCCAGCAGCCGCTGCGGCGCATGCGCCTTTTTCCACACCCCGGCGGCGTACTTGTTCGCTTCCGCGAGCGTAGGGTAGATATGGATGGTGCCGAGGATCTTGTTGAGCCCGATACCGTGGCGCATGGCGGCGACGAATTCGGCGATCAGGTCGCCCGCGTGCTCGCCGGCGATGGTCACGCCGAGGATGCGGTCCTTGCCCGGCACGGTGAGCACCTTGACCACGCCGTGCGCGTCCTCGTCGGCGATCGCGCGGTCCAGGTCGTCGATGCCATAGGCGGAGACTTCGTAGGCGATGCCCCGTTCCTTCGCTTCCGTTTCGTTCAGCCCGACGCGCGCCACCTCGGGGTCGGTAAAGGTGGCCCAGGGAATCACCGAATAGTCGGCGCGGAATTTCTTTAAGTCGCCGAACAGGCCGTTGACCGCCGCGTACCAGGCCTGGTGCGCCGCCGTGTGCGTGAACTGGAACGGCCCGGCGACGTCGCCGCAGGCATAGATGTTCGGGTACAGCGTCTGCAGGAATTCGTTGATCGCCACGGTGCGCGCCTTGCTCAACGGGATGCCGAGTTCCTCCAGCCCGTAGCCCGCGGTGTTGGCCACGCGCCCCACCGCCACCAGCAGCGCGTCGAACTCGATCGCCAGGTCCTGCCCCTGGACCTCGCAGATCAGCACCTTGCGCCCGTCCTCGACGCGGAATTCCTTCGCCCGGTGCCCGGTGCGCAGGTCCACGCCCTCGGCGCGGAACTGCTTGGCCACCATCTCCGCGACCTCCGGGTCCTCGCGCATCAGGAGCCGCGGCAGCATTTCCACCTGCGTCACCCGCGCGCCGAAACGCGCGAAGGCCTGCGTGAGCTCGCAGCCGATCGGCCCGCCGCCGAGCACCACCAGGCGCCGCGGCAGCTCGCGCATCGCCCACAAGGTATCGGAGGTGAAATAGCCCGTCTTCTCGATGCCGGGAATCGGCGGCACGATAGGCCGCGCGCCCGCGGCGATAACAATGGCGCGGGTGGCGAGCGCGATTTTCGAGCCGTCGGGCTTTTGAATTTCCACGATCCAGGGCGAAGCAATCCTTGCTTCGCCCTGGACGCATTCGACACCGAGCGCACTGTACCGCTCCACCGAATCATGCGGCTCGATCTGCGCAATGACCCGCTGCACTCTTTCCATCACGTCGGCAAAGTCGAACTCCGCGCTTGCCGACTTGAGGCCGTATTCCTTGGCCCGCCGGATCGTCGAGAGCACCCGCGCGGTCTTGATCAGGGCTTTGGAGGGCACGCAGCCGGTGTTCAGGCAGTCGCCGCCCATGCGGTGCTTCTCGACGAGGGTCACCTTGGCCTTCACCGCGGCAGCGATATAGGCAGACACCAGGCCGGCGGAGCCCGCGCCGATCACCACCATGTTGCGGTCGAACTTCGCCGGCTTCGGCCAGCGCGCATACACGCGGCGCGTCTTGAGTGCCGTCAGCGCCTTTTTCGCCGCGAGGGGAAACAGGCCGAGCAGCGTGAATGCCGCGACCAGGCCGCCGGAAAGCCGGAACTCGCTCAACTGCGTCCCGGCGTACACGTACGCGAGCGTCCCGGCCAACATGCCGAGTTGGCTCACCCAGTAGAAAGTCCAGGTGCGGATCGGCGTCAATCCCATCACCAGGTTGATGATGAAAAACGGGAACGCCGGCACCAGGCGCAGCGCGAACAGGTAGAACGGTCCGTCCTGCGCCACGCCGTCGTTGATCGGCCTGAGCTTGTCGCCGAAGCGCAGTTGCACCCAGTCGCGCAACAGGAACCTCGAGGAAAGAAACGCCAGCGTGGCGCCTGCGGAGGAGGCAAAGGAGATGATCAGCGTGCCCCACACCAGGCCGAAGATCGCGCCGCCGACCAGCGTCATCACCACCGCACCGGGCAGCGACAGGCCAGTTACCGCGACGTAGGCGAAGAAATAGATCGCCGCCGTCTGCCACGCATGCGCGGCGTAGTACTGCTGGATCGCCGCCTGCTGCGCTCTCGCCTCTTCGAGCGTCAGGCTGCGGTAACCTCCGAAGGCGAAGAACGCGGCCACCAGCACGGCGATCGCGGCGAGGACCAGGAGGCGGGAGCGGCTCACGCGGATGGGGTCGCTGCTTTAGAAATCGCGGCTAGCCGCGAGCGGCTTACAGCAGACCAGCCTTGTGCTGGCCCTGCTCGTCGAGCAGCTGCATCAGGCGGTCGCTGGTGGCGCGCAGGCGCTGCGACAGCATCAGCACCAGCTCCATCAGCAGCTTGGCGCCGATCAGCGGCTGCTCGACGATGATGCGCGCCAGGCTCTCGCGATCCAGTACCGCCACCAGCGTCGGCT
>JBGPPD010000155.1:0-7233 GCA_041488375.1 Gammaproteobacteria bacterium | reverse complement strand
TAACGAGAAGTAGACAGCATAAAAGCCGGAATGCGTTCCGCCTATTGAGCCGTGATTCCGCGAAAACCCCGACGCTTCAATTCACTAGTCATGACCTGCGAATAGCATATATCCAGTTCAATGGTATTCGCCAGAAACTACGCAGCACCTAGACTGGGACACAGCACTAGCGAGCTATCACTTTGCGAGATACCGCCTTCTCGCAGGGCAACCTGCTACCTGCGCAGGCTCGGCAACCCAATTCCCGTGGCGTCGAATCCCCCATCCACCGCCAACGTCTGCCCGTTGATATAGCTCGCCGCATCGCCGCAAAGAAACGCCACCGCCTCCGCGATCTCCTCCTCCGTGCCGTAGCGGTTCAGCGGAATCGCGTCGTGGTAGTCGGCGCGGATGTCGGCGGTGTGCACCTTCTTCGCCATCGCCGTGTCCACCGGGCCCGGCGCGACCGCGTTCACGCGGATGCCGAGGTTGCCCAGCTCCGCCGCCTGCTGCCTGGTGAGATGGTCGAGCGCCGCCTTGCTGGTGCCGTAGGCGACGCGCAGGCTGCTCGCGCGCAAACCGGAAATGGACGTAATGTTCACGATTGCGCCGCCGCCGTTCTTCAGCATCACCGGCGCGCAGGCCTGGGTGCAAAGGAACGGCCCGGTGAGGTTCACGTCCAGCACGCGCGACCACTCCTTCGCCGTCGTCTTCAGGATCGGCTTGAACACCGCGATGCCGGCGTTGTTGACGAGCGCGTCGATGCGGCGAAAGCGCTTAGCCACCGCCGCGATTGCCAACCGGACTTGCCTCGGGTTTGACACATCGCAGCGTTGGGCAAACACAACGCCGTGCTTGCCCAACCTGCGAAAGCTTTTTGCGAGCGCCGGCCCGTCGATGTCCAGCAACGCGACGCGATAGCCGAGCTCCAGGAACTTGCGCGCGATGGCCAAGCCGATGCCGCGCGCGGCGCCGGTCACCACGGCCACCTTGCCGGCCGCCTTCACGACGGCCTGAACTTGATGTGGTCCGGGACCTGCACGGGCGCGCCTTTCGGCATGCGCTCGCCGGAAAAGAACAACGCCCACACCAGCAACGCGCCAAAAACAAGTAGCGCGGCGCAGGCTATCGCGACCTTGCGCAGCAGCCGGCGCCGCTGCGCCTCGGAGGCTTCGAGCTGGTCGAGCGCCTTGCGCACATTGCGCAGCGCCGCCCGCTCCGCCTCGCGCTGCGCCTGCTCCGCGCCGTCCACCGCGGCCCGCTAGGCGGAGAGGTAGCCGCGCTGCGCGGCGTAGCCTTCGGTGGGCTTCTTGGCGAAGCCGCTCTTCGCGTACTGGTGCAGCGAGCCGATGGCGTAGCGCAGCAGCGTGCCCGCGTGCGCCGGCGCGTCGCCGTCCGCGCCCTGGCGCAGCGCCTGCTTGAGCGTCGCCTCGAAGCGCTCGAAGAACTGGTTCATGCGCGCCTGCAGCCGCTCGTGCTCGCCGACCAGCGCGTCGCCGGTCATCACGCGCACCATGCCCGGATTCTTCTCGGCGAAGGCGAGCAGCATCTCGAGCAGCTTGTCGGCCTGCTTCTTCCCGTCGGTCTCGTCGGCGCTGATCTTGTTGGCCAGCGTGAACACCGAATTCTCGATGAACTCGATCAGGCCTTCGTACATCTGGGCCTTGGAGGCGAAGTGCCGGTACAGCGCCGCCTCCGACACGTCCAGCTTCGCCGCCAGCGCCGCGGTGGTGATCTTTTCCCAGCGCGGCGCCTCGAGCATCTGTGCCAGCGCCTTGAGGATCTCCAGCTTGCGCTCGCCTTTTACCCGGGGCATCGAAGGATTCTACTAGTGTGCATAGCGGAAAACGAGTCCCGGCAATTGCGTAACGGATGATATGCGCAGATCAACGTAGGGAACGCTCTTCTTTTCGCTGCTGACCCAGACGGTCGCCAGGCCCAGGCGCTTTGCAGTGCGCAAATTCTCCAGCATGTCGTCGACCAGCGCGCAGCGCGCCGGATCGAGATGGTGTTTGCGCAGCAGCATGCGGAAGCCCGCCGTGGAGGGCTTGCCCAAGTAGCGCGTGTTCTCGATGGAGTAGACGGCGTCGAAGAACCGCGCCACGCCCAGCTTGCGCACCACCACGTCCACGTAGTGCCGAGGGGCGTTGGAGTAGATGATCTTCCTGCCCGGCAGGCGCGCCAGCGCGTGGCGCACGGCGTTCTCGTGCACCACCATGTCGGCGAGCTCGGGAAACTGGTGGGTGGCCCGCAGGAACTCTGCGGGGCTCGTGCCGTGGTGGCGCACGAGGCCGTTCATCGTGGTGCCGTACTTTTCCCAGAAGCCGCGCCGCATCGCGTTGGCGGCCGCCTCGTCGATGCCGAAGCGGCGCATCAGGTACTGGCCGATCTGCGCGTTCATCGACGGGAAGATGTGCGCCTGCGCGTCGTGCAGCGTGTTGTCGAGGTCGAAGAACCACACCCGCCGCGAGGGCGGCAGGCCGATGAGGCGCATGGACTACTTGCTCTTGATCAGCGTGCCGACGCCCTGGTCGGTCATCACCTCGAGCAGCAGCGCGTGCGGCACGCGGCCGTCGATGATGTGCACGCTCTTCACGCCGTTCCTCGCGGCGTCCAGCGCCGAGCCGATCTTGGGCAGCATGCCGCCCGAGATCACGCCCTTGGCCACCAGGTCGTCGATCCTGCGCGGCGTGAGCCCGGTGAGCAGCTTGCCGTTCTTGTCCAGCACCCCGGGCGTGTTGGTGAGCACCACCAGCTTCTCGGCGCGCAGGACCTCGGCAAGCTTGCCCGCCACCAGGTCGGAATTGATGTTGTAGGTGGTGCCGTCGGCCCCGGTGCCGATCGGCGCCACCACCGGGATGAAGCCGCCATTTTCGAGCGCCGAGATCACCGCCGGGTCGATGGACTCGATCTCCCCCACCTGGCCGAGGTCCACCATGCCGTTGTCCTTGCCCGGCAGCAGCATCTTCTTCGCGCGGATGAACACGCCGTCCTGTCCCGTGAGGCCGACCGCCTTGCCGCCGGCCTGGTTGATGAGCTCGACCACTTCCTTGTTCACCGTGCCGCCGAGCACCATCTCCACCACGTCCATGGTCTCGCGGTCGGTGACGCGCATGCCCTGGATGAACTCGCCCTTCTTGCCCAGCTTGGCGAGCATCTGCTCGATCTGGGGCCCGCCGCCGTGCACCACCACCGGATTCATGCCCACCAGCTTGAGCAGCGCCACGTCGCGCGCGAAGCCCGCCTTGAGCGCGTCGTCGGTCATGGCGTTGCCGCCGAACTTCACCACGATGGTCTTGCCGTGGAAGCGCTGGATGTAAGGCATCGCCTCGGCAAGGATGCGCGCCTTCAGGGCACCGTCGGTCTGCGTTTCCGGTTGGGGTTCCACGGGCGCGTTCATGGTGCCGGGAATTCTACAAACAAAAAGGGCCGGCGCATACGCACCGGCCCTCCGCTGCAAACGAACGCCGCTTACTGGATGGTGACTTGCTTACGGGCCGCGGCCGCCTTCTTCGGCAGCGTCAGTTCCAGCACGCCGTCGCGGTACTTGGCCTCGACCTTGGCTTCGTCCAGCTCCTGCGGCAGCGTGAAGCTGCGCATCGCCTTGCCGTAGGCGCGCTCGACGTGCAGCACCCGCTCGTCCTGGCTGGACTCGCGTTCGCGCTTCACTTCGGCCGACAGCGTGACCTGCGCGCCGTCGATCGACACCTGGATGTCTTCCTTCTTCACGCCCGGGATCTCGGCGGTGACGAGGTACGCGCCGTTCTTCTCGGCCACGTCCACCTTCATGCGCGGGGCCACGGCTTCACGCGGCTCGTAGCCCATCGGGCGCACGAGGAATCCTTTGAACAGATCGTCGACCAGTTCGTTGAACGGGTCAAAACGGGTGATGTTGCTCATGTCATCTCTCCTTGGCTTGTCCGTTGGGCGATTGCCCTGTCCCCACCAGATAGGGCCGGCGCGAGGGGTTTCAAGACCCCCCCTCCCTTAGAATTGCCCCCTTCCCATGGCCGCCCCGGACGACTTTCGCCAGCAGCTCGAGGCCCTGCGTCCCTACCTGCTGCGCTACGCGAGCCTGCAGCTGCGCGATGCGGCGGCAGCCGAAGACTGCGTGCAGGAGGCCCTGCTGGCGGCGCTCGCCGGCCAAGCCTCCTTCGCCGGCCGCGCCAACCTGCGCACCTGGCTCACCGGCATCCTCAAGCACAAGATCGTGGACGCCATCCGCCGCCAGGCGCGCGAGCCGCTGCTCGCCTCGCAGGCGCCAGAGGAGGTGAACGGGATCGACGAGCTGTTCGACGAGCGCGGCCACTGGGAGGAGCGGCCCGCCTCCTGGGGCGACCCGGACGGCGCGCTCGAGCAGGCGCAGTTCTTCCGCGCGCTGGAGATGTGCCTCGAGCGCCTGCCTGCGCGCACCGCACAGGCGTTCATGATGCGCGAGCACCTGGGCTGCGAGACCGGGGAGATCTGTAAGGAACTGGCGATCACTCCGACCCATTGCTGGGTGCTGCTGTACCGAGCGCGCATGACGCTGCGCGAATGCCTGCAGCAGGCCTGGTTTGCAAAATGAAGCTGCTCTCCTGCAGGGAAACGTCGCGCCTGGTGTCCCAGGGCCTGGACCGCGAGCTCGCCTTCGGCGAGCGCGTGGCGCTGCGCGTGCACTTCGCCTACTGCCTGGGCTGCCGCCGGGCCAGCCGGCAGATGCTCTTCCTCAGGCGGGCCGTGCGCGGGCTTGCGGTCCGAACGTGAACACCACGGCGCCCAGCGCGGTCATCGCGCACACGATCAGCGGGCCTGCCGGCAGGTCGGACAGCAGCGACAGGGCCAGCCCCGCCGCATAGCCGAGCGTGCCCAGCGCGTAGCAGGCGGCGAGCCGCCCGCGTGTGAAATTGCGCGTGGCGAGCGCCGGCACGATCAGCGTGGTGAACACCAGGTACAAGCCCACCAGTTGCACCGATAGCGTGACCGCGCAGGCGAACAGCAGATAGAAGCCCGTGCGCCCCAGGCGGGCGCCGAGCTTGAACCACAGCGCGAGGATGACCGCGCTCACTAGCGCCACCGGCGCCAGGCTCGCCGGAGCCACCCAGAGAATCTGACCGACCAGCAGGTCCTTCAGGTGCTCGGCGCCGCGCGGGTTGGCCGCGAGCAGCAGGATCGCCACGTTCGCCGCCACGATGAAACTCACGCCGATTACCGCCTCCTGCACTTCGGGCCAGCGCCGCTCGGTCCAGCCGAGGGCAAGCGCGCCGGCGAGCGCCGCGCCGAGCGCCGCGGCCTGCACGGCGGCGCCGTGCGGCGCGTAGCCCAGCCAGCCCGCGAGCACCACCCCGAGGCCCGCGATCTGCGCCACCGCGAGGTCGATGAACACGATGCCGCGTGCGAGCACCTGCGTGCCGAGCGGCGCGTGCGTGGCGGTGACCAGCAGCCCGGCGAGGAGGGCGGGCCACAGGAGGCCCAGGTCGATCGAGGACCAACTCATTTGGCCGCCGCCAGCAGTCTTGCGATGCTGTCCTCGTACAGGCCAAAGAGGTCCTTGGCAGCCTCGGTGCCGCCCACCGTGAAAGGCAGCACCACCTCGGGCAGGTGCGCCTGCCCGGCGAGCCAGTCGGCGGCGCGCGGATCGTTGTAGGCCGCGCGCACCACCGCCCTGGCCGGCGTCTGCTTGAGGGAGGCGAGCAGATCGGCGAGGTGCGCCGCCGAGGGCGGCAGCCCGGGCAAGGGCTCCAGCGTGCCGACCTCGCGCATGCCGAGCCAGGCGATGAGGTACGACATGTTCTTGTGGTACACGACCAGCGGCAGCCCCCGCAGCGGCTCGGCCTCGTGCTCCCAGCGGGCCGTGGCCGCGCGCCAGCGCTTCTGGAACTCGATCTCGCGCTCCAGGTAGTAGGAGGCGTCCTGCGCGTCGAGCACGCTCATCCTCTGGGCGAGCGCCTTGGCCACGCGCGAGACGTTCAGCGGGTCGAGGTGCAGGTGCGGGTTGCCCGCCGCATGCACGTCGCCCATCGAGCGGTCCACGCGCTTTGGAACCTCGATCAGCCGCGCCGCCGAGGCCGCCTCGAAGTAGCCGCGCTGCCCGAGCTGGATCTTCGGGTTGCCCGACTGCGTGAGCACCAGCGGCAGCCAGCCGACTTCCAGTTCCGCACCCGTGCATACCACCAGGTCGGCACGGCGCGCGCGCGCAATGAGGCTCGGTCGCGCTTCGATGTGGTGCGGATCCTGCAGCGCGTTCGTCGCCGTGTAGACGCTTGCCTTGTCGCCGCCCAGCTCCTGCGCGAGCGAGCCCCACTCGGGGGTGCAGGCGAAGATGTTGAGCGCCGCCAAGGCCGGCCAGGAGGCCGCGGCCAGTACCAGCGCAATGATCGTTCTCATGTCGGACTCCTAGAAAGTGTGCGCGCCGTGCGCGCCGAGGCTGAACAGGTACTGCAGCAGCACCTGGTTGTCGGTCACCCCCGCGCGCGACTTGTCGGCGGCGAGCTGCAGCCGGATGCGGCTGAACTCCGTCGCGCTCCAGTCGAGCATCGCGGTGGTTCGCGTGGGGTTGGTGTCGCTCGCGAGCACGCCTGCGAGAGGTACGGCGGTCTCCACCGTGCCGCGGTCCAGCGCGTCGTAGCGCAGGCCCGCGCGCCAGCGCGGCATGAACTGGTACACCCCCTGCAGGTACCAGCCCGACTGCCGGCTCGCGTAGTCGCCGGTGAGCGGCGCGCCGGCGTCGTAGGTGAGCGCGCCCGCCTCGTTGCGCCGGAAGTACTCGCCCTGCAGCTTGAAATTGGTGACGGTGGCGTTGCCGTTGGGCGCCCATTTCACGATGAAGTCGGCGATCAGCAGCTTCGAGGTGCCGGTGAAGGACTGCGTGACGGGGTTGCCCAGGCTGTCGACGTCGTCGAAGGCGCGATCCTCGGGCCGCGCGCGCAGGAACGACAGCCCGGTGCGCCACGCGGTGCTCGCGCCGATGTCGCCGCCCAGGTGCGCGAAGATGCTTCCCGCGTTCGCGCCGTTGCGGCCGCGCGGCGTCGCGGGAAAGGCGCGCCCGCTGCCGAGTTCCGCGCCGAATTCGAGGAACAGGTCCGTGGGCGCGAGCCAGCGCAGCTGCACGCCATCGTCGTTCAGCCGCCCGCCGAGGAACGCCTTGTAGGCGAGCGGCGCGTCCTGGAAATCCCACGCGTGCTGGTGGATCTCGTTCTGGTAGCCGATGCCCGAGAGAAAGCGCCCGCCCTTCAGCGTGAAGCCCCCGCCCAGCGCGAGCGACTGGAAGAACGC
>JBGPPD010000154.1:0-7249 GCA_041488375.1 Gammaproteobacteria bacterium | reverse complement strand
TTCAATCTCGGTCATGGCATTGCGCCGCTGACACCCGTCGAAAGCGTCGCCGCGCTGGTGGACGAAGTGCGCACTTACAGCCCGAAATTGCGCGCCGCCGCCCAAACGAACGCTTGACTTATGCACAAAATCGCGCTCTCGCCGGACAAAACCGGCCCGCCGGGCGATTCCCCTCGCATGGGCCTGCAACTCATTGAATCGGCTATATAAAAACCCCCTCCAGCCCGTGGCGGGGAAATCCCGCCCTGTGCAGGTGTCCACTGTGGCGGCGGCGTGACCGGCTTATTCACATTCTTATCCACACCCCTTGTGTACAAGCAAAAATGCCTTTTCGCGGCAAGGGTTACCGCCACAATCGCGAAGCTTCGGATCAACTCGAAAAAATAACTCTTTGACGATGAATGTGCTGCGCGTCGCGCTCGACGTTCCACTGGCGACGTTGTTCGATTACTTGCGGCCAGATGCGTTCGATGTCGCCGTCGGCGACCGCGTGGTGGTGCCGTTCGGCACGCGCAGCCGCGTCGGCGTGGTGATCGAAGATGGCACGGGCAGCGCGATTGCGGCCGACAAGCTCAGGCCCGTGTCGCGCGTGCTCGGGGACACGCCGCGCCTGCCGCCGCAGTGGCTCGAGCTCATGCGCTTCCTCGCCGCTTACTATCAGCGCCCGCTCGGCGAGACGGTGATCGGCGCATTGCCGCCGCGATTGAAGTCGCTCAAACCGCTGCCGAAGAAGGTTCTCGACGGCGCCACGCCGCGGGCCAGTGCGCCGCGCTTCGTCGCCAGCCACACGCCGACCGCCGACCAAGCCCGGGCCATCGAGCGCATCGGCAGCGCGTTCGGCCGCTTCCAGCCGTTCCTGCTGCACGGCATCACCGGCAGCGGCAAGACCGAGGTCTACCTGCGCCTGATCGCGCGCGTGCTCCAGGACGGAGGGCAGGCCCTGGTGCTGGTACCCGAGATCAGCCTCACGCCGCAACTCGAGGCGCGCTTCCGGCACGCTTTCCCCGAAGCCCACATCGTTTTGCTGCATAGCGCCTTGCAGGATGTGCCGCGCACCGCAGCATGGCTGGCGGCCGCGCGCGGCGAGGCCGGCATCGTGCTCGGCACGCGCCTGGCCACCCTCACGCCGCTGCCGCGCCTCGCCCTGGTGGTGGTGGACGAAGAGCACGACACCTCGTTCAAGCAGCAGGAGGGGCTGCGCTACTCGGGCCGCGATGCGGCCGTGATGCGCGCCAAGTTCGCCGCCTGCCCGGCGGTGCTCGGCACCGCCACGCCTTCCCTGGAAACCTGGCACAACGCGCTCGGCGGGCGCTACGAGCGCGTCGCCTTGCCGGACCGCGCGGTGCCGGGCGCGCGGCTGCCCCGGGTGCGCATGCTCGACCTGAAGCTCACTCCCGCGGAGAACGGCTTCGCGCCGGGGCTGCTGGCGGCAATCGGCGAGCGGCTGGCGCGGCGCGAGCAGAGCCTCGTTTTCATCAACCGCCGCGGTTACGCGCCGGTCCTGGCCTGCCACGCCTGCGGCTGGACTTCGGGCTGCGAGCGCTGCACCGCGCGCATGGTGCTGCACAAGCCCGACCGGCGCCTGCGGTGCCACCATTGCGGCGCGGAAAGTCCCATCCCGCGCGCCTGCCCGACCTGCGGCAACGTGGACCTGAAGGCGATGGGCCGAGGCACGCAGCGCGTGGAAGAGACGCTCGAGGCCCGCTATCCCGGTGCGCGCATCGTGCGCATCGATCGCGACAGCGCGCGCCGGCGCGGCGACCTGGCGCGCACGCTGGAAGGCATCACGCGCGGCGAGGCGGACATCCTGGTCGGCACGCAGCTGCTCGCCAAGGGCCATGACTTCCCGTTGCTCACGCTGGTCGGCGTGCTGGATGCCGATGGCGGGCTGCTGTCCACCGACTACCGCTCCGCCGAGCGCCTGTACGCCACGCTCGCCCAGGTCGCCGGCCGCGCCGGGCGGCGCGAACAACCGGGCGAAGTGATCGTGCAGACGCGCTATCCGCAGCATCCGCTGTACGCCTCGCTCGCCAGCCACGACTTCGCCACCTTCGCCGCGGCGCAGCTCGCCGAGCGCGAAGCGGCGGGCTTTCCGCCTTACGTGCACGAAGCGGCGCTGCGCGCCGAGGCGGACAAGCTGGCCACCGCGATGGGCTTTCTCGAGGAGGCGGCGCGCCTGGTGCCGGTGCCCGAGGAAGTGCGCATCTACGACCCGGTGCCGCACGTGATCACGCGCCGGGCCGACCTGGAGCGCGCGCAGCTGCTGGTGCAGTCGGCCTCCCGTCCAGCGCTGCAGGGCTTCCTCGCCGCCTGGACCGAGCGCCTCTTCGCCACCGCCCCGCGCAGCGTGCGCTGGCACCTGGATGTGGATCCGATCGAGTTCGATTGAAAATCGGGGTCAGACCCCGATTTCCAGCAGAATCCGGTTCAGAGCCCGATCTACCATGTTCCCGGACGTATAATTCGCGCCCTTTTCATGGCAAACCCGAAAGAAACTGTCGAAGCAATACTTACAGAAGGACTGCGCAAGATCGCGCCCAACGCGACTGTCACTGTCCAACTCGAACGTCCTCGCAATCCCGAGCATGGCGACTTCGCAACAAGCGTTGCTCTACAAGCAGCGAAGTCCGCAGGCAAAAAGCCCATGGCGCTTGCCGAAGAGCTTATGAACGTCAGCACGCAGCCGCTCTTGAGCAGCGGCGCGTGTGAATCCGTAACAATTGCGCCGCCGGGATTCCTGAACATTCGACTTACCCGGTCCCGCAAATCCGAAATCGTCACAAGGATTCTTCAAGAGGGTTCCAAATTTGGCCGGACTCGAACAGGACAATCCGAAAAGGTGATGGTCGAATTCGTCTCCGCCAACCCCACCGGCCCGCTGCACGTCGGCCACGGCCGCCAGGCCGCGCTGGGCGACGCGATCGCCGCGCTGCTCGAAGCGCAGGGGCACACGGTGACGCGCGAGTTCTACTACAACGACGCCGGCGCGCAGATCCACAACCTCGCCCTCTCCGTGCGGGCGCGCGCGCAGGGCCTCAAGCCCGAAGACGCCGGCTGGCCGGCGGACGGCTACCGCGGCGAATACATCGAGGAGATCGCGCGCGACTTCACCGCGGGCGGCGGCAAGGCCGCGGATCTCGAGGCGGCGCGCCGCTTCGCGGTCGCCGCGCTGCGCAAGGAGCAGGACGCCGACCTGCAGGCCTTCGGCGTGAAGTTCGACGTCTATACCCTCGAGTCGAGCCTGTACACGGACGGCCGGGTCGACAAGGTGGTGAAGGCGCTGGTGGCGAGCGGCAAGACCTACGAGCAGGAAGGCGCGCTGTGGCTGCGCACCACCGACTACGGCGACGACAAGGATCGCGTGGTGCGCAAGTCCGACGGCAGCTACACCTACTTCGTGCCCGACGTCGCCTACCACGTCACCAAGTGGGAACGCGGCTTCCGGAAGGTGGTCAACGTGCAGGGCACCGACCACCACAGCACGGTGACCCGCGTGCGCGCCGGGCTGCAGGCGCTCGGCCTGGGCATCCCCGCCGGCTACCCCGACTACGTGCTGCACAGCCTGGTGAAGGTGGTGCGCGGCGGCGAAGAGGTGAAGATCTCCAAGCGCGCCGGTTCCTACGTCACGGTGCGCGACCTCGTCGAATGGGTCGGCCGCGACGCGGTGCGCTTCTTCCTCGTTTCGCGCCGCGCCGACGCCGACTTCGTGTTCGACGTCGACCTGGCGCGCGCGCAGACCGACGAGAATCCCGTGTACTACGTGCAGTACGCGCACGCGCGCGTGTGCAGCGTGCTGCGGCAATGGGGCGGCGAGGCGTCGTCGCTCGGCGACGCGCCGCTCGAGAGCCTCGCCGGGGAGCGCGAGGCCGCCCTGATGCAGCGGCTCGCCGAATTCCCGGAGACGCTGGCCGCCGCGGCGCGCGAACTGGCGCCGCACTCGGTGGCGTTCTACCTGCGCGAACTCGCGGGCGAGTTCCACAGCTACTATAATGCCGAGCGCATTCTGGTCGAGGATCAGGCGACGCGCACCGCGCGCCTGGCGCTGTGCGCCGCGGTCCGCCAGGTGCTCGCCAACGGGCTCGCGCTGCTCGGCGTGCGCGCTCCGGAAAGGATGTGATGGCGGCAATACCACACGCGACGACGCGCAAGAGCTCCGGCGGCGGATTCCTGCTCGGCATGTTCGCAGGGCTGCTGATCGGCCTGGCGATCGCGCTCGGTATCGCGCTGTACCTGAACAAGACGCCGATTCCGTTCATGAGCCGCAAGCCGGCCGCGGACGCCGCCGGCAAGCCGCCGGCGCTGGCCGGCATGCCGCAAAGCGGCAGCGCACCGGCCGCCGCGCCGGTGCCCAAGCCCGGCGCCACCGCAGCCAAGGCGCCCGACAAGCCGCGCTTCGACTTCTACAAGATCCTGGCGGGCGGCGAGGAGCCGGTGAGCGAGCGCGAGTTGCGCGACCGGCTGCGCGCCGCCGCGGCGCCGAAGAACCAGACTGCCGCGGCGGCGCCGCCGGAGGTCTACTTCATCCAGGCCGGCGCGTTCCAGAATCCGGCCGAGGCCGACAACCAGAAGGCGCGGCTGGCGATCCTCGGCTTCGAGTCGAACGTCGAGCCCACCAGCCTGCCCGACAAGGGCACCTGGTACCGCGTGCGCCTCGGGCCGTACACCAAGGTCGACGAATTGAACCGGATACGCCAGTCCCTCGCGCAGAACGGAATCGATGCCAACCTGGTCAAACTCAAAGACCCGGCATCCCTAAAGGCAAACTGAAATGAATCTGCGCCGCCGCACCCTCGTCCTCGCCCTGGGCCTTGCGCCCCTGGGTGCCCTCGCCCAGGCACGCCAGCCCGCGCCCGGCCTGGACTACACCGAGCTCAGGCCCGCGCAGCCGGTGGACACCCAGGGCAAGATCGAGGTGCTGGAGTTCTTCTGGTACGGCTGCCCGCACTGCTACCACCTCGAGCCGCTGCTAGAAAAGTGGATCCCGACGCTGCCCAAGGACGCGCAGTTCCGCCGCTTGCCGGCGGTGCTCAATCCCGCCTGGGCGAGCGACGGCGCGGTGTTCTACGCTTTCGAGGCGCTCGACGTCCTCTCGCGCCTGCACCGGCCGTTCTTCGACGCCATCCACCGCGACCGCCTGAACCCGCGCGACCCCGCGGCGCTCAACGCCTGGCTGCAGAAGAACGGCGTGGACCCGAAGAAATTCGAGGAAACGGTGAAATCCTTCGGCGTGCAGAGCAAGGTGCGGCGCGCCGCGCAGCTCTCGGCCGCCTACCGCATCGACGGCACTCCGGCGCTCGCCGTGAACGGCCGCTACACGGTCAGCGCCGAACAGGCGCGCTCGCAGCAAAACATGCTCGACACCGTGACCTTCCTGATCGGGGTGGCGCGCAAGGGCGGCGCCGGCTAGCGCGCTTGCACCGACTCCTCGCCTGCCTGGCCGCGCTGGTGCTGGCGTGCGCCGCCGCGCAGGCGGCGCCGCCGCTCGCGGGGCGCGAATACCAGCTGCTCGAGCCGCCGCGCCCCTCGCCGCGCGGGAAGATCGAAGTCATCGAATTCTTCTGGTACGGCTGCCCCGTCTGCTACGAAGCGCAGCCGCGCATCTCGCGCTGGCTGCAGGAGGCGGGGCCCGAGGTCCAGCTGCGGCGCGTGCCGGCGGTGAACAACGAGGGCTGGGAGCCGTTCGCTCGCGCCTATTACGCGCTCGAATCGCTGCAGGCGATCGAGCGGCTGCACTGGCCGCTGTACGACAACCACCATTTCGACGACCGGCGCCTCGACCAGGAGGCGAACCTCGTCGCCTGGGTCGCCGCCAACGGCGTCGACCCCGGGCAATTCAAGGCGGCCTTGACCTCGATCGACACGCGCCAGAAGGTCGAATTCGCGCGCCGCATGCTCGGCACCTACAACGTTCACGGCGTGCCCAGCATGGTGGTGGACGGCCGCTACCTCACCTCGGCGCGCATGGCGGGCGGGACCGGGGAAATGATGGCGGTGGTGGAGTACCTGGTCGGCCTCGCGCGCCAGGAACGCGCGAAGAAGTAAACGCCCGCGTGCGCCGCATCATCATCACCGGCGCATCCGCGGGCATCGGCGAGGCGCTGGCGCGGCACTACGCCGCGCCCGACACCGTGATCGGGCTGGTGGCGCGCCGGCGCGAACCGATGCAGGCGCTCGCCTCGTCGCTGCCCGGCCGCTTCGAGATTTACGCGCTGGATGTCTCGGACGCGGCGGCGATGGAGCGCGCCGCGCGCGAATACTGCTCGCGCCACGGCGCGCCCGACCTGGTCATCGCCAACGCGGGCGTCTCGAGCGGCACGCAGGGCGACGACCCCGCGGACGTGGCGAAGCTGCGCCGCGTGCTGGAAGTCAATGTCGTAGGGCTCGCCGCCACGCTCGCCGCCTTCGCCCCGGCGATGCGCGCGCAGAAAGCCGGCGTGCTTTGCGGCATCGCCAGCGTCGCCGGATTCCGCGGCATCCCCGGCGCGGGCGCCTACAGCGCATCCAAATCGGCGGCGATCAAGTGGCTGGAAGCGTTACGTGTGGAACTCGCAGGCAGCGGCGTATCCGTGGTCACCATCTGCCCGGGCTACATCGATACGCCGATGACGCGGGTCAACCGCTACCGTATGCCGTTCCTGCTGCCTGCCGACGAAGCGGCGCGGCGCTTTGCGCGCGCCATCGCAGGGCGACGCCGGCTGGCGGTCATCCCCTGGCAGATGGCCCTCGTCTCGTTACTGCTGCGCCTCGCGCCTGCGTGGCTGTACGACCGGCTCGCCGCGCGCGCGCCGCGCAAGCCGCGCGACCTGCCGCTCTGATGCGCATCGTCTCGCTGGTGCCTTCGCTCACCGAGCTGGTGTGCGAGCTGGGGCTGGCGCAGCATCTGGTGGGCCGCACCGGCTTTTGCATCCACCCGGCCGAAGCCCTGCGCGGCATTCCCAAGGTGGGCGGCACCAAGTCGGTGAACCTGGCGAAGGTCCGCGCGCTCGCGCCCACGCACGTCATCCTGAACAAGGACGAGAACCTGCGGGAAACGGCGGAGTCGCTGGCGGAGTTCGTGCCCAACCTCGTGATCACGCACCCGCTGGCGCCGGAAGAAAATCTAGCGCTGTATCGCCAGTTCGGCGCGGCATTCGGCAGGGAGCGCGAAGCCGAAGCGCTTTGCGCCCGATTTGATTCAGCGCTCGAGGCAGCACGGAAACAGAAGTACCCGGAAAGAAAAGTCCTCTATCTCATCTGGAAAGACCCCTGG
>JBGPPD010000153.1:0-7255 GCA_041488375.1 Gammaproteobacteria bacterium | reverse complement strand
TTGAGCGCCGCGGTGGCAAGCTTCTCGATCAGCCCGCGCTCCCACTGCCCGTCGTTGTCAGCCATCGTCGACTCCCATGAAGTAGACCTGCCCGGCGCGCTCTTCGATCCTCAGCCGCACCAGCGGCGTGCCGCCGCAGGGGCCGCCCAGGCATCGGCCGCTGTCGGCGGCGTAGACGGCACCGTGTGTCGAGCATATCAAATCGCGCCCCTCCAAATCGAAGAATTCACCCTCGCGCCAATCCAGTTCCATCGCCACGTGCGCGCAGCGGTTCAGGTAGCCGTGGACGCGCCCCGCGGTGCGCACCACGAACGCGGGCGCGGCCTCGCCGAAATACTCGATTTCGAAGCGCACGCCGCCGCCCGCGTCCTGCAGCGCCGCGGATGCGCAGATCAGACGTTCGCCGTCAGCCATGCACGCAGTTCCGCCACGCTGGCGACGCAGGCGCGCGGCGCCAGAGCGCGCAGCGCATCCGGCGGATGCGCGCCGTAGGTGACCGCCACCGCGTCCACGCCCGCGCTGCGTGCCATTTCCAGGTCATGCGAGGTATCGCCGATCATCAGCGCCTGCCCGGGCGCGGCCGCCAGCTGCTGCATCAGCTCGAGCAGCATCGCCGGGTGCGGCTTCGGGTTGGTCTCGTCGGCGCAGCGCGACGCCGCGAAGTACCTGCGCAACGCGGTCAATTCGAACGCGTGCTCCAGGCCACGGCGGCTCTTGCCGGTCGCCACGGCGAGGCGGTGACCGGCGGCGTGCAGGTCCTGCAGCACCTCGCGCACCCCCGGAAACAGCGCCATGGTGCCCTGCCGCGCGAGGAAGTGCCGGCGGTAGGCTTCGGCAAATTCCCGGTACTTGTCCTCCGGCAGCGTCGGCACGGCCGTGCGCAGCGAGTCGTGCAGGCCCAGCCCGATGACATGGCTGGCGGTTTCACGCGCCGGCACCGGCAAGCGCAGGTCGCGCGCAGCCTCCTGGATCGACTCGACGATGCCGCCCGCCGAGTCGAGCAAGGTCCCGTCCCAGTCAAAGACGATCAGGCTGTAGCGCAAGGCGCGCCTCCGCGAAGTGGCGCATGTCCGGCGGCAGGGGAGCACTGAACTTCATTGCCGCGCCCGTCAGCGGGTGGGTGAACGACAGGCGGTGCGCGTGCAGGAACAAGCGCTTCACCCCTTGCCCGGCCAGAGCGTGGTTGAGCTCGAAATCGCCGTACTTGCCGTCGCCCAGGACAGGGTGGCCGGCGTGCGCCAGGTGCACCCTGATCTGGTGCGTGCGCCCGGTCAGCAAGCGCAGCTCCAGCAGGCTGAATTCGTCGGTGGCGGCAACCGGCCGCACCTGCGTCACTGCCGTCTGGCCGCCGCCATGCACCGCGACGCGCCGCTCGCCCCCTGCGGTGACGAACTTGTGGAGCCGATCGCGCAACTCGCGCGCGCCGCCCTGCCAGCGGCCCCTCACCAGCGCCGAGTACACCTTCTCCACTTCGCCCTCGCGCAGCATGCGGTGCAGCTCGACCAGGGCGCCGCGCTTCTTGGCGATGATCAGCAGGCCCGAGGTATCGCGGTCCAGGCGATGGGCCAGCTCCAGCACCTTCGCTTCGGGCCGTTCCGCGCGCAGCGATTCGATCACCCCGTAGCTCAGGCCGCTGCCGCCGTGCACGGCGATGCCGGAGGGCTTGTCGATCACCAGCAGCGCGGCATCCTCGAACACGATCGGCAGGCCGAGGGGACGCGGCGCGGGCTTGGCGGCCGGGGTGGCGATCCGAACCGGAGGCACCCGCACCCGGTCTCCGGCCTGCAGGCGATAGTCGGGTTTGACCCGGCCGCTGTTGACCCGCACCTCGCCGCTGCGCAGCACCCGGTAGACGTGGCTCTTGGGCACCCCTTTGAGCCGGCGCAGCAGGAAATTGTCGATGCGCTGGGCGACGCTTTCCTCCCCGACTTCGAGTAGCGTGGCGCGAGCCTTGCTTAAGTCTTTCATTTTTCGTATTATCCACGGGTTGCTTCGAGATGCGAGGCACAGGTTCGATGGGCGTGGCGCACAACTGTTTCGCCGCCGGGACCTGCAACCCGCCTCCTGTTCGGCCACAGCCGAGCCTGAAGCAGTGGTGATGTTCGCTCACCCTAAGTAGCGATACTACTCAATAGCGCGCGGCCGGAATTGTCCCCGCCACTTGAACATCGGTTTTTACACCTAGAACCCTAGAAGAATACTGACCGACGGAACGCCGGGCCTCCTGCGCGCGCAGGAGAACAAGAAGTGAAACGCATGTTGTTTAACGCGACCCAGCAGGAAGAACTGCGCGTCGCCATCGTAGAAGGACAGAAGCTGGTCGACCTCGACATCGAGTCGGCATCCCGGGAGCAGCGCAAGAGCAACATCTACAAAGGCATCATCACCCGCGTCGAGCCCAGCCTCGAAGCCGCCTTCGTCGAATACGGCGAGGAACGGCACGGGTTCCTGCCCTTCAAGGAAGTCGACAAGGTCTATTTCAAGCCCGGCGTGGACGTCGGCCGGGCCCGCATCCAGGATGCGCTCACCGAAGGCCAGGACCTGATCGTCCAGGTCGAGAAGGACGAGCGCGGCACCAAGGGCGCGGCGCTCACCACCTACATCAGCCTCGCGGGTCGCTACCTGGTGCTGATGCCCAACAACCCGCGCGGCGGCGGCGTTTCGCGCCGCGTCGAGGGTGAGGACCGCAACGAGCTGCGCGACACCCTGGACAAGCTGCAGGTGCCCGAGGGCATGAGCGTGATCGCCCGCACCGCGGCGATCGGGCGCTCGCCCGAGGAACTGCAGTGGGACCTCAACTACCTGCTGCAGCTCTGGAGTGCGGTCGAGGGCGCGGGCAAGACCCAGGACAAGAAGCCGTTCCTGATCTACCTGGAGTCGAGCCTCGTGATCCGCGCCATCCGCGACTACTTCCAGCCCGACATCGGCGAGATCCTCATCGACACCGAGGAAATCTACGAGCAGGCGCTTGCCTTCATGCAGACCGTGATGCCGGGCAACGTCGGCAAGGTCAAGCTGTACCGCGACGACGTGCCGCTGTTCTCGCGCTTCCAGATCGAGCACCAGATCGAGAGCGCCTACTCGCGCCAGGTGAGCCTGCCCTCCGGCGGCGCCATCGTCATCGACCATACCGAAGCGCTGGTGGCGGTGGACGTCAACTCGGCGCGCGCCACCAAGGGCAGCGACATCGAGGAGACCGCGACGCGCACCAACCTGGAGGCCGCCGACGAAGTTGCCCGGCAGTTGCGCCTGCGCGACCTGGGCGGCTTGATCGTGGTGGACTTCATCGACATGGAGTCGCAGAAGAACCAGCGCGACGTCGAGAACCGCTTCCGCGACGCGTTGCGCTATGACCGCGCTCGCGTGCAGGTCGGCAAGATCTCGCGCTTCGGGCTGCTGGAGCTTTCGCGCCAGCGCCTGCAGGCCTCCCTGGAGGAGACCGCGCACATCAGCTGCCCGCGTTGCAGCGGCACCGGCTTCATCCGCGGCACCGAATCCACCGCGCTGCACGTGCTGCGCATCCTGCAGGAAGAAGCCATGAAGGAGAACACCGGCGCGGTGCATGTGCAGGTGCCGGTCGACGTGGCGAGTTTCCTGCTCAACGAGAAGCGCCCCGAGATCCAGAAGCTGGAGGCGCGCCTCAAGGTGAACATCATCCTGGTGCCCAACCCGCACCTGGACACGCCGCACTACAAGATCCAGCGCCTGCGCCACGACGAGCTGAACGCCATGGAACACGTGCCGGCGAGCTACGAGATGGTGGAGCAGCCGGAAGAACCCAAGGTCGAGGATGCCACCGGCGACGCCAAGAGGGAACGTCCGGAAGCCGCGGTGAAAGGCATCGTGCCGGACCAGCCGGCGCCGATCGTGCCGGAACACCAGCCGCAACCCGCGCACCAGGCACCCGAGCGCGCCGAGGCGCCCCGCCCGGCTCCGGCGGCGGCAGTGGTCCCGCAGTCCGGTTTCATGAGCAAGATCCTGGGCTGGTTCAAGACCGACAAGCAGGAAGCGACGGCGGCCAACGATGCCGTGCGCACTGCGCGTGAGCCGCGCCGGGACCAGCAGCCGCAACAGCAACGCGAGCGGCGGCCGGAGCAGCGCCGCGACGAGCAGCGGCGCGAGCACCGGCGCGACCGTCCGCGCGACGGGTCGCGCGACCAGCAGCGCCGCCCGCAGCAAGGCGGCGGCCAGCGCCCCGAGCAGCGCCAGGGCGGCCAACAGCAGCGCGACCATCGTCAGGGCGGCGAACGCCGGCCCGACCAGCAGCGCCCGCAGCAACAGCAGCAGCGCCCTCCCCGCCCCGAGCAGCCGCAACAGCCCCAGCAGCAGGGGCCGCGCGCGACCGAGCCGGCGCTGGCCGGTGAGCGCGAGGGTGAAGAGCAACGCCGCGGGCGGCGCGGTCGCCGCGACCGCCACCGCCGGCCGGATCAGGGCGGCGAGCGCAGGCCGCCCCAGGGTCTGCCGGCGGCGGAACACGAGGCGGGCGCGCCCGTGCCTGCGTTCCTGGCCAAGATGCCCGATGCCAATGAGCTGCGCGCCCGCGAGCGGGAAATGCACCTGGCGCAGATGCGGGAAGAAGCGCAGCAGCGCGAAGAAGCAGCGGCACGCGAGTCTGCGCGGCAGGAACCGGCACGGGAGGAATCGCCGCGCCAGGAACCTGTGCGCGAGGAACCCGTCCACGCGCAACCGGCCCCGGCGCCGCAGCCGGCAGCCGCCCGTGTCGACCCCAAGGAGATCCTGGAAAGCGCCGGACTGCAGATGGTCGAAACCAACGCTGCGAAAGTGCGGCCGCCGGTCGTCGAGCCGCAAGCCGTGCAGCGGGGTCGTCCGCGGCGCGAGAAGCCCGTGACCGAGACCGCCTCGGAAGAGCTGGTGCAGATCGAAACGCGCAACAAGTAAGGGACCGGCAGCGGCGCGCCGCCGCTATTCGGTGTGCAGCTCCACGCCGAAGGCGCGCCGCTTGAGCTCGGCGAGCTCGTCGCGCGCCTTCGCGGCCTTCTCGAATTCCAGGTTGCGCGCGTGCTCCAGCATCTGCTTGTCCAGCGCGCGGATCTCGCGCGCCAGCTGCTTCTCGCTCATCGCCTCGTAGCGCGCCTCGTCCTGCGCGGCCTTGCGTTCCGCGGCCGCCTCGCCGGCGTCGTACACGCCCTCGATCAGATCCTTGATGCGCTTGCTCACGCCGATCGGCGTGATCTGGTGCGCGATGTTGTAGGCGAGCTGCTTGTTGCGCCGGCGCTCGGTTTCGCCGATCGCGCGTTTCATCGAATCGGTCATCACGTCGGCGTACAGGATCGCGCTGCCGTTGATGTGGCGCGCCGCTCGGCCGATGGTCTGGATCAGCGAGCGCTCCGAGCGCAGGAAGCCCTCCTTGTCGGCGTCGAGGATCGCCACCAGTGATACCTCGGGCAGGTCGAGGCCCTCGCGCAGCAGGTTGATGCCGACCAGCACGTCGAACTCCCCCAGGCGCAGGTCGCGGATGATCTCGACGCGCTCGACCGTCTCCACCTCGGAGTGCAGGTAGCGCACCTTGATGCCGTGCTCCGCCAGGTACTCGGTGAGCTCCTCCGCCATGCGCTTGGTGAGCGTGGTGACCAGCACGCGCTCGTGCTTGCCGACGCGGTCGTGGATCTCCGACATCAGGTCGTCCACCTGCGACACCGCCGGCCGTACGACGACCGCGGGGTCCACCAGCCCGGTCGGGCGCACCACCTGCTCGACGATCTGCGCCGACCTGCCGCGCTCGTAGTCGGCGGGCGTGGCCGACACGAACACCGTCTGCCGCACCACTTTCTCGAACTCGTCGAAACGCAGCGGACGGTTGTCCAGCGCCGAGGGCAGGCGAAAGCCGTACTCGACCAGGTTCTCCTTGCGCGAACGGTCGCCCTTGTACATGCCGCCCAGCTGCCCGATGGTGACGTGGCTCTCGTCGATCATCATCAGCGCGTCGGCCGGCAGGTAGTCGATCAGCGTCGGCGGCGGCTCGCCCGCCTTGCGCCCGGAGAGGTGGCGCGAGTAGTTCTCGATGCCTTTGCAAAAGCCCAGTTCAGCGAGCATTTCGAGGTCGAAGCGCGTGCGCTGCTCGATCCTCTGCGCCTCGACCAGGCGGCCGGCCTGGTGGAAGACCTCGATGCGCTCGCGCAGCTCCGCCTTGATCGCCTCGACCGCGCGCAGCGTGGTCTCGCGCGGCGTCACGTAGTGGCTCGACGGGTACACGGTGAAGCGCGGCAGGCCGTGCAGCACGCGGCCGGTGAGCGGATCGAACAGCTGCAGCCGCTCGATCCCGTCCTCGCCGAGCGAGATACGCACCGCGTGCTCGGCGTGCTCGGCGGGGAACACGTCGATCACGTCGCCCCGCACGCGGAACACGCCGCGGCGGAATTCGACGTCGTTCCTCTCGTACTGCATCGCCACCAGGCGCGCGATGACGTCGCGCTGCGAGCTTTTCTCCCCCTCGCGCAGGTGCAGGATCATGCCGTGGTACTCGGCAGGGTCGCCAATGCCGTAGATCGCCGACACCGTGGCCACGATCACCACGTCGCGCCGCTCCAGCAGCGATTTGGTGGCCGAGAGGCGCATCTGCTCGATGTGCTCGTTGATCGAGGAATCCTTCTCGATGTACAGGTCCCGCGACGGGACGTAGGCCTCCGGCTGGTAGTAGTCGTAGTAGGAGACGAAGTACTCGACCGCGTTCTCGGGAAAGAACTCGCGGAACTCCGAATACAGCTGCGCCGCGAGGGTCTTGTTGGGCGCCAGCACCAGCGCCGGGCGCCCGAGGCGGGAAATCACGTGCGCCATGGTGTAGGTCTTGCCCGAGCCGGTGACGCCGAGCAGCGTCTGGAAGGCGAGGCCGTCCCGCACGCCCTCGGTGAGCTTGTCGATCGCTTCGGGCTGGTCGCCCGCCGGCGCGAACGGCTGGTGCAGCCGGAACGGGCTGTTGGGAAATGTCAGCGCCACGGGTAGAATCTTGCCAGGAGAAACGCATGATGCTAGCACGATGAACGCACCCCACTCACCCTCCCTGCTCGCCTCGGTGCCGATGGCGCCGAAGGATCCGATCCTCGGCATCACCGAGCTCTACGTCGCGGACCAGAACCCGAACAAGGTGAACCTCGGGGTGGGCGTGTATTACGACGAGAACGGCAAGGTGCCGCTGCTGGAGTGCGTGCGGCAGGTGGAGCAGCAGCAGGTGCTGCAGGGCGCACCCCGGCCCTATCTGCCGATCGACGGCCTGCAGTCCTACGACCGGGCCGTGCAG
>JBGPPD010000152.1:0-7399 GCA_041488375.1 Gammaproteobacteria bacterium | reverse complement strand
CTCGGGCGGCGCGAGCGGATTGGGCACTTCGCCGGCCACCGGCGTGCGCGCCTTGCCGCTCATCTGCAGGTCCGGGATCGCGTCCATCAGCATGCGCGTGTAGGGATGCCGCGGCGCGGCAAACAGGCGCTCCGCCCCGGCGAACTCGACCACGCGCCCCAGGTACATCACGCCGACGCGGTCGGCGATGTGCGAGACCACCGCGAGGTTGTGGGAGATGAAGAGGTAAGTCAGGCCGAGCTGCGCCTGCAGCTCGCTCATCAGGTTGAGGATCTGCGCCTGCACCGAGACGTCGAGCGCCGAGGTCGGCTCATCGCAGACCAGGAACTCGGGATTGCCCGACACGGCACGCGCAATCGAGATGCGCTGGCGCTGCCCGCCGGAGAATTCGTGCGGGTACTTGTCGCCGTCCTCGGGCGACAGCCCCACCTGCAGCAGCAATTCCGCGACGCGCGCGCGCTCCGCCTGCGGGCTGGCGGCGAGCCCGAGCACGCGGATCGGCTCGGCGATGATGTCACGCGCGCGCCAGCGCGGGTTGAGGCTGGCGTAGGGGTCCTGGAAGATCATCTGCATGCGCCGGCGCAGGGCGGACGCGTCGGTGCCCGGCGCGGCGAGGTCGATGCCGTCGAACTCGATGCGGCCGCGCGTCAGCGCGAGCAGCCCGACGATCAGGCGCGCGACGGTGGACTTGCCGCAGCCCGATTCGCCGACCAGCGCCAGCGTCTCGCCTTTGGCCACCTCGAAGGACACGTCGTCCACCGCGCGCAGCGACTGGCGCGGCGCGCCTTCGACGACGCGGTTGAGCCAGGGGCGCGAGACGTCGAAATCCCGCCGCACGCCGGTCAGGCGGACCAGGGGCCGGCTAGCGGCGTTCATCGGCGTACAACCAGCAGGAAACCAGCGAGTTGCCGACCGGCAGCGCCTCGGGCCGCTCGGCGCTGCAGCGCCCGAAGCGCTTGGGACAGCGCGGATTGAAGGCGCAGCCGGCCGGGATGGCGTTCAGCCGCGGCATGGTGCCGTCGATCTGCAGCAGGCGCGCGTGGCGCCTGAGTGCGCCGATTTTCGGGATCGAGCCCATCAGCCCGGCGGTGTAGGGGTGGCGCGGCCGGTGGATCACCTCGCGCACCGGCCCTAGCTCGGCGAGGCGCCCGGCGTACATCACCGCGACGCGGTCCGCGGTCTCGGCGATCACCCCCATGTCGTGCGTGATCAGCATCACCGCCGTGCCGTGCTCGCGCGCGAGCCGCCTGAGCAGCGCGATGATCTGCGCCTGGATCGAGACATCCAGCGCGCTCGTCGGCTCGTCGGCGACGATCAGGCGCGGCTCGGCGCACAGCGCGAGGGCAATCACCACGCGCTGGCGCATGCCGCCGGAGAACTGGTGCGGGTAGTGGTCGATGCGCGCCTCGGGCGCGGGAATGCCCACTTCGGCGAGCAGGCTGAGCGCACGGCGGCGCGCCTCGCGCTGGTCCACGTCGAGGTGCGTGCGGATGGTCTCGGTCAGCTGCTGGCCCACGGTGTACAGCGGGTTGAGCGAAGTGAGCGGATCCTGGAAAATCGCGCCGATGCGCCGGCCGCGGATCCTGCGCATGCGCTCGCCGGTCAGCCGGTCGATGCGCTCGCCCTCGAGCCGGATTTCCCCGGCGGCGATGCGGCCGGGCGGCTCGAGCAGCCCGATGATCGCCATGCCGGTGAGCGACTTGCCCGCACCGGATTCGCCCACCACCCCGAGCACTTCGCCCGGCGCGATGCTGAAGGACACGTCGTCCACCGCCAGCAGCGTGCCGCGGCGCGTCGGGAACTCGACGCGCAGGCCCTTCACTTCGAGCAGCGGCGCGGGACTCACCGCAGTTTCGGGTTCAGGGCGTCGCGCAGCCAGTCGCCGAGCAGGTTCACCGACAGCACCAGGATCACCAGTGCGGCGCCGGGAAACACGCTGATCCACCATTCGCCCGAAAACAGGAAGTCATTGCCGATGCGCACCAAGGTGCCGAGCGAGGGCTGGGTCGGCGGCACGCCGATGCCGAGAAACGACAGCGTCGCTTCGGTAATGATGGCGGTGCCGATATGGATGGTGGCGAGCACCAGCACGGGTCCGGTGACGTTGGGCAGCACGTGGCGCAGCATGATGGCGAGCGGGTGGCGGCCGATGACGCGCGCCGCCTGCACGTATTCCTTGTTCTTCTCCACCAGCGTGGAGGCGCGCACCGTGCGCGCATACTGCACCCAACCCGAAATGCCGATGGCCAGCACCAGCACGTAGAGCGAGAGCTGGTCGTGGAGCTCGCGCGGCAGCGCGACGCGCGTGACCCCGTCGATCAGCAGCGCGATCAGGATCGCCGGGAAGGAGAGCTGGACGTCCGCGACGCGCATGATGAACGCGTCGAGCCGTCCGCCGAGGTAGCCCGACAGCAGGCCCAGCGGCACGCCGAGCGCCAGGGAGAACAGCACGGCGGCAAAGCCGACGCCCAGGGAAATGCGCCCGCCGTACATGATCGTGGAGAGCACGTCGCGGCCCTGGTCGTCGGTGCCGAGCAGGTAGCGCGGGTCGCCCTTGGCGGCCCACGCTGGCGGCAGGAAGGCGTCGTTCAGCTCGAGCGAGGCGAGGTCGAACGGATGGTGCGGCGCGATCCAGGGCGCCAGCGCCGCCCCGCCTACGCACAGCAGCACCAGCAGCGCGGCGACCAGCGTGACCGGCGAGCGGCGCAGGCTGTACGCCAGGTCATGGTCCCACAGACGCAGCAGCGCGGCGCGCGCGCGCACGGTCCGCGCTCCCCCGCGCGGGCGCTACTTCACCTGTATCCAGCGCAGGTAGTTGAAATTGTCCGCCAGCTGCACCAGGTCGACATTGCGCTTCATGCCCCAGGTCAGCGCCTGCTGGTGCAGCGGCAAGTGCCCGATGTCGTCCTGGTGGATCTTGAACGCCTCGGTGATCATGGCCTGGCGCTTCTTCTGGTCGGTCTCCGAGGCGATCGCCTTGGTCAACTGGTCGACGCGCGGGTTCGAGTAGCTCCCCAGGTTGAACTGGCCCTGGCCGCCCTCGGCCGGGGTGGACATCAGCGCGAACAGGGGGTTGTGCGAGTCGTAGGAGCCCGGAGTCCAGCCGAGCATGTAGAAGGAGGTGTCGCGCTTGAGGATCTTGGCGAAATAGGTGGCCTTGGTTTCGGCGGTCAGGCTCACTTTCACCCCGACGCGCGCCAGCATCGCCGCCACCGCCTGGCAGATCTCGGAGTCGTTGACGTAGCGGTCATTCGGGCAGTTCATGCCGAGCTCGAACCCGCCGGCGTAGCCCGCGTCGGCGAGCAGCTTCCTGGAGGCCTCCGGGTCGTAAGGCAGGCGTTTGTTGAGCGCGGGCACGAAGCCGTTGATGCCCGGCGCGATCATCAGCGCGGTCGGCGTGGCCGCGCCGCGCATGATGCGCGTGTGTATCGCCTCGATGTCGATCGCCTGGTAGAAGGCCTTGCGCACCCGTACGTCCTTGAACGGGTTCTTGCCCTTCACGCTGGAGTACAGGAGCTCCGGCCGCGCCTGGTCCATGCCGAGGAAGATGGTGCGCAACTCGGGGCCCTGCAGGATCTTCAGGCCCGCATTGGCGCGCAACCGCTCCACGTCCTGCAGGGGCACCGGCTGCATCATGTCGATCTCGCCCGAGACCAGCGCGGCGACGCGGGTGGCGTCGTTGCCGATCGGCGTGAACACCACCTCGGTGAGGTTGTGCTCGACCTTGCCCCACCAGCCCGGATTGGGCGCGAGGACCGTGCGCACCCCGGGCTGGCGCGACTTGAGCACGAAGGGTCCGGTGCCGTTGGCGTGCGTGCTGGCGTAGTTCTCGATGCCCTTGCGCACGTCGCTCGGCTTGAGCGAGTTGTTCTTCTCGCACCAGCTCTTCGACATCATGCGCCACAGGCCGATCACCTCGGGCAGGATGGGAAACGGCGCGCGCGTGACGATGTCGACCGCGTGGTCGTTGACCTTGCGGATCTCGGTGACCTCGCTCACGTAGGACTTCACGTCCGAGCCCTCGCCGCGCGCGCGCTCGAGCGAGAAGATCACGTCGTCCGCGGTGAACGGGGTGCCGTCGTGGAACTTGACGCCCTGGCGCAGGTTGAAGCGCCACACGGTGGGCGCGGTCTGCTTCCAGTCGGTGGCCAGTTCCGGCGTCACCTCGAGGTGACGGCCGCGGCCGGTGAGCGCCTCGTAAATGTTCCCGGTGAAATTGAGCAGCAGGCTCTCGTTGAAGAAATACGGGTCCATGGAAACCACGTCGCCCTGGTCGGCGAACTTGAAGGTATTGGCATGCGCGCTGGCGCCGAGCGCCAGCGCCGCCGCGAGCAGCCAGCGCGAGATCTTGAGGCTCATCGAATTCTCCTTGGCAATCATTTGATCGGCAGCGATTCCTCGGCGAGCGCGGCCAGGTAGCCGGCGCCGAGCGGAATCACCTCATCGTTGAAATCGTAGCCTGCATTGTGCAGGAAGCAGCCGCCCAGGCCGCCGCCCTGGCCGAGGAACACGTAGGCGCCGGGCTTGGCCTGCAGCATGTAGGAGAAGTCCTCGCCGCCCATGGTGGGCTCGCCGTCGGTGATCACGTTGTCCCTGCCGAACACCTTCTCGCCGACGCGCGCGGCGAAAGCGGACTCCTTCTCGGCATTGATGGTGGGCGGGTAGCCGCGCCGGTACTCGATCTGCGCGCTGGCGCCCAGGGCTTGGGCGACTCCGGTGACGATCTCGCGCACGCGGCGCTCGGCCAGTTCGCGCGTCTCCGGGCGGAAGCTGCGCACCGTGCCCACCAGCAGCACGTGCCCCGGGATCACGTTGAACGCGCCGAGCTGGCTGGTCTGCATCGAGCACACGCTCACCACCACGGAATCGAGCGGGCTCACGTTGCGGCTGGCGATGGTCTGCAGCGCCGTGATCACTTGCGCCGCCGCCACCACCGGGTCTGCGGTCAGATGCGGCATCGCGCCGTGGCCGCCTTTGCCGCGCACGGTGATGCGTATCTCGTCGGTGGCCGCCATCACCGGGCCCGGACGCACCGCCATCTTGCCCGGCGGCAGGCCGGGCCAGTTGTGCAAGGCGTACACCGAGTCGCAGGGAAAGCGCTCGAACAGGCCCTCCTGCACCATCACCTGGCCGCCCCCGCCGCCTTCCTCGGCCGGCTGGAAGATGAGGTTCACGGTGCCGTCGAAATTGCGCGTCTGCGCGAGGTAGCGCGCCGCGCCGAGCAGCATCGTGGTGTGGCCGTCGTGCCCGCAGGCGTGCATGCGCCCCGCAAATTTCGACTTGTGCGGCACCTCGCTCGTCTCGTGCATCGGCAGGCAGTCCATGTCCGCGCGCAGGCCGACGGCGCGCCCGCTGCCGTGCCTGCGGCCCTTGATCACGCCGACCACGCCCGTCTTGGCGAGGCCGCGGTGCACCTCGACGCCCCACTCGGTCAGCTTGTCGGCGACCAGCTGCGAAGTGCGCGTCTCCTCGAAGCCGAGCTCGGGGTTGGCGTGGATGTCGCGCCGGATGTGCACCAGTTCCGCGTGGAACAGGCGCAGCATTTCGAGAGGGTCGTTTTTCATGGTTTCCTCAGTGCGCCGCGACCGCCCGGTCGATCCGCAGGCGCGGATCGACCGCGTAGTACAGCAGGTCCACGACGAGGTTGATGACGACGAAGAATAGCGCGATCAGGCACAGGTAGGCGGCCATTACCGGGACGTCCGCGAAGCCCACCGCCTGGATGAACAGCAGCCCCATGCCCGGCCACTGGAACACCGTCTCGGTGATGATGGCGAAGGCGATGATGGCGCCCAGCTGCAGCCCGGTGATGGTGATCACCGGCACCAGGGTATTCTTCAGCGCGTGGCCGAAGTGCACCGCGCGGTCGCTGAGCCCGCGCGCGCGCGCGAACTTGATGTAGTCGGTGCGCAGCACTTCCAGCATTTCAGAGCGCACCAGGCGCTGGATCAGCGTCATCTGGAACAGGCCCAGCGTAATCGAAGGCAGGATCAGTGCCTTGATGCCGCTCCAGGTGAGAAAGCCCGTGCTCCACCAGCCCAGCGCCACCGTCTCGCCGCGCCCGAAAGAGGGCAACCAGCCGAGCAGCACGGCGAAGACGAGGATCAGCAGGATGCCGATGAGAAAGGTCGGCAGCGACACGCCGACCAGCGAAACGGCGAGCAGCAGCTGCGTGAGCCAGGAATCCCGTCGCAGCGCGGTGTACACGCCCATCGCCACCCCGGCCGCCAGCGCCAGCGCGGCGGCGACCAGGGACAGCTCGAGCGTGGCGGGCAGGCGCTCCACGATCAGCGAGGAGACCGGGCGCCCCTGGCGCAGCGACAGGCCGAACTCGCCCTGCAGCGAGCGGCCGACGAATTTCGCGTACTGGACGTAGAACGGCCGGTCCAGGCCGAGCAACCGCGTGACCTGCACGCGCTCTTCCGGCGTCGCGTCCTGCCCGAGCATGAACAGCACCGGGTCGCCGACGAAACGGAACAGCGCGAAGGCGATCAAGCCCACCGTCAGCATGACGAGGACCGCTTGACCGAGGCGGCGCAGGATGAAGGCCAGCATGGGGAACGTCGACGGGGGAATCATACAATGCCGCATGCTGGATTTCGCCTCCCGGCTCGCCGCCTGGCAGCGCCGCCACGGTCGCCATGGCCTGCCCTGGCAGGGCACGCGCGACCCGTTCCGCATCTGGCTCGCCGAGGTGATGCTGCAGCAGACGCAGGTGGCGGCGGTCATTCCCTACTACGAACGGTTCCTCGCGCGTTTTGCCGATGTCACCGCGCTGGCGGCCGCATCGCAGGAGGACGTCCTGCGCCTGTGGAGCGGGCTGGGCTACTACGCGCGCGGCCGCAACCTGCACGCGGCGGCGCAGGCCATCGCGCAGCGGGGCGAATTCCCGAACAGCGTGCAGGGTCTCCAGGCGCTGCCCGGCGTCGGCCGCTCGACCGCAGCCGCGATCGCCGTGTTCGCGTTCGGCCGGCGCGCCGCGATCCTGGACGGCAATGCGAAGCGCGTGTTCGCGCGCTGCTTCGGCGTGGAGGGCGAGAAGCGCCAGTGGCAGCTGGCGGAGCGCCTGCTGCCCGCGCGCGGCGTTCGCACCTATACCCAGGCGCTGATGGACCTGGGTGCCACCGTGTGCACGCGCGCGCAGCCCGCCTGCGGGCGCTGCCCGGTGGCCGCGCGCTGCGTCGCGCGGCGCGAGAACCGCATCCATGAACTGCCGGCCCGGCGAGCGCGTCCGCCGCTCCCGCTGCGCCGCGCTACTTGGTACGTCGTGCTGCACCAGGGGCAGGTGCTGCTCGAGCGCCGGCCGGGCGCCGGGCTATGGGGTGGCCTGTGGACTTTTCCCGAACGGCGTCTTCCCGGCCTGAGGAATCCGCGCCGCTTGCCGCCACTCGAGCACGGG
>JBGPPD010000151.1:0-7514 GCA_041488375.1 Gammaproteobacteria bacterium | reverse complement strand
GTCGCCTACCGGACCTTTCTCGCGCTGAACGGCGCGGAGCCCGTCGCGACCGACGAGGAGAAGTACGTCGCGATGCTGGCCCTCGCCGAAGGCAAGTTCGCGGAGCGCGATTTCGCCGCCTGGCTGCGCGAGCGGCTGCGGCTCGCCCCGCGCGGCGAGGCGCACCAGCCGCGCAAGCCGTACCGGGCGAAGGCGCGCCGTCGCTAGAATGCGCGCGATGCGCGACCGGTACGACGAGCTGTACGGGAAATTCCGCTGGAACGTGCCGCCGCGCTACAACATCGCGCAGGCTTGCTGCGGCAAGTGGGCGCAGGAGCGCTCGCGCTTCGCGCTGTACTGGGAGGACGAGTCGGGCGCCACCGCGGCGTATTCGTTCTGGGACATCCAGCGCGAGGCCAACCGGCTGTCGAACGCGCTCTCGGGGCTCGGCGTGCGGCGCGGCGACCGCGTCGCGCTGCTGCTGCCCCAGCGTCCCGAGTCCGCCATCGCCTACATGGCGATCTTCCAGATGGGCGCGGTGGCGCTGCCGCTGTCGCACCTGTTCGGCCCCGACGCCCTCGAATACCGCATGGAGCACGCGGGCGCGAGCGTGGCCATCGTGGAGCCGACCACCCTCGCCAACCTGTGGCAGATCCGCGGCAAGCTCTCGCGCCTGCGCCACGTGATCGGCGTGGGCGGTGCGCGCGAAGCGGGCGTGCACGCCTGGGAAGCGCTGCTCGCGAAGGCGGGCAGCGGTTTCACGCCGGTGGACACGGCGGCCGACGACCCCGCGGTGGTCATCTACACCAGCGGCACCACCGGCGCCCCCAAGGGCGCCTACGAGGCGCATCGCCTGCTCATCGGCAATCTCTCCGGCTTCGTGCATTCGCACGATTTCTTCCCGCAGCCGGGCGATATCTTCTGGTCGCCCGCGGACTGGGCCTGGGCAGGGGGACTCTTCGACGCGCTGCTTCCGTCATGGGCCTTCGGCATCCCGATCCTCGGCTACCGGGGCAAGTTCGACGCGGAGAAGGCGTACACCCTCCTCGAAAAATACGGCGTGCGCAATTCCTTCCTGTTCCCCACCGCGCTCAAGCTGATGATGAAGGCGGTGCCCGAGCCGCGCAAGAAGTACGACCTGCGGCTGCGCTCGATCATGAGCGCGGGCGAATCGGTCGGCGTCACGGTCATCGAGTGGGCCAAGGAGCAACTCGGCGTCACCATCAACGAGATGTTCGGCCAGACCGAGATCAACTACGTGGTCGGCAACTGCCAGGCGGCGTGGCCGGTGAAGCCCGGCTCCATCGGCCGCCCGTACCCGGGGCATCGCGTGGCGGTGATCGACGAGGAGGGCCGCGAGCGCCCGCGCGGCGAGCTGGGCGAGATCGCGGTGCACCGCTCCTGCCACGGCGAAGCCGACCCGGTGTTCTTCCTCGAGTACTGGAACAACGCGCAGGCGACCAAGGACAAGTTCCTCGGCGACTGGGGTCTGACCGGCGACCAGGGCAAGATGGACGAGGACGGCTACCTCTGGTACCAGGGCCGCTCGGACGACGTGATCAAGAGCTCGGGCTACCGCATCGGCCCGGCGGAGATCGAGTCCTGCCTGGTCAAGCATCCGGCGGTGGCCAATGCCGCGGTGATCGGCAAGCCGGACGCGACGCGCGGCGCCATCGTCAAGGCCTTCATCGTGCTGCAGCCCGGGCAGACGGCCTCGAAGGCGCTCGAGGAAGACATCCGGCAGCACGTGCGCGGGCGCCTTGCGCCCTACGAGACCCCGAAGGAAATAGAATTTATCGACGCGCTGCCCATGACCACCACCGGCAAGGTGCAGCGCAAGGAATTGCGCAAGCGCGAAGAAGCGCGCGGCTGATGCGCCTGCTGCTGCGCGGCGCCCGGCGCCGGAAAGACCGGCTCGACCGGCGCTGAAACCAGCGCGCCGGCGAATGGCCCGTGCAGGATGCGCGTGCCGAACAGGCCCGAGCCGAGCACCAGGTGTGTTTCGGTCACCGTGAGGCGGGCGCCGAAACTCGCGCCGATTTCCACTTCGTCGTACCACTTTCCCTGGAACATGAATTATTATCGTCCTTCCTTGGAGGAGGAGAACACGATGAAAAAGATCATTGCAGGACTCGCGCTCGCCGCGCTGCCGTTCGCCGTTGCCGCCGCCTACCCGGACCGCCCGATCAAGCTGATCGTGCCCTGGCCCGCGGGCGGGGATACCGACAACATTTTCCGGCCGTTCGCACCGCTGATGCAAAAGCACCTCGGCGAGACCGTGGTGATCGCCAACATCGGCGGCGCCTCGGGCACCAGGGGCGCGAAGGAGGCGAAGGATTCCCCGCCCGACGGCTACACCATCTACGGCGTGCACGACTACATCCATTCCACCTACTACACCGGCGTGGCCGACGTGAACTACACCGATTTCGAGCCGGTGTGCCTGGTGTCCTCGACGCCCTCGGTGCTCACCGCCAGCCCGAAGACGCCCTGGAACGACTGGAAGGGCCTGCTCGCGGACGCCAAGGCGCGCCCCGGGCAGATTACGGTCGGCGCGACGCTCGGCTCGACCAGCCACTTCTTCCCGGCGCTGATCGAGAAGGCCGCCGGCGTCAAGTTCAAGTATGTGTCCTACGAGGGCCTGGCGCCGCGCATGAACGCAATCCTCGGCGGCCATATCGACCTCACCGACTCGAACCTCACGCAAAGGGGCAAGGTGGAGGCCGGGCAGCTCAAGTTCATCGGCATCGCCACCGATAAGCGCAATCCCGAGATGCCCAACGTGCCCACGCTCAAGGAGCTGGGCGTCAACGTGGTCTACACGGTGAGCCGCGGCCTCCTGGCGCCCAAGGGCACGCCCGACGCGGTGCTGGCGAAGCTGGAATCGGCCTGCGCGGCGACGGTGAAGGAACCGGCCTTCGAGGATTCGATGAAGAAGCAGGCTACCGAGGTGCAATACCTCGATCGCAAGGCCTATGGCGCCTGGCTCAAGCGCAACGACGAGTTGAACAAGGGCCTGGCCAGGGAACTCGGGCTGCTGAAGCGTTGAAACTGGGCAGGGACGGGTGGTCGGGGCTCGCGGTCCTCGCCGCGAGCCTCGTGCTGTTCGGCCTGACCCTCGGGCTGAAGGACAGCCCGATGGTGCCGGTCGGGCCGGGCTTCTATCCGCGCATCGTGCTCGGCGTCGCGGCCGTGCTCGCGGCCTGGCTGGTGATTGCCGACTGGCGCTCGCCGCCGCCGCCGCGAGAGGGCCAGGCGATCGACTACCGCATGGTGGCCGTCATGTTCGCCGTGTTCGGCGTCTATGTGGTCGCCTTGCCGTACCTGGGTTTTCGCGCAGGCACCTTCCTCTACGTCGCGGCGGCCAACGCGCTCCTCGACGCGCCGCGCGGCGCGCGCGGCTGGGCCAGGGCGGCGCTGGTCGCTTTGCTGACCGCGGCCGCCACCTACTACGTCTTCGAGCACTACCTCTCCGTGCTGCTGCCGCGCGGCAGCTGGACCGGCTTCTAGGCAGCACTCAAGAATGTTCGAGCTGCTCGGCGCGGGCCTCGCCAACCTGATGCAGGTGAAATACCTGGTGCCGCTCGCGCTGGGCACCCTGGCCGGAGTCGTCGGCGGCGCGCTGCCCGGCGTGACCATCACCATGACCATCATCGTGGTGCTGCCGTTCACCTTCGGCCTCGATCCGCTGCAGGGCCTGTCGGCGATGACCGGCGTCTACGTCGGCGGCTCGGCCGGCGGCCTGGTGACCGCGGTGCTGCTCGGCATCCCGGGCACGCCCTCGGCGATCGCCACCACCTTCGACGGCCATCCGATGGCGAAGAAGGGCGAGCCCGGGCGCGCGATCTGGCTCGGCATCTGGGCCTCGTTCTTCGGCGGCTTGCTCGGCGGCGTGTTCCTGATCGCGGCGACCGGGCCGCTGGCGAGCATCGCGCTGCGCTTCGGGCCCTGGGAGTTCTTCTCCCTGTTCATCCTGGCGCTGTCGATGGTGGCGGGCCTGGTCGAAGCTTCGCTGGCCAAGGGCCTGCTCTCCGGCGCCATGGGCTGCGTGGTCACCATCCTGGGCGCCGACCCGGTGATGGGGCAGGAGCGGCTCACGCTGGGCATCCCGTTCCTGAGCGGCGGCATCGATTTCCTGCCGGTGCTGATCGGCGTGTTCGCCTTCGCGCAGATCATGACCGAGCTCGAGCGCGGCGCCGGCGCGCCGGTGGCGGACGCGATCGGGCGCGGGGCGAGCCTCGCCGTGCGTCACGTCCGGGTGATCTGGGAAATCCTGTCGCGTCCGTTCCAGCTGTTGTGGTTCGCCTTCGTCGGCGTGCTGATCGGCGTGCTGCCGGCGATCGGCGGCAGCGCGGCGAGCATGATGGCCTACGACCAGGCGAAGAAATTGTCGCGGCACCCGGAGCGTTTCGGCACCGGCACGCCTGAGGGCATCATCGCCTCGGAATCGTCCAACAACGCCAACGTGGGCGGCTCGCTGGTCACCATCATGGCTTTCGGCATCCCGGGCGACGCGGTCACCGCGGTGATGCTCGGCGCCCTGACCATCCACGGCATCCAGTCCGGGCCGCTGTTCATCTCGCAGAACCCGCAGCTCGCCTACGGCATCTTCGCCGCCTACCTGGTCGCGCACCCGCTGATGGTGGCGATCATGTGGGCGGGCTCGCGCTGGATGCTGCGCGTCACCACGGTGCCCAAGGCGGTGCTGTTCCCCGTGGTGCTGGTGCTGTGCGTGATCGGCGCCTATGCGCTCAACAACACGATGTCCAACGTGTACGTGCTGCTGGCCTTCGGCTTGCTCGGCTACGGCATGGTCAAGTTCGGCTTTCCGCTCGCGCCCTTCATCCTCGGGGTGATCCTCGGCGACCAGATCGAGATCAACCTGGTGCGCGCGATCATGACCGACGCAAATCCCTGGCTGTTCCTGACGCGGCCGATCTCGGGGGCGCTGATCGCGCTGTCGGTGGGCTCAGTGCTCTTCGCCCTGTGGCAGCATCGCCGCCACCGGCAGCGCGTCGCGAACAGCGGCGAAGACGCCGACTTCTAGCGGCTATACTGGCGCCCCAGACACGAATCGAACGTGCGACCTGCCCCTTAGGAGGGGGCTGCTCTATCCACTGAGCTACCGGGGCGCGAGCACGGATTTTACCTTCTTGAGATTCCTCTTTTCCCTTTTCCTTGGTTTAGCCGCAACCGCTGCCGGGGCCCAGTCCTGGGCCTGGGACGACGGCACCGTGCCGTTCGTGGTCACGCCGCGCGAGATCGTCGAGCGCATGCTGCGCATGGCCGAAGTCGGCAAAGGCGATTTCCTGATCGACCTCGGCTCGGGCGACGGGCGCATCGTCATCGCGGCGGCCAAGCGCGGCGCGCGCGGCCTCGGCGTGGACATCGACCCGTCACTCGTGCGCCTCGCCACGGAAAACGCGAAAGCGGCCGGCGTGGCGGACCTCGCGCGCTTCGAGGCGCGCGACATCTTCGACACCGACCTGTCTTCGGCGAGCGTGGTGGCCTTCTACCTGCTGCCGGATTTCAACGCCAAGCTGCTGCCGCGCTTCCTGCGGCTCAAGCCCGGCACGCGCCTCGTGTCGCACGACGGCGGCATCGGCGACTGGCCGCCCGACGAGCGCCTGGAGATGCGCGCGCCGGAAAAAGCCGTCGGCGTCGGCGGCGTGTCGCGCGTCGAACTGTGGATCGTGCCGGCGGAGGCGAAGGGCACCTGGGTGAGCGAGGTGCCACAGCACGGCGGGCGCTGGAGCTTCCACATCGCGCAGCGCTTCCAGGAGCTGGAGATCAAGGTCGGGGCGCAGGGGCGCGACCTGCTGGTGCGCAACAGCAGGTTGCGCGGCGACGAGATCAAGATGGTGGTCACCGGCATCGTCGCCGAGCACGCCTGGAACCATCTGTTCGAGGGCCGCATCGACGGCGAGCGCATCGCGGGGCAACTCAGCCTCTCGGACGGCAACCAGAGAAGGACTCACCCGTGGACAGCGACCAGGCAGTGAAGCCCAAAGAGCTGTTGTCGGTGCCTGACGGCATCTTCCTCAGCGTGGGCATGGTGATCGGCGTCGGCATCTTCAAGCTGCCGTCGCTGGTGGCCGGCAACACCACCGGCGCCGCGCAGTTCCTGCTCGCCTGGCTGCTGGGGGGGCTGGTGTCGCTGTGCGGCGCGCTGGTCTACGCCGAGCTTGCCGCGCGCCACCCGGAAACCGGCGGCGAGTACGCGTTCCTGCAGCGCGGCCTGGGGCGCGGCGCCGCGTTCCTGTTCGCCTGGTCGCGCATGACGGTGATCCAGACCGGCGCCATCGCGGCCGTGGCCTTCGCCTTCGGCGACTACGCCTCGGAGATCCTCAGGCTGGGCGGCAGGAGCTCGGCGGTGTGGGCGGCGGTGTCGGTGGTCGCATGCACGCTGCTGAATTTCGCCGGCACCCTGCAGTCCAAGACGCTGCAGAAGGTGATGGAGGCGGTGCTGATCTCGGCGCTGGTACTGCTCGCGCTCGCCGCGCTGACCACCGGTGGCGCGCCCGCGGCCGCGGCGCCCGCGGCGGGCGGGCACCTGTCCTTCGGCCTGGCGATGGTGTTCGTGCTGTTCACCTACGGCGGATGGAACGAGGCTGCGTACCTGGCGGGCGAAGTGCGCGAGGCGCCGCGCAACATGGTGCGTATCCTCGTCTGGGGCATCGTGCTGGTGACCGCGCTCTACCTGCTGGTCAACCTCGGTTATCTCGCCGCCCTCGGCCTGGGCGGCATCCGCGATTCGCAGGCGGTGGCGGCCGACGTGATGCGGCGGATCGCGGGCGACAAGGGCGCCGTGCTGGTGGCGCTGATCGTCTGCGTGTCGGCGCTCACCACGCTGAACGCGGCGATCTTCACCGGGGCACGCAGCAACTGGGCGCTGGGCCGCGACTACGCCATGTTCCGCGTCCTGGGCGACTGGCGCGAATCGGGCAGCACGCCCGCCAACGCGCTGCTGCTGCAGGGCGCGATCACGCTGGTGCTGATCGCCGCCGGCTCGACGACGCCCGACGGCTTCGGCGCCATGGTGGCCTACACCGCGCCGGTGTTCTGGACCTTCTTCCTGCTGACTGGCGTCACCCTGTTCGTGTTCCGGCAGCGCGGCGGGGAGCCGCCGGCGTTCCGCACGCCGCTCTATCCGCTGGTGCCGCTCGCCTTCCTCGGCAGCTGCGCCTATATGCTGTGGTCGAGCATCGACTACCTCCGCAACCCGGTGTTCGGGCCGAAGTTCGGCGACATGGTGCTTGCCGGCCTGGCGGTGATGTCGGTCGGCATCCCGCTTTACCTCTTCGCCAGGAAACGGTGAGGCTCCTGCTGGTGGCCGCCCTGGCAATCGAGCTGCCCGCGGCGATCCTCGATTTCCTCGCGCGCCTGCCATGACTCTCACCGAGCTGCGCTACGTCGTGGCGGTGGCCCGCGAGCGCCATTTCGGCCACGCCGCGCAGAGCTGCTTCGTGTCGCAGCCGACGCTGTCGGTGGCGATCAAGAAGCTCGAGGAGGAGCTCGGCGTGCCGCTGTTCGAG
>JBGPPD010000150.1:0-7566 GCA_041488375.1 Gammaproteobacteria bacterium | reverse complement strand
CTTGTCGGTGCACAGCACGTCGATGCCGCCCAGGTCCTCGATCGCGTCCAGCCGCCGCACGATCACGCCGCGCCGCGCCATGTCGCGCGCGCCGCGCGACAGCGTCACGCTCACGATCGCCGGCAGCAGCTCGGGCGTGAGCCCTACCGCCAGCGCCACGGCGAACAGCAGCGAGTCGAGCGTCGGCCGCCCCAGCAGCTCGTTCACCAGCAGCACGAACAGCACCATGAACGTCATGACGTACATAAGCATCCCGCCGAAGCGGCGCACGCCGCGCGCGAAGTCGGACTCGGGCGGCGGCGCCGCGAGGCGCGCGGCCACCTCGCCGAAAGCGGTGTCGCGGCCGGTGTGCACCACCAGCACCCGGGCGCTGCCGCTGCGCACCGAGGTGCCGAGGAACACGCTGTTGGTGCGCCGTGCAAGCGGCGTCTCCTCCGGCAGGACGCCGGGTTGCTTTTCCACCGGAAACGATTCCCCGGTGAGGCTGGCCTCGGTGACCAGGAAATCCCTCGCCTCGAGCACCAGGCCGTCGCCCGGCACCAGGTTGCCGGCCGACAGCAGGATCACGTCGCCCGGCACCACGGCCGCCGCCGGCACCGCCTGCTCGACCCCGGCGCGCAGCACCCGCACGGTGAGGGCAAGGCGCTTGCGCAGAGCGGCCACCGCCGCGTCGGCGCGGTATTCCTGCGCGAAGCCGAGCAGGGTGCTGCCCACCACGATGGCGAGGATGATCGCGGCCTCGGTCATTTCCCGCAGGAGCATCGACACCGCGGCGGCGAACACCAGGATCAGCACCAGCGGGCTGCGGTATTGGCGCCCCAGCAGGCGCAGCGCCGCGAGCCGCGGCAGGCCCTCGAGCCGCGCCCGCTCCGCGGGCTGCAGGCGCCGCGCGGCCTCCGCGGCCGAGAGGCCGGACAGGCTGCCGCCCAGGCCGGCCGCGACCTGCGCCGCGTCGAGGGTCCAGTAAGGCGCGCTAGCCGGCGCGAGCGGCTTGTCCAAGAGCCTGCAGCAACTGCGCGATGGTGGCGTCGAGCGCGGCGCCGTGGTTGAGCAGCCGGTCCACGGCGAACGAAATCGGCATGTCGACGCCGAGCTTCTGCGCCAGCGTCGCCACGGCTTGCGCGGAGAACGCGCCCTCGGTCACTTCCTTGCGCCCGGCGAGCACCTCCTCGAGCGTCTTGCCCTCGCCGAGCGCGAAGCCCAGCGAGGTATTACGCGACTGCAGGCTGTTGGCGGTGAGCATCATGTCGCCGATGCCCGCCAGGCCGTCGAAGGTCTCGCGCTTTGCGCCCTTGGCCAGGCCGAGGCGCGTGGCTTCCGCCAGCCCCAGCGTGATCAGCGTGGCGCGCGCGTTCTCGCCGAGCTTCCTGCCCGCCAGCAGGCCGCTCGCGATCGCCACCACGTTCTTCATCACGCCGCCGATGGCGGTGCCGATCGCGTCCTCGTTCGGCTGCACGCCGAAGCGCGGGTTGGCGATGAGCGCGGCCAGCCGCCGCGCGAGCGCGCCATCGGCGCAGGCGAGCGCCACGCCGCAGGGCAGGTCGTTGGCGATCTCGCGCGCGAACGAGGGGCCGGACAGGACCGCCGCGGGCGATTGCGGCAGCGCCTCGGCCAGCACCTCGGGCATCAGCGCGAGGCTGCCGCGCTCGAGTCCCTTGGAGCAGCTGACGACCGGCGTGCCGGGCGCCAGCAGCGGCTGCAGCCGCCCGGCGATCTCGCGCATTCGCTGCGCGGGCGGCGCGAGCAGGAGGAAGTCGGCGCCGCGCACGGCCTCTGCCATCTCGTTGGTGGCGCGGATCCCTGCGGGCAGGCGCACGCCGGAGAGGAAATGCGGGTTGAGGCCGTCGCGGTTGATGTCCTGCGCCACTTCCGGTTCGCGCGCCCAGAGCACCACGTCGTTTCCCGACCTGCGGACCACGCAGGCCATGGCGGTGCCGAAGGCCCCGCCGCCGATCACGCCGATGCGTGCCATAGGGATAGCATCTTAATCTGAGTATGAGTCTCACCCTCGCCATCGACCAGGGGACGCACGGCAGCCGCGCACTGGTAGTGGACGTCAGCGGGCGCATCCTCGCGCAGGGGATGCGCGAGATCGGCCTGGCGCACCCGCAGCCTGACTGGGCCGAACAGGACGGCGAGGAGGTGGTGGCGTCGATTTTCGACGCGGTGGGGCTGGCCGTGGCGCAGCTGGGCGCGCGCAAGGCCGAGATTTCCTGCGCCGGCCTCGCCAGCCAACGCTCCAACGCGGTGTGCTGGGACCGCGTCACCGGCCGCGCGCTGTCGCCGATCTTCAGCTGGCAGGACCGGCGCGCGCACGCCTGGATCCGCCAGCTCGAGGCGGCGCACGGCGACGCCGTGCACCGCAAGACGGGCCTGGTCCTTTCGCCGCATTACGGCGCGAGCAAGCTGCGCTGGGCGCTGGACCACCTGCCCGCGGTGCGCGCCGCGCGGGACGGAGGCACGCTCGCCTGGGGACCGATGGCGAGTTTCCTCGTCTTTCGCCTCCTCAGGGAGCGGCCGCTCCTCGCCGAGCCGCAGTGCGCCGCGCGCACGCAGCTATGGAACATCCGCACCCGCGACTGGGATCCGGAGCTGCTCGCGCTGTTCGGCCTGCCGGCGGGATTCCTGCCGCGCAGCGTGCCGACCTGCCACGCCTGGGGCACCCTCGACACCGCGGGCATCTCAGTGCCCCTCACGGCGGTGAACGGCGACCAGTCGGCGGCGGTGTTCGCCTTCGGCTGGCCCGAAGAGGATTGCGCCTACGTCAACATCGGCACCAGTGCCTTCGTGCAGCGCGCGCTCGGCGCGTTCCCGGGCCACGTGCCGCGCCAGTTGACCGGCATCATCCTGGCGGACCGCGACGTCACGGTTTACATGGTGGAAGGCAACGTCAACGGCGCCGGCACCGCGCTCACCTGGCTGCAGGGTGAATTGGGCATCGGCGACCTCACGGCCCAACTGCCCGCATGGCTGGAGCGGCCGCAGGCGCCGCCCCTGTTCCTCAACGGCATCGCCGGCCTCGGCGGGCCGTTCTGGCGGGCGGACTTCGTGTCGCGCTTCGAGGGCGGCGGCGAGCCCTGGCAGAAGGCGGTGGCGGTGGTGGAGAGTATGGCGTTTCTGCTGCAGGCGAACATCGACCACATGGCGGCCTACGTCCCGGCCGCGCGGCGCATCCGCGTCAGCGGCGGCGTGTCGCGCCTGGACGGCCTGTGCCGGCGGCTCGCTTCGGTCAGCGGGTTGCCGGTACTGCGGCGCGAGGACCCGGAAGCCAGCGCGCGCGGCATCGCCTACCTGGCGGCCGGGCGGCCCGCCGCTTGGAATACCGCGCCGCGGGAGGAGCAATTCGCGCCGTCGGCGGACGCGGCGCTGCGCGAGCGCTACCGGCGCTGGCTCGCGCTGATGCAGGAGGAGAGCGGGGTCCGGGTTGTTTGATCCACGTCAAGCGGGGCCGCCCGCGCAGACCTATCCTGTGCTTGCGAAGTCAACCCACGGGAGCAAGTCATGGACCAAGCCAGCACCGACAAACTGATGCACGACCTGCGCGCGGTCGTCGGCGACGCGGAGGAACTGATCAAGGCCACCGCCAGCCAGACCGGCGAGCGCGTCGAGAAGGTGCGCGCGCGCGCCGAAGAGTCCGTGCGCGCCGCGCGTGCGCGCATGCAGGAGGCCGCGCACGCCGCGCAGGCGAAGGCGCTGGACGCCGCGCGCGACATGAACCTCGAGGTGCACGAGCATCCCTGGACCGCGGTCGGCGTCGCCGCCGGCGTCGGCCTGGTACTCGGCATGCTGCTCGGCCGCCGGACCTGACGCAAGACCGAGAGGCGGCCATGTCCTACAAGACGATTCTCGTGCACCTGGAGGGGGGGGCGCGCAGTGCCGCGCGGCTTGACTTCGCCTTCGGTCTTGCCGTGCGCTTCCAAGCGCACCTGGTGGGACTGTACGCGCCGGCGATGCCGCACATCCCCGCCTACGCGATGGTGGGGGCCGGACACGTGCTGGAAGACATCCTCGTCCAGCGCCGCGCCGAAGAGCTGCGCCAGGCGGAGAAGGAGTTCCGCGACGCGGTCGCGCGACATGGCGACGCGAGCGCCGAATGGCGCGATTCGGGCGCCGGGCCGGCCGCCGCGTTGCGCCAGAGCGCGCGCTACGCCGACCTGGTCGTCGCGGGGCAGCCGGAGCCGCAAGACGAGGCCGAGGCACGCTCCGCGGCGCACGAGCTCGCGCTCGCGGGCGGGCGGCCGGTGCTGTTCGTGCCCTACGCGGGCCGTTTCAAGACGGCCGGCCGGCGCGTGCTGATCGCCTGGGACGCCGGCCGCGAGGCTGCGCGCGCGATGCGAGAGGCGCTGCCGTTCCTCAGGCAAGCCGAGGCCGTCGAAGTGGCAGTGTTCGATCCGCATCGCGGCGGGCGCGACCATGGCGAGCAGCCCGGCGCCGACGCCGCGCTGTACCTCGCGCGCCACGGCGTGAAAGTGTCGGTGGCGCGCCAGGACGGGGCGGGCATCCACGTCGGCGAGCAAATCCTGTCACGGGCCGCCGATACCGACGCGGACCTGGTGGTGATGGGCGCCTACGGGCACTCGCGCGCGCGCGAGCTGGTGCTCGGCGGCGTGACGCGCAGCATGATCGAATCGATGACCTTGCCGGTTCTGATGTCGCACTGATGTCACCGTGCGGCCGGTAGAATGGCCGCGAGTGGAATTCCTCGTTGACGCGGTGCTGCGCCGGATCGGGAAAGGGACCGGCATCCCCTTCGCCGTGCGCTTTGCGGGCGGCGGCGAGTACCGCAACTCCGGCCAGCCCGCGGCCTTCACCTTGGTGATCCGCCGCGCGCGCGCCTACGCGCGTATCGCGGCCTTCGGGCATATCGGCCTGATCGACGCCTATTGCGACGGCGACGTCGATGTCGAGGGCGACCTCGCCAAGGCGGCCGCGGTGGGGATGGAAAGCGGCGCGGGCGAGCCCAACTTCCTGGTCGGCGTGCGCAACCGCTGGCACGAGCTGCGCCGCTCCAACCGCAGTTGGGTGCAGGCGAAAACCAACGCCGAGGCGCACTACGCGCTGGGCACCGAGTTCTACCGCCTGTGGCTGGACGATCCGCTGATGATGTACACCTGCGCGTACTGGAAGGAGGGCACGCGCACGCTGGAGGAGGCGCAGCGCAACAAGATCGAGCACGTGGCGGGGAAACTGCGGCTCGCCCCCGGCGAGCAGGTGGTGGACATCGGCAGCGGCTTCGGCGGCTTCATGTTCCACGCCCACCAGAGATTCGGCGTCAGGGTCACCGGCATCAACACCACCACCTCGCAGGTGCGGATGGTGCGCGAGCAGATCGCGCGCCGCGGCCTGGGCGGCGCGCTCGAGGTGCTCGACACCGATTTCCGCGACGCGCGCCGCGCCTACGACAAGGTGGTGTCGATCGGCACGCTGGAGCATGCCGGGCGCGACCAGCTCGACGAGGTGGTGCGCGCGCACGCCGCGTTCCTCAAGCCCGGCGGCCTGGGCATGCTGCATTTCATCGGCCACGTGGGCCGCTTCCAGACCGAGTTCTTCATCCGCCAGCACGTGTTTCCCGGCGGCTGGATCCCGAGCCTCGCCGACACCCTGGTGGCGATGGAGCGTGCGGGGCTGGAGGTGCTGGACATCGAGAACCTGCGCCGGCACTACGCGCTGACGCTGGACGCCTGGGGCGAGAGGTTCGATGCCAACTGGGAGCGCATCCGCGCGCTCGACCCGCGCAGGTTCGACGAGCGCTTCCGGCGCATCTGGCGCCTGTACCTGTACGGCTGCGCCGAGATGTTCCGCAGTGCGAAGGGCTACACGCACCTGTTCCAGATCGTGTTCTCCAAGGGCAACGTCGCCGCCGGCGCCTACCCGATGAGCCGGGAGTTCCTCTACGAACAGCCTGCACGCCGCGAAAACCCTGGCGCTAGCCGCGCAGCTTAGGCAGGCCGGCGGCCCGGTCGGGCTGGCCAAGGACACCTCCAACCTGTTCCGCGACCGCGCGCCCGGCGCGCGGCGGCGCATCGACGTGCGCCACTTGCGCGAGGTGCTCGCGGTGGACCCGGCGGGGGGCAGCTTCGAGGCGGAGGGCATGGTCAGCTACGAGGACCTGGCGGACGCGTGCCTCGCGCGCGGCGTGATGCCCGCGGTGGTGCCGCAACTGAAGACCATCACCCTCGGCGGCGCGGTGGCGGGGGTGGGCATCGAGGCCTCCTCGCACCGCCACGGCCTGGTGCATGACTCGGTGCTCGAGCTCGAGGTGCTGCTCGGCGACGGCAGCATCGTCAACTGCACGCCGGACAACGAGCATGCGGACCTGTTCTTCGGTTTCCCCAACTCGTACGGCACGCTGGGCTACGCGCTGCGCGTAAAAGCGAAGGCCGTGCCGGTGAAGCCCTACGTGCGGCTGGAGCACCTGCCGTTCGCCGACCCCGGCGAGTTCTTCGCCGAGATCGGCCGGCGCATGCGCGCCGGCGAGGCCGATTTCATCGACGGCACCGTGTTCTCGCCGCAAAAGCTGTTTCTCACCCTCGGCAGCTTCGCGGATGCGGCTCCCTATACCAGCGACTACAGCTACGAGCGCATCTACTACCGCTCGATCGCCGAGCGGCGCGAGGATTTCCTCAAGGTGCGCGACTACCTGTGGCGCTGGGACACCGACTGGTTCTGGTGCTCGAAGAACCTGCTGGCGCAGAATTCCCTCGTGCGCAGGCTGGTGTACGGGCGCCGGCGCCTGGGTTCGCGCACCTACTCCAAGCTCATGCGCTGGAACAGCCGCACCGGCGCCACGAAGAAGCTCGAGCGCCTGTTCGGGCTGCACTCGGAGTCGGTGATCCAGGACGTGGACATCCCGCTCGAGCGCGCCGCGGAGTTCCTCGAGTTCTACGCGCGAGAGATCGGCCTCTGGCCGCAATGGGTGTGCCCGATCGGCCCGTCGCCGCACGCCGGGCGCCACACGCTGTATCCGCTGCCGGCGGGGCGCTACGTCAACTTCGGCTTCTGGGACGTGAAGCGCACGCGCGCGGCGCATCCGCCGGGCCACTTCAACCGCCTCGTCGAGCGCAAGGTGATGGAGCTCGGCGGCATCAAGTCGCTGTATTCGGAGAGCTACTTTCCGGAGGAAGAATTCCGCCGCCTCTACGGCGGCGAGGCCTATGCCGCGCTCAAGCGCAAGTACGACCCGCAGGGCGCGTTTCCCGGGCTCTACGAGAAATGCGTTCTGCGCCGCTAGCCTCGCCGGACGAAAACGCCCAGATCGCCACCCAGCTGCGCGAGGCGGCCGCGCTGCTGCAGGCGCAGGAGGGCAATCCGTTCCGCGTCGGCGAGCCCGTCTGGTCGCGCAAGCGGTAGACGGCGCGGCAGCCCGGTATGTCGTTCGTCGAAGATCAACCCGTTTGAGGGTCAGGTGCGTTGCCAAGGCCAATCGCGAGCGCGGCGAGCGCTCGCCCCAGGCCCTGCACCACCTGCGCCATCTCGGGATAGCGCAGCCGCTCGGGGGTGTCCGTGGCGCTGTGATAGTGCGGGTTGCGGTAGAAGGCCGTGTCGGTGACCATGACGCCCGGGTAG
>JBGPPD010000149.1:0-7704 GCA_041488375.1 Gammaproteobacteria bacterium | reverse complement strand
TGGCGCTGACCGGAGAGCGACCAAGTGCCGGACAAGGCATACCAGCCCAACGCCCTCGGATCGGACGTCGCGAGAAACCCGCGGCAGTACGTCCTCAGACGCCTGGCGGGCGCCCTTGTGCGCCTCTTCGGGCTCAACCGGAGCGGTGAGTTCGCAACCGAGTTCGCGCAGGCGATCCAGCCGATTACTAGGCTGCGCACGCCTCACGGCGAGATGCTGTGCCGCGGCGGGCACGGCCGCCTGGTATGGCGCGTGCGGTCGTTTCACGAGGAAGAGCCGGACACGATAAAGTGGCTGGACGCCCTGCAGCCCACGGACGTGCTGTGGGACGTCGGCGCGAACGTGGGCATGTACTCGGTGTATGCCGCCCGCTTCCGCCGCAGCAAGGTGTTCGCGTTCGAGCCGGAAGCGCAGAACTATGCGCTACTGGTCGAGAATATTTCGCTGAATCGCGCCGGAGACCTGTGCAAGCCGGTGATGTGCGCGATCTTCGCCGCGCAGGGCTTCGGTGGGCTCGAGGTCCGCTATGTCACCAAGGGCGGCGCATACAACCATTTCGGCCGCGGGGGAGACCGCCCTGTCTACGCACCGGAGCCGTCGAGCGCGGAGGCATCCGGCGCGGTGACGCAGATGGTGTTCGGCACCAGCCTGGACGAACTGCTGCGCGACCCCATGTTCGTGCCACCCACGCACCTCAAGATCGATGTCGACGGGCGCGAGCCGGAGATCATCGACGGCGCGGGGGCACTGCTGCAGCACGCCGGGTTGCGCAGCGTCCTGATCGAGCTGTGCCGCAGTTCGTCGCGCGACATGGAGATCCCCGGACGGCTGGAGAAACTCGGCTTCAAGCTGGTCTCCCAGCGCTCGAACTGGGACTACCGGGAGGACCGCTCCCGGGAGAACGAGAACCCCACCGTCAACATGATCTTTTCGCGCTGACCGTCGCTCGCGCGGCTAAGGCTTCACGAATATTCGGACGTTCGAGTCGACCCGGTGCAGGTAAGGCCGGATTCCCAGCAGGTGGAAGTATTCGTCGACGGCCTGCTGCGACCCCTTGAACGCGCCATAGTCGTCGATGATGAGCACTCCACCGTGCGCAAGGCGCGGATACAGGTGGTCGAGTTCGTGCCGCGTCGAGCGGTAAAAATCCGTATCCAGCCGCAGCAGCGCGATTTTTTCCGGAACCTGCCCGGGAATGGTTTCCTCCACCAAGCCCTGGATGAACTTGACACGGCCCGCGGGATACCCGGCGCTCAGCACCGTATTGCGCGTATCCTCCAGAGACGATACCACCCAGCCCGAGCTGCCGTCCGCGCGCTTTTTCTCTTCCCATTCCTTCCGCGCCGGGCGGCCGTCGAAATAGACGTCAATTTCCTCCGGCTCCGGCATTCCCGAATAGGTGTCGTACAGGAAGAAATCCCGATCGGCGCAATCGTGGTGGAGCAGCGCGAGCATCATCGCCATCGCGCTGCCGCCCCGGAAGACGCCGCACTCGACAAATGCGCCTTCGACGCCTTCCCGCAGAACGTGCTCGGAGCTCCGCACCAGGTTGGCTACGAGTTCCGGCGAAGCAATGGCGAGGTTTTCGACCACGCTGTAGATCAACTTTTCAGGCGGCGTCAGGTCGTGGCGCGGCACACTGGGGTAGGATAAATCGAGTGTTTGCGCCTCCGCCATCGCCTCGCCCCGGGCGCCGAGTGCGAACAACGTGCGGATCAGCTCCATCCGGACATGCGGATCGGCGGGCGACAAATCGACCGCAGCACGGCGGCATGAGAGCGCCAGGTCGGACTTTCCCTCGCGCAGAAAATCGGTTCCCAGGCGCCTGAGAATTCCCAGGTTGCTGCGGCCCGCCAGGCGCTTGGCGCGATCGATTTCTCCACGCTGCAGCGATTGGCGCATTACGTGCGCCAGCCAGCGCGAGAGCATGCCATCCTCCCGCGTCAGCCCAGCCTTGTACTTCGACAGCCGGTCGCGCAGTGCGCCGGCAGCGTTCGACAGCGCCGAATATCCCTTCGCAGCGCCGTCGATGAGCGTATCGCGCAGCCGATTGCCGTTGGTCACGGTTGCGCCCCGCGCGGCGCGAACAATCCCACCAACATGCTGCACAGGCTCAGGTTGACAAGGACCGCCACCCTAAACAGCGCGGCGAACACTCTGCCACCGCGGCGCACCACCGAGCGCTCGAGCAGGGCCAGGCGGATGAGCGGGTCAACTGCCCGCGCAATCTCGCGCTCGTGACGCGCGGAAGCCGACGCAACCGCGCCGCCGCGACGGATTGAGCAGCTGCGAAGGCCACAGTGCAGCTGCAGCTCGCGGACCGCGGCGGGATCGAACAACTGGCGCAGGAGGTCCGCGGCCGGGAACTCGGCGAGGGGCTGGCGTTCCCGGCGCGCGTCATCGGTCATGTCCAGGGCGAGGCATTCGAACGCATCGGGAATCACGTAGGCTTCCTCCGCCGTCCGGCAGCAGAACACGATAAGGTCGTGGTCGATGAACCCGTCGAATCCGTCCTGCGGTCCACGCGGCCATGCCACCAGGGTCGGCCCCTGCAGGAAGCGCACCAGGACCTCGTCCTTTCGCGGCCTGTAGTACAGGTAGGCCTTCAGCCTGAGGTCCTGGCCCGAGCCAATCACAAACTGGTCGTTGATTGGATGCCAGTAGTCGAACAGCAGGCCGACCTGCTCCTCGGCGGCTGGCGCGAACGAACCGTCCGCAGATGCGTCGATCAGAGCCTGCAGCCGCGGCCGCACGGCATCGCGCTGGATGCGCAGGCCCGGCCCGACGATGACGCGATAGCCTTCGCCCAGTCGCCGGATGAAGTGTGCGAACGCGCCGCGGCTGTAAATCTGGTCCGGGCCCACAAAGAACAAGGCGGCGTTCGCCTTCGCCGCGTCGAGGACTGCCTGGCGCTGGGTCGCGACCATCGGCCCGTAGATTCCATGCCGGTCGTGGCCGCCCGCATCCAGCGAGCACAAGATCTCGACGCGGATGCTGCGCCTCAGGACCTGCATCCAAGGCGAAGACTCGATGACCGGCAGGTCACTTGCGCTGGTCAAGATGCGCACGGCGCTCGCCGTGCGCAGCGGCTCGGGAATCTCCCGCACCATGGCGGCGAGGTTGGCGAGCACGATCTGCGACAGGAGCTCCGAGTAGCGCTTGCCGTAGACCACCACGACCACGTGGATCGCCTCCGGCATGGGGGTCGGACGGATCAGTTTCTCCACCCGTCCGCGCTGCGCATCGCCAGTTCCGTCGCCTCGAGGAACTCCACGGCGGTATACGCGCGCCGTTCGGCGGAGCGGTCGAAGAACATCGACTTCACGAGTGGCTCCGGGGCGACGAACCGGGTGGTGAAGTTCCTCGGCTCATAGTACTTCTGGAACAGCGGATGGCCGGCGCGCACGAAAACCGCGTTGTTGGTGGTATAGCGCACGCTCCCCCGCCCCGAATCGGTGAGCCGGTCGAGCAGGTTCGGCAGAGCGCCGCCCTCCGCAAAGCGCACCGGCTCCTGCGCGGTGGCGAATATCAGCGGAGCGAAGCCTTTGTCGCGGATCTTCTCCAGCAGCTGGGCTACGGTGCCGTTCGCGGGGTAACCGGTGCACTGCACCAGGAACACCCCTTCCGGCTTGAGGCTGCGGTGCACCAGCGAAAGGTAGTCGTCGAGCGCCGTGGCATTGAATTCAAGCAGGTTCGCATTGGAGGTGACGATGTCGAAGCTGATCTCGCGGCTGACGATCTCGCCGATGCGCCACCAGGGATAGTGCGAGCACAAAGGCGCCACACCGCCCAGCCGCACGGCGGGTGAGAATTCCATGTCTGCGCGCGGATTGGTGAAGTAGTCCACAGCCGGCGTGTCCTCGTGCGGCAGCGCCCGCTCGTCGAACCGCGGGCCGAAGCAGAACACGTTCACGAGGTTCTGAAAGATGTAGAAGCTCTCGCAGGCCTCGAACTGGCTGTAATTCGCGAGGGCGGCATGGCGGCGCAGGAAGAATGACAGGTAGCCGCAGCCCGGCCCGATCTCGAGGATCGACCGGTTGCCCGCGCCGGCGCCGAGCATCTTCTTGTACAAGGCGAAGGCCGACAGCAGCGTCGAGATCGGCAGCACCGGCGGCCGGTGCGGCAGGAAAGTGAGCTGGAAGCGCACCGCGTCCTTGCAGGTCTCAAGGATCAGGTCGTACTCGTCGCGGCTGAGGCCGCCGAGCTCCGCCATGTATCCTTCGAAGCGATTCTCCTGCATCGTATCCACGATCTGGCCGAGTTCGCGCACGCTGTTGATGCGCACCGGAAAGCCGGCGTGCTCGAAATGGTCGACGTTGTGGATCTGCGAAACGCGCCAGGACGGGATGCGCGACTTCGCAAGCTGCTCGCCTGCACGGTAGGTCTGTATGTCGAGCACTATTGCCTCACATGGTAGGAAGCTGCGGAACGTACGCCGCCGGCTGCGCGACGCGCAAGGCGCGGGAGTAGCAGCTCGGCCGCGTCGCGGCTGGTTTTCGGAACGTTGGACGAGGTTTCCTCATGGTGGATCCCCGCAAGGAACAGGCCGAGCGACTCCTCGGCGCACCCCAGCTCCCTGCGCACTCGTGCATACTCGACGGTCACGGCATGCTGGCCGGGATCGATCGCCAGCGCGGCGGCATAGTTCTTCGCGGCCTCCGCCAGGTGTCCTTCGGCGCGCAGCAGGCGCGCTGCGGAGGCGAGCGCCGCGGCACGCGGATCGCGCTCGCCGGGCCCCGACAGGCTGACTCCGTTCGCGGCGCGAAGGTAGCACTGCAGCGCCTCCTGCGGCCGGCCTTGATCCTGCTTCAGGTAGCCGAGCTCAAGCCAGCACTCCAGCCACCGCGGATGGCTTTGCAGCAACGCCTCCATGGACGATTCGAGCAGCGGGCCGGCATTGTCGGCGTTCAGGCCGCTTTTCGCCAGGCAAGATCGCACCAGCTCCAAGGGCGCGGGCGCGACCTCCAGCGGCAAGGCAGCCGCTTGGTAGTGCGCGTAGCCGTGCTCCATCGCCAGCAGGCCGCGCGCCAGCCGCACCTCGCCGAACTCGGCGGCCGCGGCCTCGGGCGCGGCACGCGAAAGCCAGCGCAGCGCTGCCACCCGCCTTCCCAGCCATGCGATCGCAACCCGTCCCGCGGCACCGAATCCCACTACGCGGGCAACGATCGATGCGCGGCGGGCGAGGCCCGTCCCCCTTGCGCGAAGACGGCGCATCGCAGCCACGATCCGCGGCATCCGCAGAATTCTGGCGGCCGCGAGCAGCAAGGCCGCGCGAACCGCTCGCGCTCCACCGGCGGAGTACGTCCCGCGAGCGAGCCGCGCAGCGCGCCCGATGCGGGGGGACCGCTCGACCAGGCCCAGCAACCGACGCAGCGCGGCGCCCAGTTCCGGACGAAAGCGCCCGCGCGCGGCCAGAAGCGGAAGCGCGATGACGGCCTCCAGAAGCGGTACGTGCATTGCAAGATAGAGCAGCCGCCTCGCCATTCCGCCCTCTGCCCACGCAGGGTATCCGAACGCGCCGACCAGCGCTCGCCTTGGGTGGGCGGCTCCCAATTCGCCCGGATACAACGCCGCATGCGCGGCGGGCGGCGCGGCGACAGGCGTCTGCGCCGCCGGCGTGCCCACCCCGCCACGCAGCAGGACGCGATCGATCACGTAGATCTGGTAACCCTCGATGCAGACCGGCCCGGCGACGATGCCGGCGCGCGCGGCGATTGGCGGCAGGGGCTGCCCACGCGCCGACACGACTGCGCCCGGCGCCGCGCCGCGGCAGCGCGGCGGGACTACGTGGTCCCGCACCAAGTCGAGCAGATCACCTTCGCGTCCTGGCACGAGGCAGTTCCGCAAAGCCAGACGCTCCTCTTCTCCGTACGCGGAATCGGCCGGCACCAGGATCGTCGCGCCCGGGCGCACGATCACGCGCCGGCGAAGATCGGCGGCGAAGAGGGCGGCCGCGATCACTTCGGGCGATCGTTCCAGCCCCAATCGCCGTAAGCCGACGATCAGGCGGTAGATGCGGGTCGCGACGATCAACTGCGCGCGGAACATCCGGCCGCCGGCGTCGGCGAACGCCAGTTGCGCGTTCCATGCCGCGTCCTCGATGAGACGGAAGCCGTGCGGCGTCGCGCTGTCCTTCACGCAGCCCGGCGGCCCGAAGAAGTCCCACCAGGCCCCGAGTTGCGACAGACGCGTGCCGTCCAGCCTCCAAGGCCGGTAGTACCACTCGACCCTCTTGAACAACGGCTCCACGCTGAGCACGCTGCAGGGCACCGTCGCGACGTCGTCCAGATGATCCGTCGGGCTGAAATTGACGAGACGCTCGAAATGGGAGGGATCCAGGCAGAACGGCTGCGCGGACAGCTCGCGCAGAACGATTCCGTGCCCCGCGACGCCGCGGATATCGTACTCGGCGAACGGAACGCGACGCGGGGCGTCACGCATCATCCCGCAGTGCATCGGATGCATGTGCCGCAGCAGCAGGGCAGGAACGCGGTCCCGCTCCAGTGAGAGGACATCCGAGCCCGCGGCGGCGGCCTCGAGCTCCGGCAGGATCGTTTCGAGGACGACCTGCGGCCCCGGCGTGTAGAGGGCGCGGCAACCCCCGGCCATCCGCCCGGCCCAATCGACCAACGTCCCCTTTGCGTAGACGACGTCCGGTATCAGAAAGAAGAGCGTCTCCCGGTTGCGACGCGCAAGATCCACGCCGCGCCTCCACAGGTCGTTGTGCGACCCGAAGTTCGCCGTATCGATCTCGGTCGGCGAGAACAGGGTGATCCTCACTTCCACCGCTTCGCGAAGTTTCCTGAAGGCCGGGGCTGCCTCGATGGCGCGCGCATCCTCTGGCGTGGTGTAGATCACGTACAGCACGCGATGCGCGCGCGCGAGGTCGCAAAGGTTCCCTTGCGCGAGAAGGCTGCGCAGGGCGACGCGCAGATACATGTCGACGAACGGCGCGCCCCAGATGACGGTGATTGCGCGGATCTTCATCCGGCCGCCGTGCTGTCGGCCACGAACGCGGCAAGGCTCTCCCGCACGCTGGCCGGACGGTACCCGAGGGTAAGCGCCCGGTCCAGGGAGATGAGGAAAGGCACCTTGTCGCCGGGCTCGAATATGAGCCGCTCCTCCTGCCCGCACAGGGCAAAGAGGAGCGAGAGCAGCTCCCGGATCGTTAGGGGATCGCGTGCGGCGAGGTTGGCGACGTGCAGGCCGTCCCGCGGCCGGTCGACCCACGCTTCGAGGAACCGCGCCAGGTCGCCGACGTAGACGATGTTGTTGAAGAGCGCCTCGGGATTGCGTGCGTGGACGTCCTCGCGCGCGAGGACCCTTGCCAGCGCATCGGAGAGGAAATTGTGGTGCGATCCTCTGCCCACGGTGCCCGGCAGGCGCAGCGCCAGCCCCGATGCGAGATCGCCTTCGACCGCAGCCGCCAGCAGACCTTCGGCGTCCCGCTTCGCCTTGCCGTAGGGATCGGGATTCCGTGGCACCGTGTCCTCCGTCACCACCGGAACGTCGATCGAGCCGTACACGGACATCGAGGACAGAAAGACGACGCTACGTGCGCCGGCATCCAGCGCCCGACCGAACACGTTCCGCGAGGCGTCGAGGTTGCGACTGTAGAGGGCGGATGGGTCCGGGCAGCGCGCCGGAATCTCCGCGGCGCAATGGATCAGCGCGTCGAACCGCTCCGGCAGGGCGGCTGGCGCG
>JBGPPD010000148.1:0-7713 GCA_041488375.1 Gammaproteobacteria bacterium | reverse complement strand
CGGAACACGAAACTGACGACCGGCAGCTTGAAGATGCGGTGGTCCATCACGAAGCGCACCGGCCGGCGGCAGGCGGCGGCGATGATCAGCGCGTCGACGAAGCTGACGTGGTTGCACACGATCAGCGCCGGCCCCTCTTCGGGGATGTGCTCGAGCCCGCCCTTCTCCAGCCGGTACACCGAGTGGACCAGCAGCCACACGATGAAGCGCATCAGGAACTCGGGCACCAGCAGGTAGATGTAGACCGCGATCGCCGCATTGAGCAGCGCGGTGACCAGGATCAGCTGCGGGATGCTGAGGCCGGCGGCGAACAGGCCGATCGCCATCGCCGCCGCCACCACCATGAACACCGCGTTGAGGATGTTGTTGCCGGCGATGATGCGCGAGCGGTGCGCCGGGTCGCTGCGCGTCTGGATCAGCGCGTACAGCGGCACGATGTAGAAGCCGCCGAACAGGCCGATCAGGAACAGGTCGGCCAGCATGCGCCAGTGCGAGGCATCGCGCGCGAACTGCGCCAGGCCCTGCGGTGCGTGCGGCACGTGCATCTCCGCCGCCACCCACAGGTCCACCGCGAACAGCGTCAGCCCGATCGAGCCGAAGGGCACCAGGCCGATTTCCACCTTGCGGCCGGAGAGCCGCTCGCACAGCAGCGAGCCCACGCCGATGCCGATGGAGAACACGATCAGCAGCAGCGTCACCACGTGCTCGCTGGCGGCGAGCACGTTCCTGGACAAGTTCGGAAACTGCGTGATGAACATCGCGCCGTAGAACCAGAACCAGGAAATGCCGAGGATGGACAGCCACACGGTGCGGTTCTGCGAGGTGAATTTCAGGTTGCGCCAGGTCTCGGTGAACGGATTCCAGTTGATGCGCAGGCCCGGTTCGGGCGCCGGCGATCGGGGAATGAAGCGCGAGAGCACGATGCCGCCCGCGGAAATGGCCATCGCCGACACGGCGACCCCGGCGATGCCCCAGCCGGGCTGCGTCACCATCCAGCCGCCGACCACCATGCCGAGCAGGATGGCGACGGAGGTGCCCATCTCCACCATGCCGTTGCCGCCGACGATCTCGGTTTCCTTCAGGTGCTGCGGCAGGATCGCGTACTTCACCGGGCCGAACAGCGCGGACTGCACCCCGCCCAGGAACAGGGCGGCGAGCAGCAGGGCGAGGTTCTGCGTCAGCAGCCCCACGGCGCCCAGCGCCATCACCGCCAGCTCGATCGTCACGGTGATGGTGATCAGCCGGGATTTCTCGTACTTGTCGGCGAGCTGGCCGGCGGTGGCGGAGAAGAGAAAGAACGGCAGCACGAACAGCGCCTGCGCCAGGTTCTGCAGCGTGTCGGAGGACATCGTGGTGAAGCTCGCCGTCTGGTAGGCGAGCAGGATCACCAGCGCCTGCTTGAACACGTTGTCGTTGAAGGCGCCGAGGAACTGCACGCCGAAGAACGGGCCGAAGCGGCGTTCGCTCAGCAGCCGGAACTGGCTGGATTCCTGCATCGTCTCCCTCATTGCGGCAGGTCGCTGCGGGGCGTTAGAGTAGCGCCCTCTTTCACTAGGATTATCCCATGCTGAATCGCGAAAAGTTCTTCATCGGCGGCCAGTGGGTCGCCCCCTCCACCCGCGAGACGATCGACGTGCACAACGCCGGCACCGGCGAAGTGATGGGCCGGGTGCCGGCGGGCGGCGAGAAGGACATCGACGCCGCGGTCGCGGCCGCGCGCGCCGCCTTCGAGGGCTGGAGCCGCACCCCGGTGGAAAAGCGCGCCGAATTCCTGCAGAAAATCTCCGACGGGCTCAAAGCGCGCGCCGACGAGATCGCCAAGACCATCGCGCAGGAAGTCGGCATGCCGATCAAGCTCGCCGGGCGCATCCAGGCCGGGCTGCCGATCGCCAATTTCGCCAACTACGCGAAGCTCGCGCCCGCCTTCCAGTTCGAAAGCCGCGTGGGCAACTCGCTGGTGGTGCGCGAGCCGGTCGGCGTGGTCGGCGCCATCACGCCCTGGAACTATCCCCTGCACCAGATCGCGCTCAAGGTCGCCCCGGCGCTCGCCGCCGGCTGCACGGTGGTGCTCAAGCCCTCCGAGGTCGCGCCGTTCAACGCCTTCATTCTCGCCGAGGTGATCGAGCAGGCGGGGCTGCCGAAAGGCGTGTTCAACCTGGTCACCGGCTACGGCCCCACCGTCGGCGAGGCGCTGGCGAAGCACCCGCAGGTGGACATGATCTCCTTCACCGGCTCGACGCGCGCGGGCAAGCGGATTTCGGAGGTCGGTGCGCAAAGCGTCAAGCGCATCGCCCTGGAGCTCGGCGGCAAGAGCCCCTCGGTGATCCTGGAGGACGCCGACCTCGCCGCCGCGGTGAAGGGCACGGTGAACGGCTGCTACCTCAACTCCGGCCAGACCTGCACCGCACTGACGCGCATGCTCGTTCCGCAATCAAAATACGAAGAGGCGGCGAAGCTCGCGGTGGAGGCCGCCAAGGGCTTCACGCTCGGCGACCCGATGCAGGAGGCGACGCGCCTGGGGCCCCTGTCCTCGCAGATGCAGCTCGAGCGCGTGCGCGGCTACATCAGGAAAGGCATCGAGGAAGGCGCGGAGCTGCTCACCGGCGGGGCCGAGAAGCCCGAGGGTGTGCCGGGCGGTTATTTCGTCAAACCCACCGTGTTCGGCAAGGTGAAGAACTCGATGAGCATCGCGCAGGAGGAGATCTTCGGGCCGGTGCTCGCCATCATCCCGTACAAGGACGAGGAAGAAGCCGTGCGCATCGCCAACGACACGCCCTACGGCCTCGCGGGCGCGGTGTGGTCGAAGGACGAGGCACGCGCGCAGGGCGTGGCGCGGCGCATCCGCGCCGGCCAGGTGGACGTGAACGGCGGCGCCTTTAACATGAACGCCCCCTTCGGCGGCTTCAAGCAGTCCGGCCACGGCCGCGAAGCCGGCGTGTACGGGCTCGAGGAGTTCCTCGAGTTCAAGTCGCTGCAGCTCAAAGGCTAAGGGACCGGGTCAGGAGCGCGTCGACCGCGACGACCCGCTGCGGCCCGCAGCGCAGCGGATTGACGTCCAGTTCCTCGATGTCGCCGGAGAGGTCCGCAACCAGTTCCGAAACGCGCGCGATGGCCTCGGCCAGCGCCTCAAGGTTCACCGGCACGCTGCCGCGAAAGCCGGTCAGCATCTTGTAGCCCTTCAGCCGCGTAAGCATCGCTTTGGCCTGCGCCGCCGACACCGGCGCGAGCGCCGCGACGCTGTCCTGCACCAGCTCCACCAGTACGCCGCCCGAGCCGACCACCACCAGCGGACCCACCACCGGATCGACGCGCGCACCCACGATCACCTCGACCCCGGGGATCATCGGCTGTACCAGCACGCCGCGCAGTTCGTGGCCGCGCGCCGCGGCGGCGATCTCCGCGTAGGCGCGGCGCAAGTCCGCTTCGTCCCCGACGCCGAGGCGCACCACCCCCAGCTCGGTCTTGTGCAGGATGGTCGACGATTCCGCCTTCAGCGCCACGGGATAGCCGAATTCGCGCGCCGCGGCGGCGGCTTCGTCCGCGCTGCGCGCGAGGCGCTCGAGCACCACAGGCACGCCGTAGGCGGCGAGCACGCGCTTGGATTCGCTCTCGGTGAGCGTCGCACCGCCCTTGGCGAGGATCTCGCGAGCCGCCCGCGCCGCCCCCGGCGCCGAAAGCCTCGGCGCGGCGTCGGCCTTCCGCTCGGCCAGCGCGTGCCAGGCGGCGATGGCGTCGAAGCAGCGCTCCATCGAACGGAACAGCGGGATGCGCTCCTCCCTCTCGTACTCGCCGGACCCCGGCCCCTGCAGCCACTCGGACAGCCACACCAGCACCACGGGCTTGGGCTGCTCGCGGGCGAGCGCCGCCATCGCCGGGACACGGTCCTTGGCAGTCTCGACGACCGCCACGGTGCCCGGCACCACCAGGACCCCGTATTGCGGGTCCGCCAGCAGCGCGCGGCAGCATGCGCCGAAGGACTCCGGGTTGTTCAATACCTGTCCCGTCGGGTCGCAGGGATTGCGCGCGGCGCCGAACTCCGGCACCAGGGCGCGCAGCGCGGCGCCGGTCGCCTCCAGCGGCTGCGGCATCGGCACGCCATGCTTGGAGGCCTTGTCCGCCGCCATCACGCCCGCTCCGCCCGAGCCGGAGATCGCCGCCACGCCGCGCGCGAGCGGCCGGCCCGCGACGGCGAAGAAGCGCGCGTATTCGAGCAACGCGTCGAAGTCCTCCACCGGGACGAACCCCGCGCGCTCGAACAGGGCGCGCCAGGCCACCGCCGAGCCGGCGAGCGAGCCGGTATGCGAGCGCGCCGCCGCCGCGCCGTCCTCGCTCGTGCCGAGCTTGTACGCGATCACGGGCTTGCCCGCCGCGCGCGCGCGTTCGCCCGCCTCGAGCAGGCGCGCGGCGCTTCCCGCGCCTTCGAACAGGCAGGCGATGGCCTTGCATTCCGGATCCTCGGCCATCGCCGCGACCAGGTCGCCGACATCCACGTCCGCGGAGTTGCCGGCGGAAAAGAAGTAGCGGATCGCGAGGCCGCGGTCCCAGGCCTGCGCCAGCGCGTAGCCGAGCGCGCCCGACTGGCTCACCACCGCGATGGAACCGGCCGAGTTCACCATACGCGGCGCGCGCGCGTATTCCGGGATGAAGGACAGGCCCGCGCCGAGCGCGTGGTTGACCAGGCCCATGCAGTTCGGCCCCAGCATCGGCATCTTCGCCGCCCGCGCGATCCCGGCCAGGCGCCGCTGCGCGCGCGCGGCATCCTCGCGCGCCATCTCGCCGTAGCCCGAGGCGTAGACGATCACCGCTCCGGCGCGCGCCGCCGCCGCTTCCTCGAGCGCCGCCTCCACCGCCTCGCGCGGCACCACCAGCACCGCGCAATCGGGCGGCTGCGGCAGCGCGGCGAGCGAGGCGTAGCAGGCGCGCTCGCCGACGCGCTCGTACTTGGCGTTCACCGGGTACACCGCGCCGCCGTAATGCGCCAGGTTCTCCAGCGTGCGCATGCCGAAGGAGCCGGCGCGCGGCGAGGCGCCGACGATGGCGACCGAGCGCGGCGCGATGAGGCGCGCGAGTTCGGCGCGCGTGTACGCCGCGCGGGAGTCCGGTGCTAGCATAGCCGCCACGATAACAACATCCGACCCCATGAACGTCAAGCAGCTGTTCGACCTGCAGGGGCGCGTCGCGCTGGTCACCGGCGGCTCGCGCGGCCTCGGCCTGCAGATGGCCGAGGCGCTCGGCGAGATGGGCGCGCGGCTCGCGCTCACGGCGAGGAAGAAGGACGAGCTGGACGAGGCGGTGGCGCACCTCAAGGCGCAGGGCATCGAGGCCGGCGCCTGGGTCTGCGACCTCGGCAAGCGCGAGCAGATCGCGCCGCTGGTCGAGCAGGTGCTGGCGAAGCTCGGCCGCGTGGACATCCTGGTGAACAACGCCGGCGCCACCTGGGGCGCGCCGGCGGAGGATCACCCGCTGGAGGCTTGGGACAAGCTGGTGAACCTCAACCTTACGGCGACCTTCCTCCTGAGCCAGCTGCTGGCGAAGAAGGTGATGATCCCCGGCAAGTGGGGCCGCATCATCAACATCGCCTCGGTCAACGGCATCCAGGCCAACGACCCGCGCCTGGTGCGCACCGCGGCGTACGTCGCGACCAAGCACGGCGTGGTCGGCCTGACGCGGCAGCTCGCCGCGGAATGGGGCGCGCACGGCATCACGGTCAACGCCATCTGCCCGGGCTTCTTCCCCTCGAAGATGACGCGCGCCACCCTCGGCACCGAGCTGCAGGGGATCATCGATGCGACGCCGACGCGCCGCGTCGGCAACGACGAGGACCTGAAGGGACTCACCGCCCTGCTCGCCTCGGAGGCGTCGCGCCACATCAACGGGCAGGCGATCGTGGTGGACGGCGGCGCGACCATCATATGAGCGCGGACGCCAGGCTCGCGTTCACCCGCGACTACCAGGACAGGATCCCGTTCGTCGCGCACCTCGGCCTGAGCACCGAGGCGCTGGGCGAAGGCACGGCGCGCCTGTCGATGCCGTTGCCGCAGCACTTCACCAACAGCCTGGGCACCGCGCACGGGGGCGTGATCCTGTCGCTGCTCGACGTGGCGCTGTGCACCGCGGCGCGCACGCTGCACCCGGATTCGACCGGCGTGGTCACCATCGACATGAGCACCTGTTTCGTCGGCGGCGGCAGCGGCGACCGGCTGATCGCCGAGGCGCGGGTGCTCAAGGACGGCCGCAGCATGACCTTCGTGGAAGCCGAGGCGAAGAACGCCGACGGCTCGCTGGTGGCGAAAGCCATCGGCACCGTGCGCGTACGCAGGAAGGAACTCCAAGGGGAGAACAAGACATGAGCACCAATCCGTATTCCGCGCCCACCGCCGCCGTCGCCGATCCCGGCTCGGCCACGCAGGGCAGCTATGTTCCCGGCGGCCGCGCGGTCGCGGCCGGCCGCGGCTGGGACTGGATCGCCTCGGGCTGGGAGCTGTTCAAGCGCCAGGCGGGCATGTGGATCGCCCTGATGCTGGTGGCCTTCGTGATCTTCCTGGTGATGGCGTTCATCCCGTTCATCGGCAGCCTGGCGATGACCGTGCTTTCGCCGGTGTTCGGCGCCGGCGTGGTCATCGGCTGCCGCGCCATCGAGGAAGGGCACGAGCTGGAGATCGGCCACCTGTTCGCGGGCTTCAAGGAAAAGCTCGGGCCGCTGGCGACGGTCGGCGCCATCTACCTGGGGGCGACAATCGCGATCGTGCTGCTGGTGATGCTCGTCGCCGGCTTCAGCGCCTTCGGCGTTTTCATGGGTGGCGGCCGCGCCGCCTCCCCTGCCGCCTTCATGGTGGGGCTGCTCGCCGCGCTGGTGGTGCTCGCGCTGATGCTGCCGCTGTTCATGGCGATCTGGTTCGCGCCCGCGCTGGTGGTATTCCAGAACCAGGGCGCGGTGGAGGCGATGAAGGAAAGCTTCTCCGGCTGCCTCAGGAACATCGTGCCGTTCCTGGTCTACAGCGTCGTGATGCTGGTCCTCAGCGTGCTCGCCTCGATCCCGTTGGGCCTTGGCTGGCTGGTGCTGGCCCCTGTCGTCGCCGCCTCGCTGTACACGAGCTACAAGGACATCTACCTCACGGCGTAGGCGCGCCGAGCAGCTTCCTGCCCGACCAGAGCCAGGCAAGGCCTGCGAACTGGGTGAGCCAGAGGGCACCCAGCGCCCAGTCGTAGGCCTCGCGCGCATAGCCGGTCGCCGTCGGCGGCCAGAGACTGAGAATCAGACCCACCGCCGCCTGTCCGCTGAACATGCCGATGAACACGAAGACGTTCAGGGCTGTGTTCACGCGGCCCACCATGTCCTTGGGGTAGCGGCGCGAGAAGATGGAGTAGGACAGCATGACGGCGGTGGCGGCGGTGAAGAACGCGCACCAGAGCGCGATCGCCCCCGTGCGCACGCCCAGCGCGACCAGCAGAAGGCAAAGGGACGCCGCGGCGAGGCCCCCGGTCAACAGCGGCAGGGTGCTCCTGCCCTGCTTGGTGCGGGCATCCGCTGCCCTGCCGAATCCCACGTAGCCGAAGATCATGCTGATGCTAAAAAGCAACAGTGCCCTGGCCACTTGCCCGGTGCTGTAGCCCGCGATGTCGCGCAGCCAGGTCGCCACCCACAGCGTGGACAGCGCCACCGCGGCGAACTGCGTGGTGCAGATGCACAGCGCGACACGCCAGAACGCTGCG